>CACZAY010000081.1 GCA_902779265.1 uncultured Bacteroidales bacterium | reverse complement strand
GCGCGGAAATCGTCGAACTTGCCGCTGAAGAGCTCGTATTTGCGCAGCTGGCAGTCGATGCCGCCGTTGTTCAGGTCGATTTTCAGTGATGGTTTGAGGCCGATGAAGTCGAACGGCTCGGCCTCGGTCTTCAGGCCTGTGCGTGGGTCCTTGACGGTGACCTTCTCTTCGCTTGAGATGAGCCATGCATCGGCACCCTGGAACTGCTTCTTGAGCACCGAACCGACCATGCGGTAGAACGTCGGTACGTCGGTGAAGAGGCGTTTGCCGTAAGGTGGATTGGCGATGAGCATCAATGACGGAGCCTCCTGACCTTCGGCCTTGAGCTGGGCCGCGTAGTCGCTCTGTGGGGCCGATTTTGTCTCCTCGAAGTCGCGTACTTCAAGCGTGATGTACTTCGAGAGGCCGGCGGCACGCACGTTTTCGGCCGTAGCCTCGATGGCGACCTTCGAGATGTCGGCACCGAAGATGTGGAACTTGAATTCGCGCTCCTGCGAGTCGTCATCGTAGAGGTTCTGCCACATCTCCTCGTCGTAGGCCATGTCGCCCACCGTCCAGCGCTGGAAGCCGAAGCCCTTGCGGTAGAGTCCGGCCGGCGTGTTGGTCGCAATCAGGGCAGCCTCGATGAGGAACGTGCCCGAACCGCACATCGGGTCGTAGAGGTCACGTTGGCCGTCCCAGCCCGCCTTGAGCAGGATGCCTGCGGCCAATACCTCGCTGATCGGGGCATCGGTCAACTGCTCCTTGTAGCCGCGCTTGTAGAGCGGTTCGCCGCTTGAATCGAGCGAAATCTGGCAGTCGCTGCGACCCTCAGCCGATGCATCGGCCGTGTCGGCAATGTGGAGGTTGAGCTGCACATCGGCCGATGCCACAGCCACCTTGGGGCGCTTCATGCCATGCTCGACGAACCAGTCGCAGATGGCATCCTTGGCACGATAAATCGCGTAGCGCGAGTTGCGGAAGTTCTCGCTGAAGATGGTGTTGTCGATGGCGATGGTCTGACCCTCAGCGACGTATTTTGACCAGTCGATGGCCTTGATGCAGGCATAGAGCTCATCGGGATCGGCCGCGCGGAACCGCTCGACCGGCTTCAAGACGCGCAATGCGGTGCGCAGCCAGAGGTTGGCCTTGTAGAGCAATTCCTTGTCACCCACGAAACTTACCATGCGGGTACCTATGACGATGTTGACACCTCCCAGTGTCTCGATCTCTTTGGCCAGGATTTCCTCAAGGCCTGCCAGGGTTTTGGCAACAATCTGAAATTTATCCATATAAGAAGTTTTTTGTGTCACTCAGCTTGTCATTGAGTGTAAATTATTAATCACATTTGGGTTGCTTGTAGAAAAGTTTGGTCCCGGCCGGAACGTCGTGCGTGATCCAGAGGTTGCCGCCGATGGTCGAATCGTCGCCGATGGTGATGCGGCCCAGGATGGTGGCATTGGCATAGACCACCACGTTGTTGCCCAGAATCGGGTGACGGGCGATGCCCTTGACGAGCGAACCGTCCTCCTCCTGCGGGAAGTTCTTGGCGCCGAGCGTGACACCCTGATAGAGCGTGACGTTGTGGCCCAGGATGGCCGTTGCGCCGATGACGACGCCTGTGCCGTGGTCGATGGCGAAAGAATGGCCGATGGTGGCCGCCGGATGGATATCGATGCCGGTCTGGCTGTGGGCCAACTCGGTAATCATGCGCGGGATGAGCGGCACGTCAAGCCGTTCGAGGGCGTGTGCGATGCGATAGTTCGTGATGGCGCGCATACCGGGATAGCACAGGATGATTTCGCCCAGGTTGGTGACGGCCGGGTCGTTGCGGTACATGGCGACGACATCGGTGGCCAACAGTTCACGCAGTTCAGGCAGCTTCTCGATGAAGGCCGTAGTGCGTCGGCGGGCAGCATCGCGGGCCACTTCCTGCTCGACGAATTCCTCGCCCTGCGTGAAGGCCAATCCGGCCATAACCTGCTTGACCAGCTTGTCGTAGAGCCGTTCGACGCTGACGCCGACGTGATAATGCAATGCGCCATTGAGCACGAGTTTGCCGAAGTAGCCCGGAAAAAGCACGCTGCGGCACAGCTCGACGATGTCTTCCAGTTCGACAACCGAGGGGAACGGGACGCCCTCGATGCCGTAGTGGTGCAGTGCGCTGTCGCTGATGTCGCTCAATGCGGCGATGGTTTTGTCAAAGTTGTGCATAGTGAATTTTTTTATTCAAGTTATTAGTTAAGAGTTATCAGTTATTATCCTGTTGGCCAATGCCTTTCGTCTCCCGAGGAACATTGGCCATAAACAGGATATTTTTGGCCAATGGCGTTAATAACTAATAACTGATAACTATTAACTCCCAGCGAAGCCGAGGCTTCACTGGATTCCGTATTTCTTGCGCAGATCCTTCGGGATGGCGTTCTTGTTGACCACATAGTTCATGGTCTTGGCGGCGCAGAATTCTGGTGTCATATACCAGATGCCTTTATATTTGCCGGTCTTGCCCCACGAGTTCTTGACCATGTAATAGCGGTTGCCGTTCTGGTCCTTGGCCGTGCCGAAGATGTGCATACCGTGGTCATCGGTGGTCTCGAAGTTGTCGTAGCCGCGCTGACGGCTCTCGGCGGTCAC
Source organism: uncultured Bacteroidales bacterium (assembly GCA_902779265.1). Classification (GTDB taxonomy): domain Bacteria; phylum Bacteroidota; class Bacteroidia; order Bacteroidales; family UBA3663; genus Liminaster. The sequence goes on along the minus strand of CACZAY010000081.1, from coordinate 8,835 downwards.
CTCCTTCTGCGGCAGGGGGCGCTTGGTGAGCTCCTCGCCCTTGGCCTTGCGGTCCAGCTTCAGCCAGCGGGCCTGGTCCTGGCCGGGCGCATCGGGCGCATCCATGTCGGGCCAGACGGCGAGTCCTTCGCGCGTGAAGCCGTCTTCGCTCACGTCGCCGCCCCACAGGACGGTAAAGCCATTGGCCAACGCATTGTCAATGATGCGCATCATGTCGGCCAACTCGAGGTTCAGGCTCTCGCCCCAGCGCCAGTTGTCCTGGATTTCGATGATGAAGCCCTTGCCGATGTTGTTGCCCGTCGAATAGGGATGGTGGGTGAAGCTGGTCACGCTGACGTAGTCATCGGCCGAAAGCCCCGTCGATGCGGCGAATGTCAGCGGTGTGTATTCCTTGCCTTCGTAGGTGAATTTCTCCGGCAGCTTGCCTAGGTAGATTTCGTGGACGGCGCGCACGGCCTTCTTCCACAGCGCCTCGCCGTCGGGGCTGAATTGCAGTTTTGTGGCCGATGCCGCAGCCTTCACGAGCGGGTCGGTCATGGCGCTCAGCTCCTTGTGGTTCGACAGCGTGTCGCCGTACATTGCGCCGGCCGGCATCTCGGCGTCGGGCACGAGGCCGTAGTTGCTCAGACAGTAGAAGATGTCGCAGAACGAGCCGCCCTGGCTGAACGACACGTCGCCGTGGGTCCGGACGGCCTTGTCGGCGCGGTCCATGTAGGTATTCTCGACGACGAACATTTCGGAGAAGTCATACACCTTGCCCGTCTTGCGCAGTATCTCGCTCTCCAGGAAGCTCAGGCCCGAATAGCTCCAGCACGTGCCGGCATTCTTCTGGTTCTTGACTGGGGTGATGGCCAATGAATCGACCGTCGTGAAGCGGAAGCCCTCGGCGCTGTCGGCCTTGACGCTGTCAGCCGGCTGGACGATGTTGTTCAAGTCGTGGCCGAATGCGGCATTGGCCATAAAAATCGTCGATACGATCAGGATAAGATTCTTCATTTCTTTTTCTTGTTATTTTTGTTTGTTTTTGTTGTGTTCTTCTTCTCAGGTGTAGCCAGGACGCTGTGGTAGCGCTTGTCATCGGCCAGAATGCTCACCGCCTCGTGGATGAGCGAGTCGGACTTGACGCAGGCAGCCACGTAGCCGCGGCGGAAGTGATAGCGCAGTTCGAGCTCCTGCTGGAGTTCGGTGATGATGTCGCTGCGCAGGCTGTCGAGGTCGTGCTCCAGATTGATTTTCATGGCCGATAGCACGGTGTCGCGCCGCGTGGCGACCACTTCACGGCAGAACTCGGCGTAGATGGAATCATCGACCACAGGCATCTCGGGGTAGCGTCCCTGCAGACGGTTGGCGAAGTGGAAGAACCGGTTTTCGCGTTCCAGATAGAAGCCCAGGTTGCTGACGTACTGCACTTTCCGCTCCACATCGGGCTTGATGCCACCGCCGTCGCGCACCTCGCGTCCTGCCGCCGTGTGGAAGACGTGCGTGAGCGAATCGGGGATTCGGCCCAGGTCATTGGCCAATGTCTCTTCTCCCGCCTCCCAGCGCGCCATACGCCGGGCCTGATAGTCGATGGCCTGGATGCAGCGGCCGCTCGGGATGTAGTATTTTGCCGATGTGAACTTCATCAGCGTGTTGTAGGGCAGGGGACGCGTACTCTGCACTAGACCCTTGCCGTAGCTGCGTTCGCCCATGATGACGGCGCGGTCCAGGTCCTGCAGGGCGCCGCTGGTGATTTCGCTGGCCGATGCCGAACTGCGGTCAATCAGGATGGCCAACTTGATGTCCGGCTCGATGGGTGGGGTAGAGGTGCGGTAGGTGCTGTTCCACTCGGCAATCTTGGCCTTGGTCTCGACCACCATGCTGCCTTTCGGTACGAACATGCCGACAATCTTGACCGCCTCATCGACCAGGCCGCCCGGATTGCCGCGCAGGTCAAAGACGAGACCCGCCATTGGACACAATCTCGATGTCTGTTTGCGCAGCTGCACCAGCGCGTCCTGCACCTCCAGGGCGGCCTTGTCGGTGAAACTGGTGAGCTGTATGTAGCCGACGCTGTCGTTCAGCCAGCCGTAGTAGGGCACGGCGTCGATGACAATCTTGCGGCGCGTGACGGTTACGGTGCGCGGATTTTCGTCGCCCGGACGCAGAAACTTCAGCTCGAACGATGTGGCCGGAGCGCCGCGCAGGTGTTCGCTCACGTAGCTTGTCGTGCGCTTCACCATGTCTTCGCCGTCTATGGCCAATATCCTGTCGCCTGCCCAGAGACCCACCTCGGCCGCTGGCATTCCTTCGTACGGTTCGCTGATGCACACCGTGTCGCCCATCTGCATGATGATGGCACCCACGCCGGCATATTCGCCCGTGGTCATCGTCTTGAAGTCCTCTTCCTCCTCCTCGTTGTAGAATTCGGTGTAGGGGTCAAGTTCCTCCAGCATCGCGTCAATGCCGGCCGTCAGCACACGACTCCACTCCACGCTATCGACATAGTGTGTCTGTAGTGTGCGCACGGCGGCTCCTAAAATCTCCATGTATTGTTGTGCGTCGAGTCTGTTGTCCGATGTTTTTCTGCGTTGTGCGGATGACTGCGACGCGGCCTGCAGGGACACGCAGGTCAGCATCGAAATGCAGCAAAATAACAGGGCCCGTCTGCCCGTAGTTAATCTCTTCATTGTGTAAAGGAGGCATCGTTTCTTGCTTTTGGCCGATACCGTATCTTAAAATTACGTGCGGCAAATATAGCGAAAATATCAATGCCATAAATTTTTTCAACACTTTTTTTGCCGTTTTTTCGGCCATTTTTTGTTTTCCTCAAGAGAATGCGTTAATTTTGCAACATTCATTTGACCCCCTCCCGACCTTCCCGAGGGGAGACGATGACCAATCCAGAACCGTTTTTCAACTTTTAACTTTCACTTTTCAATTGCTCCATGCGTTTTCTTCTCTCACTTTTCGCATCGATTTTTATGGCCAATGCATTGGCCCAGACACAACAGGAAATGAAGGCCGTCTATGACGATGCCCGGACGCCCTACAAGTACGGCCTCGTCGTCGCACCCAAGGACGGCGACCACATGACCGACTGCCCGACCGTGTTCCGCATCGGTGAACGCTGGTACATGACCTACGTCATCTTCGACGGCAAGGGCTACGAGACCTGGCTCTCCACGTCGGACGACCTGCTGCACTGGCGCGAAGTGGGCTGCCTGCTTCCCTTCCGCGAGGGCACTTGGGACAAGCAGCAGCGTGCCGGATTCCCCGCCATGACGCAGTGGACATGGGGCAGCGACAATCAGGGTCTGGGCCAATGCGACGGCCGCTACTGGATGAGCTACTTCGGCGGCGAGAACAAGGGCTACGAGGCTCAGCCGCTCCACATCGGTATGGCCAATGTCGATGCCAAAGCCTTCGAACAGAAGCTGCGCGACGGCAGCCGTCAGCTGGAGTGGGACGTGCTCGACGCGCCTGTCCTGTCGCCCAAAGACAGCACCGTGCAATGGTGGGAGACCGGCACGCACTACAAGCCGCTCGTCTATCGCGACACGGCACGCACCCTCGGCCACGAATACCTGCTCTACTACAATGCCTATGGCCGACATCCCGAGACCGGCCTCGGCGCCGAACGCATCGGCCTTGCCCTGAGCGACGACCTGCGCCACTGGACACGCTACGCGGGTAATCCGGTGTTCCACCACGAGGTGAAAGGCACCATCACGGGCGATGCGCAGATCGTGAAGTTCCGCGAGGCATCGGCCAATGAACCTCCGCTCTACGTGATGTTCTACTTCCGCGCCTTCGACCCGTCGCGCCCCTACGCGGCCTACAACACCTTCTCGTGCAGCCACGACCTCATCCATTGGGAAGACTGGCAGGGCGACGACCTCATCTGGCCAACCGAGGCCTACGATGACCTCTTCTCGCACAAGACCTTCATCCTCAAGTGGCAGGGCGTGGTCTATCACTTCTTCTGCGCCGTCGATAAGGACATGCGCCGAGGCATCGCTGTGGCCACCTCGCAGGACTTCGGCAAGTCGGAGCTGCACTTCCCGCACCCGTTCCGCATGGGCAACGGCTTCACCAGCCACTGCGTGCTGCAGGCCGGCCGCGAGGTGAGCATCTGGGGCGAGGCTCCCGTGGGCGCAACGGTCGATGTCACATTGGCCAAGAAACGCTTCAAGGTTGTGGCCGATGGTCATGGCCGATGGGAAGTCCGCCTGCCCCGACAGAAACCGTCGGTCAAGCCCGTCAAGATTACGGCAACGTGCAACGGCGAGAGCGAAGAAATCATCGATGTGGTGTTCGGCGACGTCTGGCTGGCTGCGGGCAATGCGGCCGACACGACCAACATGCAGCGGCTGAAACTCTCGGCGGCCGACACCGAGGTGCGTATGCTGCTCACGCCCACGTCGGGCGAGTGGACGGACTGGCAACTGTCGCCCATCCGCACGCACAGCAAGGCCAAGCGCGTCGTGGGCATCATCTCGGCCACGGCTCCGGGTGCCAAGGTGAACAGTTTCGCGACCGAGAGCGGCAAGTGGCAGAAAATCCTGCTGCGGCCGATGGCTCCCTACGCCATCCGTGGCATCCTGTGGTACAACAACACCGCCGCGCCCTCCAATCCCGAACTGCTCCAGAAGGCCGAAAACTACCTGCGCTCGCTGATGGATTCGCCCGACGCGGAGTTCAGAAAATAACAATCAATTCACAATCCGATGAAAAACAACCTTTTACCCATCTGCCTTGTGGCCGCAGCCACCATCGCATCGTGCACTACAGGAAAGAAGAGTGCCCCTATTTTGGCCGATGCACCAGTCGAACAAGTTGAGAGTCTGGTGCCGCCTTCCGACTCGTTGGCCAGAGAAATCTTCTGGAAGTCCAGTTTCTGCAACGCCGATACGATCTGCATCGGCCAAAATGCAGATTATTTCACGGCCAAAGCCCAAAGCATGATGAAGGAGTTCGTGAAAGTGGATGCATATCGGTATTGTGAATGGCCAGAATTCTATTCGAGTCCGTTCACGCGATGGGATAGTGATAAATGTCAGATAGACAGCATTTCGGTTTCGATGCACGCAGACACGGCATTGGTCGAGGTCCAACTGACAATAAAATATTACAGAAAGGACGAAAAGGCGACTGCTGTTTTCTCGTTGTTGCCTGTGGATGGCCAATGGCGCATCGATGACTTCGGCGAAAACGGCCTGAACTTTCAGAAACGGACGCGCAGGATATTGAATGAACGGCGCACCATCTTCCGCGAGTTGGGCTTGAAGGATGATGACAAGCATCACGGCATTGATGCCTATTTTGAGCTTTATCCCGATTCAGTCACGTGGGCCGATGCGCCCGACGAGCCTTTCACCATCGACGCGTCACCGGAACTTGCGGGTCAGATTGCTACAGCCGGCTTGACCGAGCAGCGTTGCAAGGATCTGTTTATGGCGATTCCTGGCGGAAATAAAACTTGGAGTACACCATCGGATTCTTTCCCACTATATTTCTCGCCGAAACTTGCAGCACGTCTTCAGGAGGCATTTGAGATTCCCGCAGAAGAAATGGACGGAGGAATCGGCTATTTGGATGGACTTTGTGATTTTGATGGAACTGGTTGGCAAAGTAGCGTCGAGAAAGTTTTTTCTGTCCATATCCATCCGGTGCGAGAAGATTCTGTCAGCGTCAATGTCGGTGTCATCTATTGGAATGAAGGACATAACATAATGGATTTCTCCATGCAGTTGGTTCTGTTGGATGGCCAATGGCTCATATCGGCCATGCAGACCGATTCCCGTGTGACCGATTTCATTTCCTTTATGCGCCAATACCTGCATTCGGAAAAGTGGGAAAAAGAGGTCGCTGACTATAGCCAGGAAATTGAGCAGGAACCGGATTCGGCCAAACAGGACTCGATGCTCATCATGCTGCAAGCATACATCAAGAGAGTTGACGAATACTTCCGGAAATATCCCGACTGAAAGCCATCGGCCAAGAGTACAATTCTCACATTTTCCCACTGAAATTTGGCCATGTGGGCAAAAAGTCGTACATTTGCGGCTATGAAAAGCATTATTCCACATTTTGCGCTTGTTTTGTGTCTTTTGGGTCTGAGTTCATGCTCGGACTCCAGCCTGCGTGTCGCCAGCGGCGCGCCCTATACGCTTTCGGGAGTTGTGGCCGATACATTGGCCGACAGCACCATCACCCTGATTGTCGATCGCCACGAGATGTACCGCTCTGTGCAGGGCGACACGGTTCCGGCGTGCGAGGAACTGGTTCTGCCTGTGGCCGATGGTCATTTCTCGTACCAGGGCCATGCGCCGCTCGATGCCGATGAGCTTTATCTCTACGACTCGCGGGGCCGTGTGGCGCGGCTGTACGGCTTGCCGGGCGCGTCGCTCAATGTCCGGATTATGGCCGATGGCACTGTCCTTCAGGATGCTGTTGATACGACCGATGTCTTGCGGGCGCTCCTCCTGCGCGACTCGATTCCCGCGATTCACGACTCGCTGAGGGTGCGTCGTACGCTGGGCCGCCTGTCCGATGAGGCCAAGCCGGCGTGGCTCATGCAGTCCATCAACCTGATGCTCGACCAGATGTCGCGCGGGCTGGGCAAGACCATGCGCCTGCCGCGTGTGGATGTGCCTGTGGCCGATAGCGTCTATTCCATCCTGGGCAACCGGCCGGAGTTCCTGCTGTTGCTTTTCTGGTCGTCGGCCGACAGCGCTTCGGTGGATTCGCTGCACATCTTCCGCGACATTGCTCGCGATTACGGCCTGTATGACAAGGCGGAGACGTTCGAGCGGGAGAAATCGGCCACACGCCGCCCCAAGGCGCACCGCATCGAGCTGATGTCGGTCTGCCTCGATGTGACGGACAGCGCGGCATGGACATTGGCCACAAAGGAAATCCCGGGCCGGCACACCGTCCTGAAGGGCGGCCTGGCGCATCCATTGGCCATGACCTGCCAGGTGGCGCAGGTGCCGTGGCTCGTGCTGGTGGACCGCTTCGGCAACTATCAGGTCCACAACGTGTGGGGCGACGAGCTCTACAAGTGGCTTGACAAGGCTCCGCTCAACAGTGCGATCAACAACAGTCTGAAGAAGAAATGATGGAAATTCCCATTGGCCGAAAAAATTAAAAAACTGACACCTATTTATCAACTCTCAATCTAATCTTACACCATGGTTGTAAAAACTATCTCTGCCGCCCTGCAAGGCATCGACGCGACGCCGGTCTATTGCGAGACAGCCACGTCGCCCGGATGCCGTATCCTCATCATCGGCCTGCCCGACGCCGCCGTCAAGGAGAGCCGCGACCGCATGGAGAGCGCCCTGCGTGAATCGGGCCTGCACACACCCCGCAAGCAGATTGTCATCAACCTCGCTCCGGCCGATGTGCGCAAGGAGGGCTCGATGTACGATGTGCCCATTGCGATGGCTGTGCTTGCTGCGGGAGAGGTCATTCCGGCCAATAAACTGGAACATTATATGATGGTGGGCGAACTGTCATTGGACGGCAAGGTGAAGCCCGTGTCGGGCTGTCTGCCGTTTGCCATCCTGGCGCGCCAGATGCAGTTGAAGGGCATCATCGTGCCGCGTGAGAATGCGCGTGAGGCGGCTGTGGTCAACAATCTGGAGGTGCTTGCGGCCGATAATCTGACGCAGATCATCAAATTCCTGAGCGACAAGGGCGGATTGGACCAGATTGAAGTCAATACGCGTGAGATTTTTGCCAATGCCGAGCGTACGTTCCCGGCCGATTTCGCAGATGTGAAAGGACAGGAGCAGGTCAAGCGGGCATTTGCCATCGCGGCATCGGGCGGCCACAACCTCATCATGGTGGGTCCTCCGGGTGCAGGCAAGAGCATGATGGCCAAATGTCTGCCCAGCATCCTGCCGCCGCTTTCGTTGAGTGAGGCATTGGAGACAACCAAGATCCACAGCGTGGCCGGAATGCGTGCCGCCACAGGGCTCATCACGCAGCGACCGTTCCGCGCGCCGCACCACACGATTTCAAGCGTCGCGCTCATCGGCGGAGGGTCGAATCCGATGCCCGGCGAAGTCTCATTGGCCCACAATGGTGTGCTCTACCTCGACGAACTACCCGAGTTCCGCCGCGAGGTGCTTGAGGTGCTTCGCCAGCCGCTTGAAGACCGCGTGATTACCATCGCCCGCGCCAAGAACACTGTGACCTATCCGTCGGGCGTGATGCTTGTGGCCTCGATGAATCCGTGTCCGTGCGGCTACTACAACCACCCGACGCGTGACTGCACGTGCAGCGAGGGGCAGGTCAGGAAGTACCTGAGCCGCATCTCCGGCCCGTTGCTCGACCGCATCGACCTGCAGATTGAAATTCGTCCGCTGTCGTTTGAAGAGATGTCGCGCACTCACGTAGCGGAGTCATCGGCCTCAATCCGCGAACGGGTGCTCAAGGCGCGTCGGATTCAGGAGGAGCGTTTCGGCTCGATTCCGGTGGAGGAGGGGCAGCGCACCATTCACTGCAACGCGCAGATGACGCCGTCGCTGATGCGCCAGTTCTGCCAGTTGGACGACCGTTCGCTGCGGATGCTCCAGAATGCAATGTCGAAACTCGACCTCTCTGCCCGCGCCTACGACCGCATCCTCCGCGTGGCCCGCACCATCGCCGACTATGAGGGCGCAGAAAACATCGCCTCAACTCACGTAGCGGAGGCCATCAGCTACCGCAATCTGGACAGGAGCAGCTGGGGGCAGCAATAGTGAATCTTTTTGGCCAATGTTCATTCTATTATGAACACATCATACACGGCAATAATATTGGCCATAATCCTGCAAAATGGAAAACGAATTGCCTTCACGAATC
>CACZAY010000080.1 GCA_902779265.1 uncultured Bacteroidales bacterium | reverse complement strand
GCGTCGCCCGAAAGGATGGCCGTATTGTCATTCCATTTGACGTGGACGGTAGCGCGTCCGCGGCGATCGGGAGCCTTGTCCATCACATCGTCATGCAGCAGGGTGAAATTATGATACATTTCAAGGCCGACGGCAGGCACAATGGCCGGCTTGACATCCTCCTTAAAGAGATTGGCCGCCATAAGCACCAGCATTGGCCGCAATCTTTTTCCTCCGGTCTCTAGCGTATAACGGACGGGGTCATAGAGGTGTGGGGCCAATGTGGGGTATTCAATTCGGTCGATACCCTGCTGAATGAGTTGCGAAAGTTCTTCGGACGTGTACATATTTTAAATAAGAAAGAAGCCCCGCCCGCGATGGGTAGGGCTTCGATATTGGTTGATTGTTTACTGCAAACGGAAGGTAACTGGGAGCACGTACTTTACACGCACAGCTTTACCACGCTGCTTACCAGGTTTCCACTTAGGCATTGACTGCACGACGCGGATAGCCTCTTTTGAAAGTTCTTCAGCAGGAGAACGCATTACCTCGATGTTGGCGATAGAGCCATCCTTCTCGACGGTGAACGAAAGGGTAACACGACCCTGAATACCGTTCTCGGCTGCGAATGCAGGATACTTCAAGTTCTTCTTGATGTAGGCCATCAGTGCGGCTTCACCACCAGGGAACTCTGGCTGCTGCTCGACGACGGTGAAGATCTGGTTGCCTTCAGACTCCTCTTCTTCCGATGGACCTGAATCGGCACTAAGGTCAACGACCTCGACAACGGTATTGTTGTCATCCTCGAGACTCTGCATTTCAATTTCTTCAATCTCCACGTCATCCTCGACGACGGTCAACTGCTCGATGACGTCGGGCATTGGCGGCGGTGGCGGCGGTGGTGGAGTATTGTTCTGTACGGTCATCACGATTTCCTCTTCCTCCTCGACGACGTCGTTACGGGCAGCAACCCATTCAAGTCCAATGAAGAGAATCGCAAGAGCTCCGACGAGACCAGTCAGGACGTAGGTCGTCTTTCTGGTTTCGAGATTCACTTTGGGATCTTTCTTGATTTCCATGTTGGGTTAAACTTTTGGTTAATTTTGGTAAATTTGTAGCACAAATGTACGCCTTTTTTTCTTATGTCGGACAAAAAAGTACAAAAAAAACTTGATTTTCCCGAAAAACATTGTTGTTTCGATAAAAAAAGGGTACTTTTGCACACAATTTTAACGGATATGACGTTATTTTTGTGCCGATGGAACAAGCCATTGGCCAAGATTGAATGAAGAAGAAAAAAATCCTTGTTCCGGCCGCAGCGAGCCTTATTTTTTCCGCTGGTCTTGCACAGGAGGTGGGTGAATACGGCTTCCTCGAGCTGCCCGTTTCGGCCCACACGGCTGCGTTGGGCGGCACTGCGGTAAGTGTGGTGGAGCCAGAAGCGGCAATGGCCGACCAGAATCCGGCACTACTCTGCCCCGAGATGGAGGGCCAGCTGAACATGTCGTACATGAACTATGTCTCGGACATCAATCTGGGCTATGCGAGCTTCACGGGGATGTTCCGCAGTGAGGGTGCGTGGCAGGCCGGTGTGCGATATGTGAATTATGGCCAATTTGACGGCTACGACGAATATGGCTCGGCCACGGGCACGTTCGGGGCAAAGGACATCGCGCTGCACGGCGGCATCGGCTATCCGCTCAACGAAAAATGGCGTATAGGTGCCTCCGCGCGCGCCATATATAGTAAATATGAGCAGGAGTCGGCCTTTGCACTGGGCGTGGATGTAGGCGTAAACTACTACAACGAAGCGTCGGGGCGGAGTTTTTCGATGGTCGTGACCAATCTGGGCGGCCCGCTGACCAAGCTGGACGGACGGCGCAGCAACCTGCCGACACAGCTTGCCATCGGTCTGACCAAGGAGGTGGAGCACCTGCCGTTCTGCTTTTCACTCACAGGCATCAATCTCTTCGACTGGAAACAGGATTATATTTCGGCCAATGGCGAGCGCCACCGTTACAGCAACGCGCAACGGGTGTTGAACCACCTGCTCTTCGGCGCGGAGTGGATTGCGTCAGAGGACTTCTATGTGGCGGCGGGCTACAGCTTCAGACGCCAATGGGAGTATTCGGGCGACGGTGGATTCCTGCGCGGCCTGTCGGCCGGAGCGGGCCTGAACTGGAAATATTGGCAGTTCCAGGTAAGCTACGCCAGCTATAATGCGGTGGACGGCTCGCTGCTCATCGGCGTGGGCTACGCGTTCTGACGTGGGGCGGGGACATCGGCCAAGGAAAGGACATTGGCCAAAACAATGCATAAAACAACGATTAAGAATATGAAAAAGATCACGATTGCAATTGACGGACATTCGTCGTGCGGGAAAAGCACGATGGCCAAGAATCTGGCCGAAGAACTGGGTTATCTCTATGTCGATACGGGCGCGATGTACCGCGCGGTGACACTCTACGCACTGCAAAACGGCATGATGGACAGCGAGAGCAAGCAGATTGACGAGGCGCGGCTGGAAAAAGCCATCGGCCAAATCAATATCCGTCAAGAGCAGGTGAACGGCAAGGTGACGACGTTCCTGAACGGCACGTGCGTCGAGGAGGAAATCCGCCAGATGCGGGTCTCGTCGTGCGTGAGCCCGATTGCAGCACTGGGATTCGTGCGCCGGCAACTGGTGGCATGGCAGCAGCAGATGGGCGAACAGGGCGGCGTCGTGATGGACGGCCGCGACATCGGCACGACGGTCTTCCCGAACGCAGAACTGAAGATTTTTGTCACGGCATCGGCCAAAGTACGCGCACAACGCAGACTGCTGGAACTGCAAGCCAAGGGCGACACGTCGCTGACACTCGAAGAGGTGCTGAAGAACGTCGAGGAACGCGACTATATTGACTCTCACCGCGAGGTTTCTCCGCTGGTCCAGGCCAAGGACGCACGTCTGTTGGACAACAGCGAACTGACCATCGGCCAACAGAACGAAATCGTCTTGAAATGGGCGCATGATGCCATTGGCCAATGAAAATTGAGGTTGACAAGGAGTCGGGATTCTGCCCGGGCGTGGTGAGCGCCATCCGCAAGGCCGAGGGCGAGCTACAGGTGCGCCCCAGCCTGTACTGCCTGGGGGACATCGTACACAACAGCCAAGAGGTCAAGCGGCTGGAAGAGCAGGGGCTGGTCACCATCAGCCGCGAGGAACTGCAATCGCTACACGATGTGACAGTCCTGCTGCGGGCTCACGGCGAACCGCCATCGACCTACGAACTGGCCGAACGCCAAGGCATCGAAATCGTCGATGCGACTTGCCCCGTAGTGTTGCAGCTGCAACGAAAGATACGGCGGATTTACGAGAATGAGCCATCGGCCCAAATCGTAATCTTCGGCAAGCACGGCCACGCCGAAGTAGTCGGTCTTGTGGGCCAGACGGAGAACTCGGCCATCGTCGTCGAGCATGATGACGAACTGAGCAAAATCGACTTTGCACGTCCTGTACGGCTGTTTTCGCAAACGACGATGTCGGTCGATGAGTTCCGGGACCTGAGCGCAGCCATTGGCCGAAAAATGAAGAATCCGGACGAGCTGCAGACGTTCGACACCATCTGCCGGCAAGTGGCCAACCGTATTCCTCACATGCGGGAATTTGCCTCACGGCACGACGTGATACTCTTCGTGAGCGGCAAGAAGTCGAGCAACGGCAAGGCGTTGTTTGAGGTCTGCAGAGCGGCCAATGCCAGGAGCTATTTCATCAGCCAGCCGGAAGACCTGGGTGTGGAGATGACGGCCGATGCCACAAGCGTTGGGATATGCGGCGCGACATCGACTCCACGCTGGCAGATGGAGCAGGTGGCCGAGAGGTTAAAGGCATTGGCCAACAAAAAGTAAGACAACTCATTATGTTTGTTTAATTTAAAATATTTGACTATGGCAGAGATTAAAAGCGTAGGCATCCTCACCAGCGGTGGCGATGCGCCGGGCATGAACGCAGCGATTCGTGCCGTCACCCGCAGTGCCATTTTTGCAGGTTTGCGTGTTTATGGTATCCGTCGAGGCTATCAGGGCCTCATCGAAGACTGCATTTCCGAGTTCGAGACCCAGAGTGTGAGCAACATCATCTCACGCGGTGGCACCATCCTGAAGACCGCACGAAGCATGGAATTCAAGACTCCCGAAGGCCGCGCCAAGGCCTACGAGAACATGCAGAAACACGGCATCGACTCGCTGGTCGTCATCGGCGGTGACGGCTCCATCACGGGTGCAACCATCTTCAGCAAGGAATACAACGTGCCCATCGTTGGTCTGCCAGGCACCATCGACAACGACCTGGCTGGAACGGACTACACCATCGGCTACGATACGGCCATGAACACCATCATGGACTGCGTCGACAAGATCCGCGACACAGCGACCTCACACGCACGCCTGTTCTTCATCGAAGTGATGGGCCGAGATGCCGGATTCCTCGCCCTGAACAGCGCCATCGCGACAGGATGTGAGGATGTCATCATCCCTGAGGAGAAGACCCAGTACGAGCAGCTCAAGTCGCTGATTGAAAACGGCTTCCGCAAGAGCAAGTCATCAGCCCTCGTCATCGTGACCGAGAGCAAGGACCCCAACGGCGGCGCCATGGGATTGGCCAGAAAGATGTCGGAAGAGTTCCCCGATTTTGATGTCCGATGCTCCATCCTCGGCCACCTGCAGCGCGGCGGTTCGCCCACAGCTGCCGACCGAATCCTGGCTTCACGCACGGGCTATGCCGCAGTCGAGGCCCTGCTTCAAGGCCAACGCAACGTCCTGATCGGCGTACGCAACGACGAGGTGGTCAACATCCCGTTTGCCAAGGCCATCAAGAAGGATAAGCCCATCGATCCGGAGCTTCTGCGCGTACTCCGCGTACTCTCTATCTGATTGTTTTCCAACAACATACAAACAATTATCCCACGTTGCGCAACTTCTGCCAACGTGGGATAATTCCGTACAATTGGGACATTGGCCAATGCCCCTTCTCTCCTCACCTACTCGCCCTCGATGAGGCGGATGCCGTCCGCTTCAAGGACGATGCGCTGCTGCTTGTAGAGGGCGCCAACGGCTCGCTTGAAGTTCTTCTTCGACATCTGGAGCATGGTGGCAATTTCGGCCGGGTCGCTCTTGTCGGTCAAGGCGAGAAAACCGCCGTGCAGATGCAAGGCTCGCAGCAGCTGGGCCTCGGCCGAGTCGATGACGTTGCGGTAGCCCATCGGCTGTAGCGAAAGGTCAATCTTCTCGTCATCGCGCACCTCACGCACCCAAGCGCGCAACCGTTCGCCGACGGAAATCGGCCGGAAAATCTGGTTTTTGTAGATGAGGCCCGTGTGCGTGTTATTGATGATTACCTTGTAGCCCAGCGGCGTAGGTTTCCATACGAGCACCTCGACCTCCTCATTGGCCACAAAAGACGCCGGGACGTTGTCGAGATACTTGTCCAACCGCGCGGTGCCGACGATACGGCCCGACAGATCGTCCACGTAGATATAGACGATATATTTATGGCCAATTTCCATCGGCCGTCCCTGTTCGCGATGCGGGATGAGCAGCTCCTTGGACGTACCCCAATCGGCGAATGCACCGACCTGGTTGACCGACTTGACTTCGAGCGGGGCGAACTCGCCGACCTGCGCATAGGGATGCTCGGTCGTGGCGACGAGACGCGCCTCACTGTCCTGATAGACAAAGCATCGCAAGCGGTCGCCCACGCGGGTTCCCGCCGGCACATACTTGCCGGGCATGAGGATTTCGACACCCTCGCCATCGGTCACATAGATGCCGAAATCGACCTCGCGCGCGACCTGCAATTCGTTGTATCTTCCTAACTTAATCATATTTGATAAATTCAACGCGCAAAAGTAGCGTTTTTTTCTTGAATTTGCAAATAAGCGGCAGGAAAAGTTTGTCGGTGCGGGGAAAATTATTATCTTCGCGGTCGTATTCGACAAACCATCAAAACATGAAATTATGGCAATGCAGATTACCGATCAGAACGCGCCTGAGTTGATCGCAGGCGACAAGCTGGTTGTCATCGACTTCTGGGCTCCCTGGTGCGGCCCTTGCCAGCGCATGACCCCCATCATCGAGACATTGGCCGAAAAATACGAAGGCAAGGCCATCGTGGGCAAATACAATGTGGACGAGAATGAAGACCTCGCCGGTCAGTTCGGTGTCCGCAACATCCCGTTCCTGGTCTTCGTCAAGAGCGGCGAACTTAAACACAAGTTCGTGGGCGTAACGCCATTGGCCGAAGTCGAAGCCAAAATCAATGAACTGATGTAAAACTCTGTGAACAAACAGAATAAATATTCAATCTAAACAAAACTATGGAAATTAAGAACTACGATTTCACTGGCAAGAAGGCCATCGTCCGCGTGGACTTCAACGTGCCGATTCAGGAAGGCAAGATTACCGATGACACCCGCATCCGTGGTGCTGTTCCTACCCTCAAGCTGATTCTCGACAAGGGTGGCGCGCTCATCATCATGAGCCACATG
Source organism: uncultured Bacteroidales bacterium (assembly GCA_902779265.1). Classification (GTDB taxonomy): domain Bacteria; phylum Bacteroidota; class Bacteroidia; order Bacteroidales; family UBA3663; genus Liminaster. The sequence continues at coordinate 8,143 of CACZAY010000080.1, read as the reverse complement.
GGCAAACCCAAGGGCAAGAAGAAGCCAGAACTGAGCCTCGGCCAGATTACTGGTGCTGTGGCCAATGCACTGGGTGTCAAGGAGGTAAAATTCGCTGCCGACTGCGCCAACGCTGACGCTGAGGTAGCTGCACTGAAGCCAGGCGAGGTGCTCCTGCTGGAGAACCTGCGCTACTATCCTGAAGAGGAAGGCAAGCCAGTAGGCATCGAGAAGGAAGATCCTGCATACGAGGCAGCCAAGAAGGAGATGAAGGCCAAGCAGAAGGAGTTCGCCAAGAAATTGGCTTCATACGCCGACTGCTACGTCATGGATGCCTTCGGTACAGCTCACCGCAAGCACGCCTCAACCGCCGTCATCGCTGACTATTTCTCGGCCAATGACAAGATGCTGGGTCTCCTGATGGAGAAGGAGGTTGCTGCCGTTGATGCTGTCCTCGGCAACATCAAGCGTCCATTCGTTGCCATCATGGGTGGTTCGAAGGTTTCATCTAAGATTGGCATTATCGAGAACCTCCTCGGCAAGTGCGACAAGCTCATCCTCTGCGGCGGTATGACCTACACCTTCGCAAAGGCTCACGGTGGCGAAATCGGTAACTCAATCGTCGAGATGGACAAGCTGGATGTGGCTCTGGGCGTAGAGGCATTGGCCAAGAAGAACGGCGTCGAGCTCGTCCTGGGCAGCGACTGCACCGCTACCGACGGCCTCGACTTCGGCACAATGACCGTCAAGCCAGGTTCGAAGATCATCACCTGCCCTGCCAACCAGGTTCCTGCCGGATTCGAGGGCGTAGATGCAGGTCCAGCCAGCCAGAAGGATTTTGCAGAGGCCATCAAGGGTGCCAAGACCATCCTGTGGAACGGTCCTGCCGGCGTATTCGAGTGCGATGACTTCACTGCAGGTTCACGCGCCATCGGCGAGGCTATTGCCGAGGCTACCAAGAACGGTGCTTTCTCGCTCATCGGCGGTGGCGACTCAGTTGCCTGCGTCAACAAGTTCGGCTTGGCCGACAAGGTCTCTTACATCTCGACCGGCGGCGGCGCACTGCTCGAAGCCATCGAGGGCAAGGTTCTGCCAGGCGTTGCTGCCATCAAGGGCGAGTAATCTTGCACAGATAAATTCCAAAGGCCACAACTCAAAACGGGTTGTGGCCTTATTTTTTTGTTTTATGGCCAATGGGAACGCAGACGACGCGGATTGAATGGATTCCGAACACGAAAAATGCGGAAAAGGCGAATCTGTCCTTTTGATAGAAAACTTCCGTTCATTTCGTCCTTTTCGCGTTCTAAAGTTCTCCACGAATTGAAATCAATGGAAATCAGTTTTGGGATTGTGGCCAATGGAAATCCACCACCCACGGGAGGAGGCTTATCGAAGTCCACGCAAAAACGCAGATCCTCACACTCGAGAATCTGCGTCAAATTGTAGTTGTCGATGGCCAATGATGGTCATTCCATCGTCTTACAGCTCACGTATTTCCTTGAACTCTTTCCAGCCGTCGGCCGCGCTGTATTTTGACTTGCAGCCTTTCGGCACAATCAAGGTACATTGCGAACGGTCAAAGCCATTGAATGTCGTGCCGTCGGCGCGCAACTCGGGTGGCGTTATGGCAAGACAAGTAATAGTCTTGAGCGACTGGCAATTGCGGAAGACCGTACCCTCAATTTTTGCCAATTTGGACGGCAGGGTGAGTGAGGCCAGACTCTTGCACCCATCAAATGCAACCGACCAGATGTGGGTCACGCTCTCTGGAATCGAAATCGAAGTAAGCTTTTCACAATTGCAGAACATTCCAGTATCAATGTACGGAATGCCCTCTTGCAATGTGGCCGATGTCAAGTTCTTGCACCCACGGAACGAATATTCGCCTGTTTTCTTCACGCTGCCGGGGATGGTGACGCTGGTCAAACTAGTACAATCGACAAATGCAGAATCTCGAATTGACGAGACCTTGTAGATGTTATAGTTCTTTATAATAGAATGTGGCATGAAAAAAGATTTCAAGGCAACATCCTTATTCAAATTCTGTAATTCGGCATCAAATTTTGTATTATCTAACTCATATTCAAACACATTACCGCATTCAAAGCCATCTACGGACGACGCCTCAGGGTGCAAAAACATTCCTTCTGAATTTATTTGCAAAAAATAATTCTTGCAACCTTCTGAGAAGCTGTCTCTTAGATATATTGTTGCACTGGTTTTCGTCCTGTCAGTATCACAAATATAAAATCTGTGGTTAAAGCGATATGCCAACCTTGCGCTATTGCCATCTATTGTAATTATGGAGAGACAATAAGGTTCGCCTTGATATGGATAACCATCCAACAAAAGGACGTCTGGGCCTGATTGCATCTTGAATATCAGGCATAGGTCATTATCTATGTCCGACATCAGATTTTCATAATGCATACGAGTCCAACCTCCGGAATCGTGATACTCCAGAACCAGTTTGTCTGCACAATAAACCCGACATATTTGTGGTCCTGGCTCATTCTCCCAGCCATTATAGTGCAAGAACTCTACCCGACACGGCACATTCTTACTCAAAAAAGTAATTGTTGTGTCAAGAGTATACTTTTTGACATCGTCTTTCCATGCGAGACTTTCAAAAGTCTCTTGGGAATACGATGGGACACCATTGGAATCGACAGAGTAAATGGTGTTTTGTGCATTCAAAGAAATTGAAGCACATAACAACAATAATAATGTTACTATATTCGCTTTCATTTCTTTATCATTATTATAAATTGTCACCAGCTTCACGTGTTTGGTGATTACCAGTTGTCGCTTCATAATAATTAACGATATCAGACTTACTAAATCGAACGACTAGCAAAGACTCTATATTGTGATTTGACAATTTTGATACTGCAGCCGAATCTGAGACATTAATTCCTTTCCTATTCATCTCATTGTATGTATTAAGATACTGTCGGAGCGATGGGAATTGGGCAGAAAGAACAATCCTATCAAATTGAATAATCTTGCTAGAATCAATTGGCAAATATCCCTTTTTCCCTATAAAAAAATCGACTCCGGCTGTATTTCCGCAAGAATCCACGCATATTTGCAACTGAAATCCTGTAAGATTTTTAAGCAATTGCTCAATTTGCTCTTCAGAAAAAGAAGAAAGAATCTCCATTTTCACTTCCTCCAGTTTTCTTTCACACTGTTGCTGGTATAATATAGAAAAGGCTTCTGGTAAATTAGAATTACTATTTCTAATTATACGATGATTAGACAAATAGGCATAGAATCCATTTCCATCAGACATTTCTTGCCAAACAACAGCATTCTCACTTGATTGACAAAGTCCAATCACTGGAAAAAGAACCATTATAAAAATACAAATAAAACATTTCATATTTATAATTATTTATAAGTTATTCGATTTTCCATCCTGTCACAGAAAAGAAATATTCCCAATCAATATCCTGCGAATTACCCTTATACTTTGGATACGTTTCTTTAAAATAATCCCAAAAGAAGACATGCAAATTTACGAACAATAATAGGAAAAACAAAATCTTTTTCATACTTTCTGCATTATATTTGACTATTACTGCCTGAAACTTGAGATTTACGGCCAAAGCATTGGCCATGATACACCTTTCCACTTCATAAACTCTGTGTGCAAAAAAAGAGATGGAGTGAGATTTTTCGTTGCACTCAGAATGACAACAAGAGAAAACATTGGCCAAAAAAGGCAAAAACTGGCGGGAATGTATCAAAACCGAAAGTATTTGGTCTGATTGAGACACGGGATTCGGGAGAAAAACACCAACTTTGCGCCACAAAAACCGAATAAATAGAATCATGCGAAAATTTCTCATTCTTTTGACACTTGTGGGTGCGTTGGTGCAAGTCCGAGCGCAGGAGATGTCGCCACTGCACATCGAGGGGCGATGGCTGTGTGACACATTGGGCAACCACGTGAACCTACATGGATTCGGACAGACCTACAGCCCATGGTTCAACGAGCAGGGCTCGAAGTGGACGAACTACGACGTCACGGCCTGCCTGAACTACAACAAGAAGTTGATTAAAAACATCTTGGCCAATGGCTGGAAGATGGACTGGCTGCGTCTGCACATGGACCCCTATTGGAGCAACACGCCCGGCATTCAGACTACGGGCGAGAACGACATCTCGGCCTTCAGCGTGACGAGGTTCAAGAAATATCTGGACCAGGTGTTCATCCCGATGGCGGAATATGCCAACGAGAAGGGGCTCTACGTCGTGATGCGCCCGCCCGGAGTCTGTCCCAAGGAGATTGCCATCGGCGACGATTACCAGAAGTACCTCCTGCAGGTGTGGGGCATCGTGGCCAGTCATCCGAAGCTGAAAAACAATCCGTACATCATGTTTGAGTTGGCCAATGAACCCATCAACATCAAGGGGACGGACGGCCAATACACATCATGGAGCGACGGCAGCAACCAGAACATGACGAAGTATTTTCAGGCTGTGGTTGACAGCATCCGCCGATGCGGAGCGGACAACATCCTGTGGGTGCCCGGTCTGGGCTACCAGTCGCAATATGCCGGCTACGCGAAATATCCCATCCGGGGCGAGAACATCGGCTATGCCGTGCATTGCTACCCGGGTTGGTACGGTTCGGACAGCGAGGCCGAGGGCGGCAGCGTGGAGCAGGGCGTCGTGACCAAAGGCGCCGGTTATGCCGAATTTCAGGCTGGGTGGAACAACCAGGTCGGCCCGATAGCGAAATTGGCCCCAATCCTTGTCACCGAAATGGACTGGGCGCCGCAGCGCTACAACCGTTCGTGGGGCAAGGCGACCACGGGCGTTGCTGGCGGCGTAGGCTTCGGCGCAAACTTCAAATATATCATGGACAAGACGGGCAACGTCTCGTGGATGCTCTTCACGGGGCCGGAACATCTGGCGCTCTACAACGACTATGCGAAAGACGGCAAGACGTTCCTGACCGACCCGGAGGCCTGTCCACGCCCCATCTTCCGCTGGTTCAAGGAATATGCCGACCCGGAGTGGACGTTCCAAGATACATTGGCCCTGAAGACGCTCTATTTCCCGGAGACCGACACGGGCCTGAACCCGAACATCTGGGAGACGGGCACGTTTGACGCCGGTTCAGGCTGTCTGATTACTGGCCAATGGGGTTTCGGCGGCTGGCAATTCGGCACGGGGCTTGACCTCTCGGCCTGGAAATACCTGGTCATCAAGCTGAAGAAGGCGCCGGAGAACAACGACTGGTCATTCCGCATGTTCGACGAGAACAACTACTGGACGACGTGCTACCAGAATGACTTCCACAAGCAGACGACCATCATCGTGCGCCTCCAGAGCATGTACCGCACCATCAACGGCTCGGTCTCAACGACTAAGGTCAACCCGAAGCACATCTATATCGCGGGCTTCTGGAGTCCGGGCAACACGCCGCTCTATATCGACAAGATGTACCTGACGAACCGTGCGGACTACGGCGAGGAGGTGGATACGGGCATCGGCCAACTGCATGAGGACAAGGCATCGGCCAATGGGATTTTCGACCTGACGGGCAGGCGCATCGGCCAAGATGAACTCTCGCCCAACCGGCTCTATGTGAAGGAAGGAAGGAAGGTGATGGTGAAGTGAGGCATCGGCCAATGAACCTAAAGACAATCCGCAAGTTTCAGCGATGGACTTGCGGATTTTTCATGCGTGAGGCGAAAAAAAGGCATTGGCCAACCCCGAAATAGGGAGAAATTTCGTATCTTTGCAGCCGCCAAGCCCCAGGAATGGGCCTAAAAACATTATTTGAACAAATTCAGGATGTTACGGCAGATGCTCCGCATCCTTTTCCTCAAACCGAAGAAGGGCGAAATAGGTGCTTTTCAGGCATTTGCCGTGGCTCTGAGCAGCCGCGTGGGCACCGGTAATCTGGCCGGTGTGGCCAGTGCCATCTTCGTTGGCGGTCCTGGAGCGGTGTTCTGGATGTGGCTGATGGCGGTATTGGGTGCCGCGACGGCATTCGTCGAATCGACGTTGGCACAGCTCTACAAACGACGGGGCGAGGATTCGTTTCATGGCGGTCCCGCTTATTACATGGAGACGGGACTGGGCCGTCGTTGGATGGGCATACTGTTCGCCGTCCTGATTACCGTGACCTTTGCATTGGCCAACCAAGTGGTCCAATCGACGACCCTGTGCGACAGCATTGCCGACACATTCAACATCGGGAAGGTGACCGCGGGTATCGTCCTCACAGTGGCAACCCTGCTGGTCGTCTTCGGCGGCATCCGCCGCATTGCGCATTTCGCATCGATTGTCGTGCCGTTCATGGCGTTGGGGTTCGTGGCATTGGCCATATACATCATTGCGGCCAATATCTCGGAGTTACCGAATGTCTTTGAGGTCATTCTGGCCGATGCTTGGGGCATCCGCGAGGTGGCGGGCGGCGGCATCGGCGTGGCGGTGATGCAGGGGGTGAAACGTGGCCTCTTCAGCAATGAGGCGGGCGAAGGTAGTGCTCCCAATGCGGCCGCTATCGCCGACACGGAACACCCCGTGAACCAAGGTCTGCTACAAGCCTTCGGCGTCTTTATGGATACGCTCGTAATATGCTCTTGCACGGCCTTTATCATTATCATTTCGGGGAAATACGATTGCGGCAAGGATGGCATCCTGCTCACAGCCGAAGCTCTTGAAGCCGAAATAGGCAGCGCTGGTCGTTATTTCATCACGGCGGCCATCTTCCTGTTTGCCTACAGCACCATCATCGCCAATTATTTCTATGGCGAGACGAATATCCGATTCATAACCAAAAGGAAACGTTACATTTTTCTCTTGCGTGTCTTCACTGGCGGTGTCATCTTGGCCGGATCTCTCGTTGACCTTCAGACAGCATTTTCGCTCGTTGACCTAGCCATGGCGTTCATGACCATCCTCAACCTTGTGGCCATCACCGTGCTCTTTCCTAAAGTCCGGTTCCTATTGGACGACTACAAGTCCCAACTCCACAAACACCATCTGCCGCACTTCCATCGCGACCGAATGCCCGAAGAAAGCGGCAAACTGGAGGCGTGGGATTAGATTGGGACATTGTCCAATGCCCCTCTCCCATCAATGGTTGTGGCAACAACACTCGGCCGCATGGCCATCGACATACCGGTGGGCGCAATGCGCGCAAACTCCTTGAATGACATAACTCACGTGACGCACCTCGAAGCCCTCGGGAACGGGCACTTCGGGGATTTCCACATTCTCCATACAGATTGTCTTGCCACAAATAGAACAAGTGAGATGCACATGCCGATGCGTGTGCAGACAATACTTTTGTTGTCCGCTGCCGTCATCGACGGTCTGCAGGAGGCCATGCTCGACAAAAAGCGTAAGGGTGCGGAACAACGTGCTGCGATCGACCGTGGGCAGGACACCCTCCAGGTCGGCAATGGCAAAGACATAATCGAAGGCGAGCAACGTGCGCCACACCAGGATGCGTCCAGCCGTAGGGCGGATATCGTGTTCGGCAAGGAATGTAGAAATATTCATAGTTTCAAGGTATTGGCCAATAATTATCAACGCGATTTCAGGCGCATGAGCTGCGACTCGAAGTCGATGCCCGTATTGTGCGCACTCTCGCTATGGATGGTCTCGATGAGACATTGGCGCACGAATCGGCTGGCACGACGGCACGAATCGGCGAAGTCAAGCCCGTTCACGGCATCGGCCCCAAGCACAGCGGCAAAGACATCGCCTGTGCCAGAACGGGTCTGCTCGACCTGCAACTGACGCTGGAAGATTGGCTCGGGATGCGCCTGGGTGACGATGACGTTACCGATGGAGTCCTGGCCCATGTGGATGCCGGTGATGACGAGCTTACGCGCGCCCATTTCAAGCAGTCTATCGGCCAATGCAGTCAGCTCGCTCCGCCGCCAGCCCGTCGCATGATAGCGCGTGCCGGTGAGGAAACAGGCCTCGGTCAGATTGGGCGTAATGATGTCGGCATAGGCAATGAGTCGGCGCATGTCGCGGCACAGCTTCTCGGTGTAGGTGGCGTAGATGCGGCCGTTGTCGCCCATGACAGGATCAACCAACACGTGCGTCTGTGGACGGGAGAAGTCCTGGATGAACTCCTCGACGATGCTGATCTGCTTGGCCGAACCAAGGAAGCCCGTTATGATGC
>CACZAY010000079.1 GCA_902779265.1 uncultured Bacteroidales bacterium | reverse complement strand
CAGATTACCGTTCCAGAAAGCGTGACTGAAATCGGCAGTTATGCTTTCAGCGGAGTAATGAATGTCATTTATTCGGGCACGGCGACGGGTAGCCCTTGGGACGCATTGAATGTCAATGCTTTCGTGGATGGCAGTTTCTTATATTCCGACTCGCAGAAGAAGACATTGACCGCTTACGCCGGCGGGGGTGGTGATGTCGTCATTCCCGATGGTGTGACCACTATCGGCAAAAATGCGTTTAAGAACTGTACTTCCATGACGAGTGTCTCAATACCCGAAAGTGTGACGTACATTGGTGAATATGCGTTTGCTGGCTGCACGGGGTTGACAGAACTTGAGGTCCCCAATGCAGGTTTCTCTATGAATGTCTTTGAAGGATGCACGGGCCTGACGAGCATTTCGTTTCGGGAGGGTGCATATGCCAGTGGTTCCTATATGTTTCGTGGCTGTACTGGCTTGAAGAGCGTGACGATTCCCGAAGGCTCATGGAGCGTTGGCCAACATGCCTTTGAGGGTTGCACTGGACTAGAAACCGTTGTGCTGCCAAGCTCGTTGAAGACAATCAGTGAATATGCCTTCTATGGCTGTTCGAACTTGGAGAACATCTCAATTCCCGAAAGTGTCACCACGATTGGAACGCTTGCATTCAACCAATGCCCTGGCTTGAAGGAAATTGTGATACCGAGCAGTTGGACGACAATCGGCAGATATGTTTTCGGCGGTTGTATTGGCCTGACGAGCGTCACAATACCAGAAAACATTACGAGCATCGAGTCCAATGCCTTTTCTGGCTGCACAAATATGGTGAGCATCTCGATTCCTGAAAGTGTGACGAGTATTGGAAGCTATGCATTCAATGACTGCACAAGCCTGACGGAAATCACGATTCCGAGCGGTGTGACGAATATTAATTCCTATACATTCGTGGGCTGCACAAGCCTGAAGAAAATCGTGATGCCGGAGGGTGTTACAAGTATCGGAGGACAAGCGTTCCAGCACTGCTCGGCCTTGTCGGAACTGACATTCCCTGCAACTTTGACAGAAATTGGCGAATTTGCGTTCAATGAGTGTGAAAGCCTGAAAGAAGTCGTGATTCCAGACGGCGTGACCACCATCGGTAACTGGGCATTCCAATTTTGTAAGGGGCTGGAGAGGGTGTCAATTCCCGGCAGCGTGACAAATTTTGGCGTCGGAATCTTCTATGAATGTTCTGGTTTGAAGAAGGTCACATTGGCCGATGGTGTGACCAGCATTGGCGAAAGCACATTCTCCCAGTGTGGGGAGTTGGTTGATGTGAAAATACCAAGCAGTGTGACGAGCATCGGTTATTCTGCGTTCCAGAATTGTAGGAAATTGAGAGGCGTTGTGATTCCGAACGGCGTGACCGAAATCCAGGGGTGGGCCTTTTCCAACGTGCCAAGCATCATCTATTCCGGCACGGCGCCTGGCAGTCCGTGGGGTGCATTGGCTGTATATACAACACTGCCCGATGAGGATGGTTTCATCTACGAGGATGAAGAAAAGACGAAGCTTCTGGCCTATCTGGGCAACGAGAGTGTCGTGACCGTGCCCGATGGCGTTACCAGCATTGCACGGCGTGCATTTGCCGGATGCGAGACCTTGTCGTCTGTCACAATTCCTGCAAGTGTGACGTTCATTGACTATTATGCGTTCTCTGGCTGTGTAGGATTGACCCGCATTTATCTGAATTCCATAGTTCCGCCTTCGATGAATGACAGCTATTATGTATTTTACGATGTGAACAATCAACAAATCACGATTTTTGTGCCAGAGGGTTTTGCTGATATTTATAAAAATTCTTCTTGGAGAACATTCCAAAATGTGGACGTCAATCCAAATGTCACGGTCGAAAAGAAAGCGGTCATCTATGTGGTCGATGGTGAGGAATATCATCGGGATTCCGTAGCTGTTACGTTGGCCATCACCGCTATCGATGCCCCGACTCGCGAGGGCTACACGTTCAATCACATTGGCCGAAAACCCAACCAAAGAGAGCCATGACTTCTCGGGTTGGAGCGGTTATCCGGAAGACCTGACGATGCCTGCGGGCGATGTCATCATCACGGGCGGATTCCAGTTCAATGGCTTGGCTGGTGTCGCTGCCGCATCGATTGGCGACGAATATTTCGACTTGACGGGCAAGCCGTTGTCGCAGCCACAGCGCGGCATCAACCTCGTCCGTAAGGCCGATGGCACTACGCGAAAGATCATCGTGAAATAACACATCACGGAATAAGATACATGAATCCCGTTGTCACCTCTCGTGACAGCGGGATTTTTACATGGAAGCGATGCTTCCAGCGTCGCTGTTTTTTTCGTGGATGTTTTTATAGCGACGTTGGAAACGTCGCTTCCTTGACCGCCTCCTTGAAAAAATAAATAGAGGCGCCGTACATGGCGTCTCTACCTGTTTATTCTTCTAATTCTCAAATTCTTGAGGTATTTAGCGACGTTGGAAACGTCGCCTCCTTGAGTTTTAGCGACGCTGGAAGCATCGCTTCCTTGACCCCCTTGTTACATCTCCTTCACCAGATAGACGATGGTGGGCAGGTGGTCCGAGAATCCGTTGAGCCAGGTGCCGCCGGCGGTGGTGCGCAGGGGCGAGCCCTTGTACTTGCCCTCCTGCTGGATGAGGTAGTCGCGCATGAAGATTTCGTGCGACTTGTAGGTCAGCGTCGAGTAGTCGTTGCCGTTGATGAGGTTGCCCGAGATGATGATCTGGTCGAACAGGTTCCATTGGCCCTGATACATCAATGTGCCCTGACCCTTCTTGTAGAGCATGTTGTACCACGGGTTGTAGAGGCTGTGCGGGTCGGAGTTCTTGATGTCCGATGTCTCGGAAACGGCCTTCAGCCCCTCGGTCACAGACTTGTTGTTCGGGTCGTCGTTCAGGTCACCCTCGATGACAATCTTGATGCCCGGATAGCGGCGCAGGAGGGCCTCCTTCAGCTCATAGACCTGACGGCCGGTCTCCTCGCGGGTCTCGCTGGGGGAGAAGCGGCTGGGCCAGTGGTTGACGATGATGGCCATCTTCTCATTGGCCAATGTCCCGATGCCGACCAGGAATCCACGTGTGATGCGCATCGTGTCGCCGTAGAGCGGTGTGGGGTGGATGACGTTGTCGGCGTCCTGGGTGAAGCCCACGGGAGTCGGTCCGGTTGAGTCGTTGGGGAAGATGCAGGGGACGTAGAGCGAGTCTTCGAGCGTGAAGAAACGCGGGTTGTAGAAGAGGCCGCAGCCCACGCCACGGCGGTCCGGGCTGGGGAAGTGCATCACGCGCCAGCCGCGGTTGCGCAGCGACTCCTGCTTGAGCAGTTCCTCAAGGACGAAGCGGTTTTCCACCTCGCTCACGCCGCAGACGGCCAGTCCGGCCTTGATGCGGTTGGTGCCCATCTCGGCGAGGACCATCGACATGTTCTTCAGCTTCGATTCGTATTTCAGTGTGTTCCACTTGTACGAGCCGTCGGGCAGGAAATCCTGGTCCTTCTTGCCCACGGCGTGGACGGTGTCGAAGAGGTTCTCCAGGTTGTAGAATCCGACGGCATAGGCCGCAATGCGCTTTTCGGCGGCGGCAGGCTGGCCCTTCTTCTTCTGGGCCGAGGCCGGTGTCATTGTGGCCAATAGCAGGGCTGCGGCCACTATCCAATTCATTTTTTTCATAATCGGGAAACAGATTTTTTGATTTTTTCGGGGGTGGCCAATGCCATTCGGGCCATCCGCAGGCGCAAAGGTACGCGAAAAGTGTTAAATCTGCAAGCCTTGAGACAGAAATTTAGGATTTTTTTTTGATTGTTCATTAAAAATGTATAATTTTGCATTCCTTTTTTTGAACCGCGTATTATCCGTTATTTAATCAGCTAATAGTTACGATGAACAAATTCTCGTTCACAGGGTCATCGGCCATCTTGATGCTCGTCGCCCTCGCCGCCACATCGGCGGTGGGAGTGGATGCGCAGGCTGCGACCCGTCCCATTGGCCAACAGCCTGACAGACAAGGGGCATCGGCCAATGAAACAGCGCCATCGGACACCACCCAGGCCCAGCCGGGCAGCGAGTGGGACGATGCCAGCGACTTTACCTTCACTGAGTCGCAGCTGGATGAAGACCTCGATGCGGCCCAGACCATTTCGAGCATCTCGTCGGCCGCGAGTGACCCCTACCGCTCCAACGTCGGCTTCACGTGGAGTGCCATGCGTTTCCGCGTGCGCGCACTCGACAACATGTACGCGGAGTCTTACCTCAACGGCTTGGCCTTCAACGACCTGGAGACGGGCCGCTTCAGCTACAGCCTGATGGGCGGCATGAACGACGCGACACGCAACCGCGAGGGCGCATCGGCCTACGACTTCAACACCTTCGGCATCGTGGGTGTGGCCGGCGGCGAGAACACAAACCTGCGCGCCAGCCGTTTCCAGCAGGGCCAGAAGGTGACCGTCTCGCTGTGTAACCGCAACTACAGGTACCGCACCGTCTATACGTTCGGTACGGGATTGTTGGCCAATGGATGGGCCTTCGGCGGCACCGTTGGCTACCGTGGTGCCAAGGAGGGTGTCATCGAGGGCACGTTCTACAACTCGCTGAGTTTCCTGCTTTCGGCCGAGAAGCGCATAGCCGACCACGCCATCAGCCTGGTTGCATTCGGTGCCCCGACCGAGCGTGCCCAGCAGGGCGCCTCGACCGAAGAGGCCTATTGGTTGGCCAATTCCCACTACTACAACCCGAACTGGGGCTACCAGAACGGCAAGAAGCGCAATGCGCGCGTGGTGAACGACTTCGAGCCGACCGCCATCCTGACGTGGGACTGGAACATCAATGCCAACAGCACATTGGTCACCAACCTGGGCTTCAAGTATGCCAACTACAGCAGCACGGCGCTCGGATTTGCCGGCGAGGCCTATGACCCGCGTCCCGACTACTACAAGAACCTGCCGTCGAGCGTCTTCAACGTCTATGACCCGAACACGAACAACTACGATTATCTGAGCACGAACCCGTTCCTCGTCGAGCAGTACAATGCGCTCTACGACCGCTGGACATCGGCCAAGGCCAACCGCCAGATTGACTGGGACCGCCTCTACTACATCAACCGCCAGAGTGAGGCGGCAGGCGGCGAGGCGCTCTACTATCAGGAGCGTCGCCATAATGACCAGCGCGTATGGGCATTGGCCACAACCTACAACCACTCGTTCAACCAGAGCCACCGCATCGCTGCCGGCCTCCAGCTGAATGCGACGAAGGGTATGCACTACAAGACGATGGCCGACCTGCTGGGCGCAACCCGCTATACGGACATCGACAAGTATGCCGCCGGAGACTTCGGCTTGAACTCCATTCAGGCGCAGAACGACCTGCGTCACCCGAACCGTCAGATTGACGAGGGCGACCGCTTCGGCTACGACTACGAGACCAACGTGCAGCGCGCGCAGGCGTGGGCACAATACCTCTACAACAGCGGCCCGCTGAACTTGAACGTACAGGGCCAGATCAACGGCACGCAGATGCAGCGCAATGGCCTGATGCAAGATGGTGATGGTCAGATACTTTTGGCCGATGGTACCTACTACGACAACTCGTACGGCAAGTCGGGCTGGGCCCGCTTCCTGGGCGGCGGTGCCAAGGCTCAGGTGGCCTATCGCCCGATGGCGCAGAGCCGTTTCACCGTGTCGGCCGGTTGGGAGAAGAAGGCTCCGCTGGTGCGCAATGCCTTCGTCGCTCCGCGCGTGCAGAACAACTACGTCGATAACTTGACGCTTGAAGATATTCTTTCGGCCGATGCAAGTTGGCAGTTCCGCTTCGGCGACTTCAGCGGCAAGGCAACGGCCTACTACACCGAGATGCGCAATCAGGTGGAGCAGACTGCATTCTACAACGATGCGAACTCGGCCTTCACCTGCCTCACAATGAGCAAGGTGAACAAGCGTCACTACGGCATCGAACTCGCCTTGGAATATCAGATCCTGTCCAATCTCTCGGCTCACGCCATGGGCACGTGGAGTCAGGCCATCTATACCAACAATCCATACGCTCAACTTGCTACCGAGGGTATGATGGAGAGCGGCAACAGCGCGTCGAACAAGTGGACGAACCCCGTGACGGGCCAGAACGAAAAGCTGCGTGTTGCGGCCGATGGCATGCACGTGGGCAGCACTCCGTTGACGGCGATGAACATTGGCCTTGAATATAATGTGAACAGCTATTTCTTCGAGGTCAACCTGAACTGGTACGACCGCGTCTATGTCGGCTTCTCGCAGTATCGCCGCCTGACCAACATCATGGAGAACAGCGTCAACATCGGCATCGACAAGGAGTCGGAACTGCCGGTCTATAGCGTCAAGGAGCAGGAAATCCGCGAGAACGGTGCCGTGCTCTGGAATTCATCGACGGGCGAGCTGGAGCGTATCTACACGGCCCAGCAGGAGAAGTTCCACCCCGGCTTCATGCTTGACGCCTCCATCGGCCGATATATCCGCATGAAGAACGGCCGCTCGATGAGCATCAACCTCTCGTTGCAGAACATCACGAACAACACGAACCTGCGTACGGGCGGCTATGAGCAGAACCGCGACGACAACTACTACAACTCGTATGGTACGGGCGACGGTTCCAAGGGATTGGCCAAGGCATATAAGTTCTCACGGAACTCGAAATACTATTATGCCAATGCCTTCAACGCATTCCTGAATGTCAACTATAAATGGTAATCACGATGATGAACAGATATTTGCAGATTGGGGCATTGGCCATCACCACGATGGTCGGATTCGCCTCATGTTATGACGATTTGGACGATCCCGACACGTCCCGCTTCCGCGACGAGGAGCTGCAGGTCGAGATTGCCGAGCCGAACATCACCATCGGCGAAATCAAGAACAAGTATTGCAGCAATAACGGGAAGGTCGGTCTGCCGTCCGGTTTCGCCAGCGACAGCCTCCGCTACAGCCGCAACAGTTCCAACTGGGAGACGCGCATTACGGAAGACCTCATCTTCGAGGGTGTCATTTCGGCCAATGACGGTGCTCTGGGCTGCCTCTACCAGCTGTTGCAGGTGCGCAACATCGACACCGAGGCCGGCACGGACCAGGCCATCGACGTGATGGTGAAGAACACGTGTCTCTACCCGCTGTATCCCGTGGGCCAGCGCGTGCGCATCAACCTGAATGGCCTCTATGCGGGAGCCTACAGCCGTTCGCCGCGCATCGGCTATCCCTATTTCACTTCATCGGGCAACCACAACCTGGGCCCCATCCCGTTGGACATCTTCCGCCAGCACGTGATGCTCATTGGCCAACCAGACCCCACACAGCCTGAATGTCAGTGCGTGAGTGTGAGCGGTACGGAGGATTGGTTCACCGCCAAGACGAAGACCGTGGCTCCCTATCCGACCATTGCGACTGTCCGTGGAAAGTTCCTGGAGGCCGATGGCACGGCAACGCTCGCTCCCGATGAACTGGAGGATGCCGGTTACGGCGTGAACCGCACGCTGCAGCTCGCGTCGGGCAATGTCACCATGTTCGTGCGCACCAGCACGGGCAACGAGGTCTCGCACATCGTGATGCCTGTGGACGCCACCGTCGAGCTTTCGGGCTGGTTCTCTTATGACAGCTTCGATGACAAGTGGCAGATTAACCTGCGCGATACTTCGGACTTTAAAATCATTGGCAATCAATAAAAATAATACGATATGAAAAAGTTTCAATATCTCATTGGCATGGTCCTGTCCATGTCGCTTGCATTTGGCGTGACGTCGTGCGATGACGTTCCCGCCCCCTTCCAGATCAATAATGAGGATGATGGTTCATCGGCCAATGCCCAAGGCAAGACCCGCGAGAATCCCTACGAGGTGAAGGATGCCGTTACGGCCTTCAGCATGGGCAAGAGTGGAAAATTCTGGGTCGAGGGCTACATCGTGGGTTATATCCCGGCGGGTGGCGACGCATCGACCAACATCAGTAACACAGTCTTCGCAGCACCGACCGACGAACAGAAGAGCAACATCGTGCTCGCATCAAGCGCATCGGAGAGCGTTGCCGGCAACTGTCTCGTCGTCCAGCTGCCTGTGGGCGCGCTGCGTGACTCGCTCAACCTCGCCAGCCATCCAGAGAATCTGGGCAAGTCCGTCCTGCTGTACGGTTCGATTGAGAAATATTTCGGTGGGGCAGGCCTGAAGTCGCCCACATTCGCCGTATTCGAGGGCAAGCAGATTGGCATTGATCCTGATGGCGGCGGGCAGAAGACCTTCGAGCACATCACGATTGCCGAATTCCTGGAGAAAAAGGATACACAGGTCGCCTACGAGTTGACCGGTGTGGCATCGGCCCTGAACACCACTTACGCCAGCTTCGACCTGACGCAGGATGATGCCAAGGTCTATATCTACCGCCTGAATGACGCCACCGGCGCCAAGGCCGATCTGACCGCACTCAACATCGAGGAGGGCGATACCGTCACCCTCACGGGCAAATATCTGGCCTACACCGACAAGAACGGCACTGTCAAGGACGAAATCAATCCAGCCACATTCGTGAGCGTGAAGAAGGCCAATGGCACTGTCACACCGCCTACGCCCACGCCAGACGGCGCCATCGTATTTGATTTTTCGGCCAATGCCCTTGGCATCCCGACCGATAAGGCTGCAGCCGAGGCGACATCGGCCTCAACCTATACTTCCGGCCAATACACCATCGTCTGCACACCGGCAGGCAGCGGAAACGCCTGCTATTACAGTGCGTCCGGCAAATGCCTAATTCTTGGCAAGCAGGGCGCTACCCTGACCATCTCTGGCTTCACCACGACCGTGGCCAAGATTGAAGTCGTCGGTACCAGCGGCGCATCGGCCTCGGTCAAGCAGAACATCTATTGCGGCGACGATGCCGTGAGCATCGAGACCGTCGGCGCGAAGGATGTCACCAACACCTACATCATCGCCGATGCCTACCGCAACAAGAGCAGCTACACGCTGAAAATCACATCGGCCCACAACACGCAGATTGCAAGCATTAAGATCTATGACGAGGCCGAATCCCTGGTGGTTGAGACACCGACCTACAGCTTCACTGCTGGCTTCCCCGATGGCTGGACATTGGCCAACAAGACCCTGCCCGCCGGCGCCGAGAATATCTGGCTCTTCGATTCCAAATACAGCTGCGTGAAGGCCACCGGTTACGTGAGTGGTGCAGCTGCTGCCGCTGAGGGCTGGCTCATTTCTCCCGCAGTGACGTTGGCCGATGGCAAGTTCACGTTCAAGGAGTGCGGCAACTACTTTAATGACGCCGATAACCTCTTGAAATACACCTCGGTCAAGATTTCGGCCGATGGAGGCATCACGTGGAGCGACCTCACATGCACGCGCAACGCTACGGGCAAGGTATTCTCGTTCGTCGAGTCTTCGGCCGATGTCAGCGCCTACGTCGGCCAGACAGTCAAGGTCGCATTCGTCTATACGTCCGACACTTCAATGGCCGGCACGTGGGAACTCGAGTCCATCGTTTTGAAGTAAAATAGGGTTGTGGCCAATGGGTTTGCCGCCGCAGGGTCATTGGCCATAACCACAATCACCTGAAAGATGAAAAAGCTACTTTATTTCCTGATGCTTCCGTTGGTGGCCACTTCGTGCGGCGACCTGTTCGACGATGACCCGTACGACTTCGGTGGCATAGTCCTGGGCAAGGACAGCGAGAAGGTCAGTGCCTCGGCTGCCCACCTGCGCTTGACGGAGGTGCCCGAATTGCAGGACAATGATCTGTTCATCGCCCACAACCTCATCATCGAGGGTGCTGTGGAGGATGATACCATCATGAACTACTGCCTGGCCTATGACACGGTGAAGTTCCACTCGCGTTGGGTGGCCTTCCGTTTCGATGGCAGCAACCGCGACAAGAATACGGGCCGCAGCGACAGCGACGCGTTCCAGGACGACCCGGAACTGAACGCCAAGTATTACATCGGCTACAATGGTTTCGGCAGCGGATATGACCGCGGCCACCTCTGCGCCTCCAACGACCGTCTCGTCTCGGAAGAGGCCAACCGCCAGACGTTCTACATGACCAACATGTCGCCCCAGCTCTCGCAGTTCAACCAGGACTATTGGGTGGGCTACGAGCAGCATGTCCAGAACCTGGGCCGCAACGCGTCGTTTGCCGATACGCTCTACGTCGTCAAGGGCGGCACCATCGGCGACGACCAGATTCAGGGCTACGTCTCGCGCAACAACGGCAAGCGTGTGCCTGTCCCGGGATACTACTATATGGCGCTCTTGAAGTGCAAGAATGCCACCTACGAGGGCATCGCCTTCTGGATGGAGCACAGGGTATATTCCGTTGAGGCCGACAAGACCGAAATCGCCGCCCATGCCATCAGCATCGACGAGCTGGAGGCCAAGACGGGCATCAACTTCTTCCACAACCTGCCCGATGACATTGAGAATGAAGCCGAGTCGAAGGTCACGCTCACGTCGTGGAACCTATAGTCATTGGCCAATGCCATTAAAATGGAAAGCGTCCTGAACATCATCGTTCAAGACGCTTTTTCTTGTCTATGGAGCGAGTGAAGGACATTGGCCAATGTCTCAATCCCGCACCCCGACGCTACAGCCAGAGCAGCTCCGAAGCATCACGGCCGAACTCGATGCCGCCCGGACGGATGTCGAGCATGAAGAGCAGCTTGTGCTCCTTGTAGAGCTCCAGGAAGTCCTCGGCCGTGGGTTCGTCCTTCGACGGGCCGTAGCACTTGTTCTGCCAGTTGCGCCACGCCAGGATGTAGCTCACGGCATAGGGCTCCAGCAGCGGCATCAGCACCGAACTCCACCAGTCCGGCCGCGCCGACGAGTTGATACCGCACTCGGTGATGGCCAACAGCTTGTGGTTGTCCTTGGCAAACTGGTCGAAGAAGGCGAGGTCGGACTTCAGCGAATTGGAAAACTCCATGTCGTCGTCCAGCTGGTACGCCTCGCAGCCCATCATGTCCACGATGTCGTTGCCCGGATAGCGGCGCAGGAAGTTCTCCATCGACCAGTTGCCGTACAGGTTGGACGAGAAGCTCCAGATGATATTCGTGGGCAGCTGCTGGTCCATATAGTTGTGGAACATGCGCCACAGGGCACGGAACTCCTCGTCCGTACAAAAGGGCTCGCCCCACCAGAACCACCCGGTGTTGTATTCGTGGAACGGACGGAAGATGAAGGGCACACTGCGCCCGTCCTCCAGTTTAAGCTCCTTCAGGAAGGTCGCCAACTTCACCATGCGCTGCTGGAAACGTTCGTGGTTCTTGCCGCCCGGCAGGATGCTGCGCACCGTGTTCGGGTCACTAACGTCCCATGCGTCACCGTTCGTGTTCGGATTGCGCGCGTGCCAGCTGAAGGCGATGACGCCGCCGTTGCGGTAGTGGCGGATGGCCGCCGCCTTGATGCTGTCAAACGGCACGCCGAAGTAGTTTTTCTCGTCGCTCACCTCCAGTCCGCTCAGCTCGAAGCCCATCACGGCCGGATAGTCGCCCACCAGTTCGTAGGTGTCCGAGCGGCCCGATTCCCACTGCCACGTTGCGCCGTAGAAAGTGTCGTCCTGATGTCCGTACATCACGCCGCGCAGGTAGAGCGAGTCGAGTCGCATGAAGAGTTTCTCTCGCGGCGTATAGACTATGACTCCTGCGTCGCGCTTCACGCAGCCCGTCATGACGGCAAGAGCTGCAACCAGCAGAAAAAGCATCCGTTTCATCCCATTCTCGTTGTTTAGTTCCTTTATGTTGGCCAATGGCGTTATCGTGCACCATCGGCCAAAATATTTAATATTTCGTATTTATTATTTAATTTTGTCACGTCCACGTCTGCCAGTCGCCCAGCATCATGTCGGGCGCGGTGTCGTCGTCCTGTTCCGACTGGGTTTCGAGTGTGTGGAAGTCGCATTGGCCGTGACTCTCATGCCTTTCCAGCTCGTCCATCACGCGACAGAAGGCCGGAAACGGTTTCTGGCCGATGGGAAACTTGACATCGACGCGCATCAGGCAGGCGGCGAACAGGCCGAGCGAGAAGTTCATCTGCCGGTCGAGATATTCCTCGCCGTTCGGGATGTCGAAGCCCTCGTCGCGTAGCGGTGCGAGATGTTCGCGCAGGGTCTTGGCCGATGTCTTTCCCTCGATGCCGGGGAAGGAGAGTGTCCAGAGGTCGTCGCCGATTTGGCCGACGTGGGCCTCGCGTTCCAGATATGCGTCGTAGAGGCATCGGCCATGAACATAGCGGAAGTGCAGCGAGGCGCGATAGGGCGAAATGCTCTGCGTGACCTGTGTGGAGAATCCTTGCCGCCTTGCCTCGTCGAAGAAGAACCAGCGGGACGATTCCAACTGGTTCCTGATTTGGGTGAAGAGCATTGTCGCCTCAAATTTCAGCAGATTCGAGCGTTTGGCCGATTCTTTTGCGTCCATTATTACGCGATTCCTATCAGTTCGATTTCAAAAATCAGCGTAGAGCCGCCGGGGATGCCGGGTTGCGAGAACTTACCGTAGCCCATTTCGGCCGGGATGTAGATTTCCCATTTGTCGCCGATGTGCATCTGCTGCATGGCGATGATCCAGCCCTCGATGAGGTCGCAGAGGCGGCAGGCCAGCGGGACACCGCCAAGGCTGCTGTCGAACACTTTGCCGTCGATGGTGCGGCCCGTGTAGTGCGCCGTGATGATGCTGCGCACCGATGGCGTGGCACTCTGCTGATTTCCATCGGCCAACACCTTGTAGAAGATGCCTTTCGGGAGCGGCTTCACGCCATCTTCCTTCGATTTTGCGGCCAACCAGTCCTTGTTGGCCTGTGCATATGCTTTTTTGTCCATTGCGTTTCGTTTGTCGTTTGGGCGGGAGCTGAAAATTGTGGTTATGGCCGATGCCTTTTCTCCGCTGAATTAGTCGTTGTAACAAATTACGGCATTTTTTTACGGAATGTTGGTATCGTCCCTTTCACTTTGCCCCTCGGCTAAAGCCTCGTCTTCTCGCTGAACGATTATCAATCGTTCTGTTCGCTGCGAGGACCCTTTCACTCCCTTTTCACTTCTCTTTCACTCCCCTTATTTTTCACTCCCCTTATTTTTCACTCCCCTTATTTATACAAAAATCTCTTGATTGACTTCTTCGGCGTCTTCTCGAACTCGTTTTCCATCAGTTCGAAGGCGTTGACCTGCGCATATACAGGGAAGTGTCGGTTCAGCTCTTTCTTGTGGTTTTCAAGATGTTGCATGATTGCGGCATCGTCCATCAGACCATTGGCGATTGCGGCATCGCGGTCGGGATAGGTGAGGGCGATGAGGCGGTGTTCGCGCTGCACGACGACGCATTCCAGCACGTAGGGCAGGTTGCAGACCTCCGACTCGATTTCCTCCGGGTAGATGTTCTGGCCCGAACCGCTCAGCAGCATGTTCTTGATGCGTCCGCGGATGAAGATGTTGCCTACCGAGTCGATGACGCCCATGTCGCCCGTGTGCAGCCAGCCGTCGCTGTCGAGCACCTGACGCGTGGCCTCCTCGTTCTTGTAGTAGCCCAACATCACGTTCATGCCGCGCACGAGGATTTCTCCCGGTTCGTTGTGCGGGTCGCGCCATGCCGCACGACGAGCGCACGAAGTCTTTCCAATCCGCGTAGCCGATGATTGGGGCGCACTCCGTCATGCCGTAGCCCACGGTGTAGGGGAACTTGATTTCGTGCAGCACCTCTTCAACCTCGGTGTTGAGTGCCGCGCCGCCTATGATGACCTCGTAGCATTGGCCGCCCAAAGCCGCCATCAGGCCGTCGCGGAACTTGCGGTTGATGGTGTTGCGCAGCATCGGCACTTTACGCAGCATCTTGATTTTCGCGCCGTTGTATTGGCCGAGGATGCCCTTGCGCACAATCTTCTCGATGAGCATAGGCACGACGACGATGAGGTCGGGCTTGATCTCTTTGAATGCCTTGAGGATGACGGGTGCGGCCAATGCGCCTGTGATGAACGTCACGTGGATGCCGACGCAGAATTCGTACATCAGCTCGAAGGCCATGCCGTACAGATGTGCCGTCGGGAGCAGCGAGACGACGTTCATGCCGGCGTGCAGGTTGGGCAGCACCTGTTCGGCGAAGGCCATGTTGCTCCACATCGCCCGTTCGGGAATCATGACGCCTTTGGGGGCCGATGTCGTTCCCGACGTGTAGTTGATCATCAGCAGGTCGTCCGGCTGGTGGCGCATGTAGTGGACGTCGTCGGGGCCGATGTCGGGACAGTCGCTGAGCGTGACAAGGTCATTGGCCATCAGCACGAACTTGCTCTCGGAGTGGGCCACGAGCCGCTCGACCATCTCGGGCGTGAATTCGTGCAGCAGCGGGACGGCCACTGCGCCATAGGTGAAGGCGGCCAGCAGGGCGATGCTCCACTGTGCGCTGTTGCGGCTACAGATGGCGAAGCGGAAACCGGGCTGGTAGCCGGCCTCGCGCCACATCTGGTGATATTTTGCAATCTGACGTGCCACGTCGCCGTAGGTGAACGTCTCTCCCTGATAGTTCGAGAGGGCGGGCAGATTCCAGTGGTCACGGATGCTCTGTTCGAGCACCGCGTTCAATCTTGATTTCATGTCAAGTGGATTTAGATTGATGTCAATTAGATTCATTTGTTCGGGCTGTTTTTCTTGGCCGATGGGCATCGGCCGTTAGGTATTTATGTTGAAAGACCATTGTCGCAGCCTAGAGCGGATGGCATCGGCCATAATGGACATTGGGATGTTGTCGGCCAATGCCTTTTTCCAGCCGGAAGTAAGGGGCTATCTCGGCTCCAGCGTGATGAGCGGGATGAGCATTTCCTCCATCGAGATGCCGCCGTGCTGGAACGTGTCCTTGAAGTGCTGGACATAATAGTTGAAGTTGTTCGGGTAGGCGAGGAAGTCGCGTCCGCAGGCGAAGACGTAGCTCGTCGTGAGGTTCAGCACGGGCAGGCCCAAGTCCTTCGGCCGCGTCACTTCGTAGAGGTTCTTGTCCTGATGGTTCAGGTTCTTGCCCAGCTTGTAGCGCAGGTTGGTGTTCACCTCGCGGTCGCCGATGATCTTCACCGGATTGTTCACCTGGATGGTGCCGTGGTCGGTGGTGAGGATGACCTTGTAGCCCATCTCGGCCATGCGGCGGAAGAGGTCGAGCGTCGATGAATGTTCCATCCACGTCTTGGTCAGCGCGCGGTAGGCGGCCTCGTCGTGGGCCAGTTCGTTGACCACCTTGATGTCGGTGCGCGCGTGGCTCAGCATGTCGATGAAGTTGAGGACGACGACGTTGAGCGGATATTGGCCAAGGCTCTTCAGCTGCGATGCGAGGTGTTCGCCGTAGCGCGAGCCGTTCACCTTGTGGTACGAAAACGCGTAGTGCTTGCGGTAGCGTTCCAGCTGCGTGCGGATGAGCGGCTCCTCGTTCAGGTTCTTGCCCTCCTCGCTGTCTTCATCGACCCAGAGGTCGGGGAACATCTGCGCGATCTTGTCGGGCAGCAGGCCGGAAAAGATGGCGTTGCGCGCATATTGCGTCGCCGTGGGCAGGATGGAGCAATAGACCTCTTCCGTGCAGTTGAAATAGTCGGCCAACAGCGGCTGTATGGTGCGCCATTGGTCCAGACGGAAATTGTCGATCACGACGACGAACAGCTTTTCTCCGTTGTCCAATGCGGGGAAGACCTTGGTCTTGAAGATGTCGGTTGACATCAGTGGGGCATTGGCCGATGCCTTTCCCGTCGACATCTTTTCGGCAATCCAGCCCTCGTAGTTGCGCTTCACGAACTTGGCGAACTGTCCATTGGCCTCATCCTTCTGCATCAGTAGCATCTGGGCCAATCCGGCATCGTTGCTCTGGCTCAGTTCCAGCTCCCAGAAGACCAGTCGCCTGTAGACCTCGACCCATTCGTCGAACGTGCGTGCGTCGCTTATCGCCATGCTCAGCCGGCCGAATTCCTGCTGGTAGCCCGACGTCTGCTGCTGTTGTGTGATTTCGCGCGCGTGCAGGTTCTTCTTGATGCTCATCAGCATCTGCGAGGGGAGGACCGGCTTGATCAGATAGTCGGCAATTTTTCCGCCAATGGCCTGATCCATAATGTTCTCCTCTTCGCTCTTCGTCACCATGATGACGGGCAATGCGGGCTGTATGTCCTTGATGGCCTGAAGCGTTTCGAGGCCGGAGATGCCTGGCATGTTCTCGTCGAGGAAGACGAGGTCGAACGTGCGGGTGCGTACCTGTTCGAGGGCATCTTGGCCGTTGGTCACGGTCGTGACGTCGTAGCCGCGCTGCTGCAGGAACATCACGTGCGGTTTGAGAAGCTCGATTTCATCGTCGGCCCAAAGAAGTTGCGGATTGCTCATAGTCATTTCAGATGATTTCCGCCGCAAATTTACTCTTTTTCTGTCATATTGCCAAGTAAAATGGTCAAAAAGTGCCGTTGCGTGCCCTTGTCACTCCTTGAAACGACGGGAGAGCCGCACCCCGACGAGGATGCAGCTCTCCCTGATAAATGTCGCCACAAGGCTTTAGCGGATGAGTGACTTTCTGCCGCCCTTGACGTAGATTTCTCCATTGCGAGGCTGGCCGACCTTCTGGCCTTGCAGGTTGTAATAATTCGGTTTTTCAGCCAATGTTTCAACTTCCGTCAGCCCCTCGGCCGAAATCGTGTACACATTGTAGAAATCCTTCCAGACACCGGCCAACCGATACCATGTGAGAGACTCTTCCGGCACGTACAATGAGCAGGTCGTCTGGTCTGTGTTGCCAAACGAATACCATGAACCATAGCAAGTGGGCGGAATGGTCGCC
Source organism: uncultured Bacteroidales bacterium (assembly GCA_902779265.1). Taxonomy (GTDB): domain Bacteria; phylum Bacteroidota; class Bacteroidia; order Bacteroidales; family UBA3663; genus Liminaster. Next base: position 4,253 of record CACZAY010000079.1, on the reverse strand, counting down.
AAACAGGTAATGGATGTCAATGCCTCGCCATCGAAGGCATATTCCCCAATCCGTTGGGTACTTGCAGGAATGACGACATCCGTTTTACTGCCAATGTGAGCCGTAAGGAACCTCTTCTCCTTGTCCGAGAAAATAAGATCACCATCGAAAGTGCCATTGACCGTGACAGCACCCCACGGACTTCCAGTCGCTACGCCATCGTAAACGATGTTCTTTATGCGATAGAAGGCATAATCCCCTATGGTAGTCACGCTGCTCGGAATCTCAATGCTCGTCAGTCCCGTACAACCTGCGAAAGCTTCCTTCCAGATACTGGTCACACTGCTCGGAATGCTGATATTTGTCAAACTCATGCAGCCTTCAAAAGCACAGGTCCAAATACTTGTTACACTGTTAGGGATAGTGATACTCGACAAACCCGTACAGCCAGCAAAAGTTGAGCTTTCGATACTTGTCACGCCATTGGGAATGACAAAGTTTGTCAACCCTGTGCATTCGCGAAAGGCATCATATCCAATACTTGTCACAGTGCTCGGAATACTGATATTTGTCAAACTCGTGCAATTATAGAAAGCAGAGCTTGGAATATTTTCCCCACCAGTGATTGTTACCATCTTTAGCGAAGACGGAATACCAGCTTTCCCGAAGAAATACGAAAATGTGTGTGATGTTGCAGTCGGGCTATCTCCGACAAACGGCAACGTAATTGATTTCAACGAATTGCAACCAGAAAAAGCGGAATTTCCAATTTTCGCAACTTGGTCTGGGACTTCAATGTTTGTCACGCTCGCGCATCCATAAAAAGCACTATCGCCGATGCTTGTCACACAATTCGGAATCCGTATGTTCGTCAAACTCGCACAATTTTGAAAAGCTGCATATCCGATGCTTGTCACGCCATCAGGAATTTCCACGTTCGTCAAACTCGTGCAGTCAGAGAAAATCAAGCTGTCTATGCTTGTTACATTTGTTGGAATTATAATGCTCGTCAAGCCGGCACAACCCTCAAATGCAGACCTTCCAATGCTCATCACGCCACTCGGAATATCAATGTTTGTCAAGCCTGAACAGCCACGAAAAGTCCCACTGCCAATGCTTGTCAAACCATTTGGAATAACAATGTTTGTCAAACCAGAGCAACCCTCAAAAGCCCCACTGCCGATGTTCGTTACACTGTTCGGAACATCAATAGTAGCCAAGCCATCGCAATAAGAAAAGGTTCCATTGCCAATGCTCGTCACACTACTCGGAACAACAATGCTTGTCAAGCCTGTGCAGTTCCAAAAAGCATTATCACCAATGCTCGTAACGCCACTTGAAATAACAACACTTGTCAAGCCTGTGCAGCCGAAAAAAGCATCATCATCAATGCTCGTAACGCTACTCGGAATATCAATGTTTGTCAAGCCATAGCAATTTACAAAAGCGGAATTGCCAATGCTCGTCACGTCATCAGGAATAATGGTTGACTTACACCCTGCGATGAGCGTGTTTGTCGCGGTTTCAATGATTGCATTACACTCATTCCGACTATCATACGTCTTGTTGCTCGCTCCTACGACAATTTCACTCAAGTTTGTGCAGCCTCCAAAAACAGAATTACCTATGCTCGTCACATCATTAGGAATTCTTATGCTTGCCAAACCAGAGCAGTACATAAACGCCCCGTCACCGATGCTTCTTACTCTGGTCGGAATCGTGATGCTTGTCAATCCTTCACAACTCATAAATGCATAATTTCCAATGTTTTGAAAAGTATAGTAATTCGGAAGCATGACATTTGTCAAACCAGAGCAAAAACTGAACGCACCGATACCAAGACTCTTTACACGCGAAGGAATCGAGACGTCCGTCAGTGCCGTGCAGCCCGAAAATGCCCAATTGCCAATGTTTTCCACATATTGTGGCATTTCGATGCTCGTTAATTCTGAGCAACCATCAAAAGCATAATCTCCGACGCTTGTCACACGATACGTCGTTGTACCGTACACGACAGTTTCGGGAATCACGATATCTCCAGAATATCTGGCGAACCATTCTTTATCGCCATAATATGTAACACTTACGGTTTTGTCTTCTTCTGACAACCAATTGTAATAAATACCATCCACTTCAAAATCATGGGCAAAGGCATTGAAGCCAAGAGGACATAATGATAGCGTCAGTAGAAATAAAATCTTTTTCATAATCAATTGTTTTTAAGGTTGATAGAATTTCGTTTTTAGCAAATCTGAAAAGATTCGTCAGGATTAAAAAAGTCAGTTTTCTTTCATTTCTAGTCGTTGTTTTAAATAATCATTTAAGCCTCCATCAGCTCCAAAACTTCGGCATTGGAAAAAAAAAGACGGGAGCTCTCCTACCAGTTTAGCTTATCCTGTTTTAGGCTCTCGCATTGCCTGCTATATGGATAAGCAACCTTCGAGAACCCACGCCAAGGAATATGTTTACAGCCGCTCTTCGCCCTCGCGGACAAAGACGCGGTGCTACATACACCTTCGGTGGACACTTTCAGTTGCCGTATCTTCATATAGCAGATGAATTTGCGAGATTCAAACAAAAGATAGCGACGTAGTAAGCGTCTTTTCAATAAAAGTCAATGAGTGATTCCGCCGTTGCGGCTCAATGACGCGACAAAGATAGCGAAAAATATGATTGGTCGTTTGTCATTGGCCACAAAAATGATTGTTTTCCTCCATTTTTTGTGCGAAACGGAAAAACATGGGCCATAACAATAAACGAAATTCCTGTTATTGGATTTTTGGGGTTAACCATAAAACAACTACATCCGGCCAGACCTTGCGGTCTCGTCGGATGTAGTGTTATTGTGAAAAAACTTGTTGTCGTTTACAGTCCCTTCGACTTCAGGCAGGCATCCATCTCGGCAGCGACTTCGGCAGCCTTCTGTCCGGCAACGCGGGCGAAATCTTCGGTGCCGTCGGCGTAGATGATGGCGCGGCTGGAGTTGACGATGAGGCCGCACTCGCTGGTCATGCCGTACTTGACGACCTCCTGCAGCGAGCCGCCCTGTGCGCCGATGCCGGGCACGAGCAGGAACGAGTCGGGAGCTACGCGGCGGATGTCTTCAAAGAGCTGTCCCTGGGTGGCTCCGACCACGAACATCATCTGTTCCGATGTGCCCCAGGTCTGTGCCGTGCGGAGGACGCGCTCGAACAGGCGGTCGCCGTCGCCCACGTTGAGCAGCTGGAAGTCGTGCGAACCCTTGTTGGAGGTCAATGCGAGGCAGATGACCCACTTGCCATCGTAGCCGAGGAAGGGCTTGACCGAATCCTCGCCCATGTAGGGAGCCACGGTGACGGCGTCGATGTCGAGGTGTTCGAAGAAGGAGCGGGCGTAGAGCTGCGAGGTGTTGCCGATGTCGCCGCGCTTGGCATCGGCAATGATGAACTGCTCTGGATATTGCTCGCGGATGTAGCGCACGGTCTGCTCGAAGGCCATCCAGCCCTCCACGCCGAAGCATTCGTAGAACGCGAGGTTCGGCTTGTAGGCGATGCAGTAGGGTGCGGTGGCATCGATGATGGCCTTGTTGAACTGCCAGATGGCCTCCTGGGTGGGGAGGGACTGGAGATGGGCTGGAATCTTCTTGATGTCGGTGTCGAGGCCGACGCACAGGAAACTGCGCTTGCGCTGGATCTGCGCGAAAAGTTGTTCTTTTGTCATGATTGTTTGGGTGTTGGCCGATGTCATTTGTCGGCAGGTTTCAGATAGGTGTCAAGCCAGTTGAAGAAGACGCGCTGCCAGAGGACGGCGTTCTGTGGCTTGGTGACCCAATGGCACTCGTCGGGGAAGTAGAGGAACCGGGCATCGATGCCGCGCATACGGGCGAGGTTGAATGCCTGCATTCCTTGGGTGACGGGGATGCGGTAGTCCTTCTCGTTGTGGATGACGAGGATGGGGGTGTCCCAGCGGGTGATGGACTTGTGGGGCGAGTCGGTGTAGCAGGCGTTGATGCCCTTGCCGCGCTTGGGCGTGTGGCACAGGCCGGGCTGCAGACCCTCTTGGCCGAAATAAGAGCCGCCGTAGTCCCAGTCGGCAAACCACATCTCTTCGGTCTCGCCGTACATGGACTCGCAGTTGAAGATGCCGCAGTGGGCGATGAGGGCCTTGAAGCGCTTCTCGTGGTGGCCGGCCAGCCAATAGACGCTGTAGCCGCCGAAGCTGGCGCCGACGGCTCCCAGGCGGTCACGGTCGCACCAGGGTTCGCGGGCGATGTTGTCGATGGCGGTGAAGTAGTC
>CACZAY010000078.1 GCA_902779265.1 uncultured Bacteroidales bacterium | reverse complement strand
CATTTTCCACTCGACCTTGAATGAACTTTCTTCAAAATATCTATCAATTCTTTTTCTTCATCTAGTTTTGAATATACATGTTCAAGCCTTCCGACACATTCCTCGATGTCGATGGAATCACTCATAGGACGAGACACTTCCGATAATACCCTTTTTTTTATTTCAGGATGCTCATGAAGCAATTTTACAAAATATCTTGAATTATCCAGTAACAAATTGAATATATGCGAATTGATGCCTGGATTTCTGGGTTCCTGCTTAATCATATATATCAGTGAATCGAACCGAAGAGAATAATCTTCAAATTGTTCTTTCAGTTCCGCAGCATACCATTTGCCGATGTCAAGACCAGCATCAACCAATGTCCAACGAGTTCCGTCGTACTCGTATTCTTTTCTGAATGGTTTCCCCATGACAACATATGAACAATTGAAGTTTTTACCATCATACGTATTCTTTTGGCCAAAAAGATTTTTATATATGGAGTCTGGAACATCTCTGGTTGTTTGATATACCAGCACGGTATCAAGTTTGTCGCCATAGAATAATATGGGATTTCCAGCCATTGTGTAGTATTTTGTATGTCGCCCCCATACACACATTCTATTTTTTGATTCCCATTGATATAGTGCTATGATAAAATAGAACTTATTCTTCAAAATTGAGTCAAGTACATAATCCGCAGAGTCTTGATAATATCTGCGAAGATTTTCTTGGGAATAGAAAATTCTGTAATCATACAGGATGCTGTCTATTTCTGTATCGAAATGGTCTCTCAATTTAATTGAGCCGCTTTGAGAACATCCTGTCATCAACAAAGCCAATAGACAAAATAGAAAATGTTTCATATTAGAATCTGAATTGATTAATGTTTATAGTGCACTTATTGGATTTATTATGGTCATACTGAATGACAATGCCCTTGTTGGGATAATAGATATAATAATTGCAGTTTGAATTCGTGGCTTCTATTGCATCTTGCCGTCCCGCCTCTGGCGTTTCATTCTCATTGTGTGTATGGATTGTATTTGTACTATTTTCATTATCAGAAGGTTTATAGGACCTTCGGGATTTTTTTTCAATTCCTGTCAAAATTTGGGGCAAAAATCACTCAACATTCTCCAGGGTAAGATTTCCGCCATTCCACTTTTTGTGCTCTGCGTACTATAAAAATCCATTGGCCAAAAAATTGATTTCCAATTGATTTCTATTTATGGAGAGATCCTTCGTCACGTTCTTTAATGGCAACGCAGCGAAATTCTATCGGCCCAAAAAAAGATTTCCATTGATTTTAATTAATGGAGAAATCCCGTTCAAGCCTTGTTCTTGGCAAAATGTTCGCAAAAATCGCGGATGCCACATTCCCCGCACTTTGGGGCGCGCGCGGTGCAGACATATCGGCCATGCAGAATGAGCCAATGGTGCGCACGGGGGATCAGTTCGGCCGGGATATTGGCCGTCAAGGTGCGTTCTGTGGACAATGGATTGGGCGAGTTGTGGGTGAGGCCGATGCGGTTTGCTACGCGGAAAACGTGCGTATCGACAGCCATCGTGGGCTTGTTATAGACGATGGAGGAGATGACATTGGCCGTCTTCCGACCCACGCCGGGCAGGGAGAGCAGCGCGTCGTAGTCTTCGGGCACCTCGCCGCCGTAGTCGTTGACCAGCCGCTGCGCCATGGCGACCAGATGGGCGGCCTTGCTGTTGGGGTAGGAGACGCTGCGGATGTATTCGAAGACCTCGTCGGGGGTCTGTGCGGCCAATGCTTCAGCCGTCGGGAAGGCGCGGAACAGTTCTGGCGTGACGAGGTTGACCCGCTTGTCGGTGCATTGGGCCGAGAGGATGACGGCCACGAGCAGCTCGAACGGGTTGCTGTAGTCGAGTTCGCTGGCGGCGTTCGGATTGTGCTCCTGAAAATAGGCGATGATGCCCGCGTAGCGTTGTTTTTGTGTCATAAATCTGAAGACCCCACCTCAGCCCTCCCGAGGGAGGGAGAACCGTTCGGACGGAGTGAATTATTTGTTTTGGTATTCTCTGTTTGAGTATTCGCCTTTGGGGAAAAGAGGTCATCTTTCGATGGCCACGCGCCGTAGTCGTCCGTCGATAAATTCGAGCAGGCGACGGTCGGCGTAGTGCCAGCGCTCGATCATGCCGCCCTTCGTGTTGAAGTGTTCGTAGCGTTGCGGTCGGCCCAGGGCGAGGCGCACCTCTTCGAGCGACATGTCGATGCGCACCTGGTTGGCACGGATCAGGGCCCAGACCTTGGCCGTGATGTTCGGGTAGCGGAGATAAGGGTCATTGGCCGAAAAATATTTCTGGATGGCGGCCGATGTCGCATTCTCGCGGCTCTCGGGGAGTGAGGTCATGACCGATGCCGTCGTGCCGCCGCCCTGCGGATGGGTCAGCCAGACGTGCAGCGGGGCCAGTTCCGTGCCCACGGTGACCGAGTCGATGCGCACCTTGACGAACTTCTCCAGGCGCAGGGAACTGTCGGCAGTGAAGAGGCGGTCGTCGTTGATGAGCAGGTAGAATTCCCGTCCGCGCAGGCGTCGGTCGCATTCGCGTATCGGGTCGAGGGCGCACAGCGACGAGAGGGCAGGGCGGTAGGTCGTGTCGGTCATCTGCTTCATCAGGCGGCCGGTCGCGTAGCGGTACATCCGGCCTTGTGGGCTGCGGAATTGGAGCATCATGCGCTGTTGGCCCATCCAGTCCTCCTCGCTCAAGATGCCGTCGAATGTCCAGATGGTGTTGTGGAAACAGGCGGTGTCATATTTCGCGTCGGGTATCTGCGGCTGGAGCGTGGCGTTGAGCGCGCTGTCCAGATAGAGGAACTCCGAGCCGCGCAGCCATTGGCAGGGTGCGGCCATCTGCACGCCCCGGAGGAGTGTCTCGATGTCGGGCGTGGCCGGTTCCGTTTTTTTCTTCTTGTTTCGGGCTGTGGCCAATGCCGGTATCATCGCGCACATCAGCACGAGCATCAGCACCTTGCTGCAGCGCATCAGCCGCGCGCCCAGCCCCGCCAGCGTCGTGCCGAACAGGTAGGTGTCGCCGCCGTCGCGGATGCCGCTGCGTCGTCGGAGTTCATCGGCCGAAAGCGGAAAATTCCGTGTCGCGATGTTGGCCTGCGGAAGGGTCTTGGCCAATGTCTTGATGGTCTTGCTCGAAAAAATCATGGTCTCCTCAATTTTAAAGGTACGCCCGGGAAAGCCATCGGCCAATGCCCCAGACAGGTACAGGTGGCTGTTCATATCGGCCTTCCAGACGCCATATCGCTCGCACGGCAGCCGGAATGCGCCCGCCTTGAGCAGCGTCACGTCGGGTTCGTAGAGATAGCGCGCCTCGGCCTCCTCGGGCAGCAGGTTTATGGCCGATGCCTCCTCGTCACTCCACTGGAAATCAAAGTGGATTACGTCTCCGGTGCGGAAGTCGGTGCAGTGGACGGTGGGAGTGCGGTTCTCATTGGCCAATGCCGCATCCCTCACCACAAGCAGCTCCTTGCACTCGTTGCGTACGGCCACCACATGCACCTCGCCGATGCCGGGCAGCTGTTGCAGGACGCGGGCCACATCGGCCATGGGCGAAAGCTTGACAATCAGACGCTTGCAGTGACGTAGGAGCTCCTCGCGGTGGATGACGACATTCGGCTCACAGTCGGCCAGGTCATAGACGCGGCTGCCGTCGTGGGCGCGCCGAGCCGGGTCCAGATAGAGGGTATCGACATCGGGGATGGCCGATGCAAAGGCGTCGCCTTCGCGCACCTCGATGTTGTCGGCCCCCAGCGCCGCGAAGTTGTTGCGCGCCGCCTCACAGAGGTGCGTCTGCCGTTCGACATAGATGGCGTGGTCCAGTCCCCGGCTCATGTAGTAGCAATCGACGCCCATGCCGCCGGTGAGGTCGGCCAATGTTCCGCCCACGACAAGCTGGCGCTTGTAACAGGCCGTCTGCTCCGAGCTGCACTGTTCGGCCGGGATGCGTCCGCCCATGATGAGGGCATCATTGGCAAACCACTCGGGCAGCTTGTTGCGCAGCTGGCGGCGGGCCTCGATCTGCTCGACTGCCCATCGCATGTCAATGCCCGGATAACGGGCGGCCGAGAGCAGCAGCCGTGTCGTGTCACTGGCCGCATGTTGGGTTAAAAAAGCGCGAATTTCGGGGGACAATTGCATCGTTCTTCAGAAAAAATCGCACAAAAATAGCGTTTTTTCTCAGAAACAAAGCCATCATTCGGAAAAAAAGACTATTTTCGCACCGCGAAACCGCGAAATTCATCGTAAAACCAGCCAAAAGTGCGCTAAAATGATTGAATATTGGAAATGCTCGACAGGCTTCAAGCAGTTGCAGGAATGGGAAAGCGACTGCTGGGTTCAGGTGACCAACCCCACTCAGGAGGAGTTGGACAGTCTGGAGCGTCTGTTCAATGCGCCGATGGACTTCATCCAGGACGTCGAGGATAACGAAGAGCGGCCTCGTACCGAGAGTGAAGGTGGCTGGCTCATGACCTTGATCCGTGTGCCGAACAAGGAGGTCGATGAAGACGGCGTCTCCATCTACAGCACCATCCCATTGGCCATACTCGTCCACGGCGACGTCTTCATCTCTGTGTGCCACTTCCGCAACGAGATGGTGGGCGACTTCATCCGCTGGACCAACCGCAAGATGATTGAAGACCGCAGCCGCTACGACCTGCTGCTGTCGCTGTTCCTTTCCAGCTCGGTGTGGTACCTGAAGTACCTCAAGCAGATGAACATCATGATGAAGGCGGCCGAGGAGGCCCTTGAGGAGTCGATGGACAACAACCGCCTGCAACAGATGATGCGTATCGAGAAGTTCCTCGTCTATTTCATCACCTCCATACGTGGCAACGAGGTTGTACTGGTGCGACTCAAGAAGCACCTGCGCCACCTTTCCTACGACGAGGACCTCCTGGACGACGTCGAGGTCGAGCTCCAGCAGGCCTACGCAACCGCCAATATATATAGTGAGGTGTTGGAGCGTCAGCGTAGTTCCTATTCCAGCATCATCAGCAACAACTTGAACGCCATCATGAAGCGGCTCACGACCATCACCATCATCCTGATGATTCCAGCCGCCATTTCAGGCTTCTTCGGCATGAACGTGCCCAACGGTATGGAGAACTGGACACCGGCATTCCCCCTCATCTGTGTCGTCACGACACTGCTCATCCTCATCTGTTGCCTGATTTTCAAGAAGAAAGACCTGTTCTGATACGACAGGTCTTTTCTCATATACATCTCTCGGCCATGTGGAATTTTTATGGCCAATGTCCCGATTCTGTCCCATCGGACGATATCTGTGGCCAATGCCACCCTGTTGCGCAACCGGTCCCGGAATCGGCGAAAACCATTGGCCAATGATAAAATCGCAGAAATACACGACAAAAAATCATTCTAAAAGTGCCAAATTGAGACTTGTTTTGTGCAAAAACGCGTGCAAAAGAATTTTTTTTGCACAAAAACAACAAATTTTCATTGGCCAATGCTCCAAGTATCTATTTTTTGTGTATATTTGCGCGTAGAAAATATTTAGTAGTTCAAACAAAGGTAATCTTCACACTATGATTAACTGTACAGCCACCCGTATTGGCGACATGATCAGACGCACAGTGATGTCCGCGCTGCTCATTGCCAGCTCCATTACTTTCCAATTAGCATCAGCAGAAACAGCGATTTGGGACGGCTCGATGGTTCGTCCTACTCAGGGATCGGGTACCGAAAAGGATCCGTTCCTCATCAACACGGCCGAGGAAATGGCCTATTTGATCCGAAACTTCGATAACAATGACGGCTACCTCTCCAAGAGATATTTCCGCCTGACGCGTGACCTTGACATGCGAAGCACGCAGTGGACCTTCGGTTCTGCCATGTCCGACAACAAGAGCTTCCGTGCACACTTCGACGGCGCGGGTCACAAGATTTCGAACATCGAGGTATCGCTCCAGGACTCCCAGGGCGAGTGCCACTACGGCCTCTTCCCTCAGTTGGGCGGCGACCGCGACTTCGAGTCGGTCATCGAGAATCTTGAGATTGAAAATATCCACTTCGTGCGCAGTACGGGTGACCCGACGGGTACCTACAACTTCCGTATCGGCGGCCTCGTCGGCAAGATGTATTCCAATTCGCGCGTGTCCAACTGCCTGGTGCGCGGTTTTGAGGTGTCAGACTATGGCATTCAGATTAACCTCCACAGCGCATCGAAGATTTCTGCCTGCCCGCTGGTCGGCGAAATCATGAACTACTTCGGCGACAGCCGCGAGTTCGACGAGCCTTCGCGTGTATTGATTGAACACAGTTATGGTCGCGGTAAGGCCGATTTGAGCCACTTCCATGGCCGTCCCGACCAGTTCTATACGGCCGAGGTCCAGGGCAAGATCCAGAAGGAGGGCTACACCCACAACAACTACACGTGGCACGCCATCGGCGAGGACCGTTCATTCTCGATGATGAATGTCAATGTGATTTCCTCCGTTGACCAGCAGTTCCAGTACGAAGGCCAGTTCGAGCGCAACCGCACGCGTACTTACTCTTACATGTGGCTGTTGGACGGCGAGCGCTTGGGCAACAGCCGTACCGCCACTGTCACAGTCGAGCCGAAACCTTACACGCAGCGCCTCAGCCTCACGGTCTATGACAACGGCAAGGAGGCCGGTAGTGGTGCCGTCCTGATTGAGCCGGACCAGTTCAGCCTCAAGGTCGAGGCTACCGGTAAGGCCAAGAAGCCGACCTTCACGGGCAAGTTGATATCGGCCAACAACATCGCCTTCGACGAGAACGAATTTGATTTTGAGTGGCGCGACTTGACTGACCATGAGCGTATTGTGTCCAATGCCCCGACATTGGCCACTACCCTCCACGATCATACATATCTGCTGTTGGCCACCCACAAGAAGAACCGCTCGGCCCGATTCTCCATCATCAAGTCGCTGTGCCGGCCCATCTACGTCTGCAACCGTGGCATCTCGACACTCGATGCGCCTCAGTTCACGACCGACAGCAAGACCTACAAGGTGGGCGATGACCGGAACGACGGACTCACTCCCGAAACGGCCGTCAAGACCCTGAAGCGTGCCTATCAGCTCCTGGCTCCGGCCGATAAGGGCGGCACTGTGGGCAAGAATGTCATCGTCATCATGGGCGAGTATGGCGGCTACGACTTCACGGAATATATGGATAGCCGATGCACCACGAAGAACCCGAACTACTTCCCGAAAGACCGTCCGGCTCTCATCACGGGCCGATACGATAATTTCTGTAATGGCCGATTGCTTTTCGCCGGTCTGAGCATCCGTTTTGATGCCGACACGCGATTTGACGAAATCAACCTGAGCGGCTCTTCATTCGAGGTGAGCGACATCCCGAACCAGACCAAGGTCTTCGCGTGGGGTCACAACCTGACGATGGGCTACGGCATCTTCATCAGCGGTTACAAGATTATGGACTACACGCTGGGCCTTGAGGAGGGCGTCCTTGCCCCGGCCATTACGCTCTACGGCGGTGTCCTGAACAACAATGATCCCGACTACGTCCATAAGGAGAATGTCCTGACCGTACACTCCGGAACCTACGGCCGTATCATCGCGGGCGATGGTTATACACTCCAGATGGAGCGCACGGGTAACATCTCCGGCACGCCACAGCATCCGGTACGTACGCGTGTCATCTGTGATGCGTCGAACCACTACAATCCGTTCCACACGCAGTACGATGTGGCACTTGTGATTGGTGGTCAGGCCGATGGTACAATCTTCGCCGATACGCAGATTGAGGTGAAAGGCAACAGTAAGATTGGCCGTATCGTGGGCGGAAATGTCGCTTTCGGCCGTCTCGTACCGGGCCGTCCTGCCGACAGTTTCTTCGGCCGCACCAATGTCACCGTCAAGGATGGCCGTGTGACTGAAATCTACGGAACAAACCTTGGCCGATATGGTCATATCCTTTATGCGACCGAGACGGAACACGATTCTTGCGTCACCTATTTCTACGGCAAGTCCTATCTGAATCTCATCGGTGGTACGGTTACCAATACCGTCTATGGCGGTGGTGCTGCCTGTGTGACCGGTTTCGACTATGATGGCAAACATCACACCGAAGACCCGCACGTTCCGTACGTAAAGGATGGCAAGGTCGTCTTCGGTACCTATCAGGAGGCCGTCGGCAAGATGCCGGTTGTCCAATTGGGCGGCGGCGAGACGCTTGACCTGAGCAAGACCGAGCTGAATATCAACATCGGCGGAACGGCCCATCTGATGGGATCGCTCTATGGCGGCAGTGTTTCCTACAGTTCCTTGTTGCCGACGCATCAGGCTGGTGCCCAGTCGGGTTGTATTTTCGCCAATACGCGCGTCAATATGACGGGTGGCGTGGTCGATGGTTACATCTTCGGCGGATGTCGTAGTAACCTTGCCTATTTTGACAATAGTGATCACAGCAACTATCCATTGGTCAAGGGCGTACAGACCGACAAGATGTTCTTCATCGGTATGGCTGTCATGTACGGCAACGCCTTTGTCACCTTGAATGGCGGCGAAGTGAGAGGTGTCATCTATGGCGGCGGCGAGGGTCCATACTATCGTCGTATCTCCGAGGATGACCACACGAATGCCGTGGCTCTGTTGGGTTCCATCTATGGCAATACGCAGGTCAATATCGGTGGCACAGCCGTTGCCCACGACTACGTCTTCGGTGGTGGCAACTACGCCCACATCTATCGTACGGGCAATGAGGCCAATCCCGATGCTGCCGGCAACGTGACCGTCAATATTTCCGGTGGTACACTGGAGGGCGCTGTCTTCGGCGGCGGTAACGGTAACCTCGATGTCGAGTATGCCAAGTCCATCTATCCGAAGGTCGCTGGCGATGTACGTATCACCGTAACGGGTGGTCGGTTCGCCTACTGTACGCGTCCGGCGCGCTATACGTCGGTTCATCGTCGCTTCTACGGCATCGCAGCCGGTGGTATGAAGACGAGCGTCGTGCGTGGTAATACCTATCTGCGTATGGAGGCCAATCCGGTTGATGACGAGTTCCGTTTCGACGAGCGAATCAATATGGAGGATGACGTCTTCTTCTGCGCGGGCGGTTTCGAGCGCGATGCGACGGTTGTCGGCCGAGCAAACCTCATTGTCAACTCCAAGAATGCTCCGAAGCTTGACCGTGTTTATGCCGGCGGTATCTATGGCCCTGTAGGCAGCACCGACACGCAGGTCTTGAGTGGAAGTGCAGAACGCATCTATGCCGCAGGCCGTTACGGAACCATCAACTCCGACAAGGTCAGCATCTCCGTTGGCACAGATAACGATGACTACGGTCTGAACTATACTATCAACATCGACAACCTCTTCGGTGGTCATGATCTGAGCAAGACCCACATCAAGTTGCGTGGCGGCAACGTCCTGAACGTCTTGCGTGCGGAATAAGTTCATTGGCCAATGTCCATCGGCCGAAAATATAGTCACCTCGAATCAACAATTGGTTCGAGGTGTTTTTTTGTTTGTCTGGATTGTGGCCAATGGTGCTGCTTCCCGTATTTTGTCGGTCCATAATGTCATTGGCCAATGACATTATGTTACTCAATTTGTTAATGTGTGTTAAAATTTCGGCAAAAATCCACTTTTTTCATCGAAAAGTTTGGTCATATTCTCGAAATGCTCTACTTTTGCAGTGTATTAAGTAACTAATACACCAAGACGATAGGGCAATCAACAACAGTTCTTTCGGCAAACCAGACACACACATATATAAATATAAAGACTATGAAACTGATTAGCATTGAAAACATTCCAGGAAAGGAATTCGAGGTTCTCGGACTTGTGAAGGGAACCATCGTTCAGTCGAAGCACATTGGCCGCGACTTTATGGCCGGGCTCAAAACGATTGTGGGCGGCGAAATCAGGTCGTACACAGAAATGTTGGCCGAGGCGCGGGATATCGCTACGCGGCGCATGATTGCCGAGGCGGAGTCGCTGGGTGCCGATGCCATTGTAGGTGTCCGCTTCAGTTCATCGGCCGTAATGCAGAATGCCGCAGAGGTCATCGCTTTCGGTACGGCGGTGAAGTTCAAGTGAGAATCCCTGAAAAATAACTCAATATAAACTTACTTTTAACAAACACTATGATTAAGACAAACAACCTGACCTACGCCTACGTCAAGGGGCATACGGTATTGGACAGAATCAGTCTTGACATGCCGGCTGGCCATGTGTACGGCCTTTTGGGGCGGAACGGCATTGGCAAATCGACCTTGTTGAAGCTCCTGAGCGGTGCCCTGTTGGGCGAGGGCGAGTATCTTGTGGGCGACCGTGATCCACGCCGTCGGGAGGTGGACTTCCAGCAGAGCGTCCGCCTCGTGCCCGAAAATGAGGCGCTCTATGACATCGATATCCGCGACTATGCCAAGATTACGCGGCCGCTCTACCCGACGTTTTCGGACGAGATGCTGAAAATGGCATTGGCCGAGTTCCAAGTCCCGCAGGATGTGAAGCTGACCGAGATGTCGTTGGGGCAGCAGAAGAAGGCCCTCGTGTCGCTCTCATTGGCCTGCAACACGCCCTACATCTTCATGGACGAGCCGACCAACGGTATGGACATCCCGTCGAAGAGCATCTTCCGCAAGCTTGTGGCAGGCATGATTGACGAAGAGCGCACCATCGTCATCTCGACGCATCAGGTGGACGACCTTGTGGGCCTGATGGACTACGTGACCATCATGGAGAATAACAGCATCCTGCTCTCGGACAGTCTGGAAGCCATCGGCCAAAAATATGGCACGGAGGATATCAAGCAGGTTTTCTGTCAGCTGGTCTCCAACCGTAACTTGAACCATTAACCTTACAACCGAAAAGATATGGAAAACTTTAGTTTCGAAAGAATCTGCGCCCTGTTGCGTTACGATTGGACGTTGAACAAGCGCAAGTTCCAGATGTCGGCCATAATCATGATGGCGCTCTATATGCTCATGGTGTTCGCGCTGCTGGTTTTCAACGCCGAGTTGACTGACGTGAAGTCTGAGGCCAATGCCGATCTTCCCAAACTCTTGGGCGACTCGTGCAACAGCTTTTTCTCCTTCGCCCAGACGTGCATCTGGATTGTGGTGACGATGCTCCTGACCGAGAAGTTCTGCTATCCGCGCACGGCGACCAACTATTTGGCCATTCCTGGCTCTACGCTTGAGAAGTTTACGGTCATGGCGCTCGACTACGTGATTGCGTTCCTGTCCGTCGGCGTGATGTTCTTCATCTCGTTCTATGTCACGCTGGGCATCGGCTACCTTTTGGCTCCCGAACTGGAGTGGGGCAGGAGCATATTAGGCTTCTATTCGCCCAGTGCGGTGCTCAGAGAGATGGATACCGTCCCGGGATGGAAGGAAATGCAAGAACATTCACCTCGGTTAATGCATGAAATGACTGCTATTTTGAAATTAGGTCTTATGGCGAACTTCTTTGCCACGTTTGCCAATGTTGCATTGCATGGCGTCATCTGTATGTTCTTCAAGTCCAATGTTCAGGTTAAGGCCATCCTGATTGAACTGCTGATGCTGGTTGTCATGGTCGTTGCCCTCGTTGCCATCATCGCGGGCTATGCCGTCTATGTCAAGTCCAACCACCTGCCGACTGAGATGGTGAAGGATATGTGTTACGACGTGATGTTCTGGTTCCGCGTCTATCTGTACCTGC
>CACZAY010000077.1 GCA_902779265.1 uncultured Bacteroidales bacterium | reverse complement strand
AGAAGGGTCTCTACTACGAGAACGGCAAGTACATCGAGACCGAGCCGATGGAGATTCACCAGCCTCTCACCTATCCCGGCATCGGCCCCAAAGAGAGCTACCTGCTGCACCACGAGGAGATCGAGTCGCTGGTCATCAACTATCCGACCATCAAGCGCGCCCGTTTCTGGATGACCTTCGGCCAACAGTATCTGAACTACCTCGACGTGATTCAGAACATCGGCATGGCTCGCATCGACGAAATCGAATACAAGGCTCCGAAGGCCGACGGCACAGGCGAGACCGTCGTCAAGATTGTACCGTTGCAGTTTCTCAAGGCCGTGTTGCCCAACCCGAAAGACCTCGGCGAAAACTACGAGGGTCAGACCTCTATCGGCTGCCGCATCCGTGGCATCGGCAACGACGGCAAAGAACACACCTACTATGTCTATAACAACTGCTCACACCGCGATGCCTACCTCGAGACCGGTATGCAGGGCGTAAGCTACACGACGGGCGTTCCGGCCATGATTGGCGCGATGATGTTCGTCACAGGCAAGTGGAACAAGGCCGGCGTTCACAACGTCGAGGAGTTCGACCCAGATCCATTCATGGAGCAGCTCAACGCACAGGGTCTGCCGTGGCACGAGATTCACGACGGCGACCTGGAGCTGTAAGGCATTGGCCAATGCCACAAAAAAAGACAGGAGGCAAACACGGCATCACGCGTTTGCCTCCTGTTGCATTAATCAGGAATGTCCTTATAAACCATATTCCCCATCATCTTCCTGCCATTCTTCCACTGTAACAAAAGAACTGGTTGCAATCACATTACTCCACGAAAATACAATGTGGATTGTGCTCTTGTAACCTGCGGCCAGACTAAAGTTGAACGAATTCTCGTAAGGTTTGCTGAATGAACCGCCAATAAAGACACCTTCGATTTTGACCGTACACTCAGACTGCTTCCTGATTATACCATCTTCAACAATCGGGTTCGATGCTGGAATCATTGCTGTACCGATGTACTCAGGAAAGTCATAAACAGAAATGGTATTCTTGACAAATGTATATTCCCGAACCCCACTGGCCACGACCTGCCCAGTGTTGAAATCGTAGTCCGACGACGCGGGTGCCTCGATTGAAAGATTATTGAGCACAAATTCGGCACCAGACGGAAAACCCGACAAATCGCACGACACCTGTATCGCGACCTGCGAAAGCAAATGCCTGAAATCAAAGAAGACATTGCCGTCATTCGTTTGCGCATCACCCACATAATGAGCGGCCATAATGTCGGTCTCGCCATCGGGATTGATATACAATTTACCATTGTTCACATCCAGCGTACATGGCTGGACAGTATAATTCTCTCCAGAATAGTAAGCATAGAACGAGACTTCACTGTCGTCGGGCCAATAGTAAACACATCCGTCACCTGCCTCGCACTCACCAGATTCATTGGCAAAGAATGTCGCATAATCGATGATTTTCTCCTCGCCAGCCACAGCAGTCACAGTAAAACCGCTGCCTGCAGAGGTCAGGCTATCAATAGTCGCGGACTCAGCCTTATAGTGTGTCAAAGGCTGTTCGGAAACCTGAAAGGTGATGGCCTTGCGGCTGTTGGGCAGAATTTCCTGCTCCGACTTGTCATGGTTGTTGCAACTGGCCAACATCGCAGCTGTCGTGATTGCCCAAAATGTCAATCTTTTCATAGGGGTTTGTGTTAAGTGGTTTAAATATAAGTAATACTGAAATCAGTCAATAGGCTAAAATCGACGCAAAGATAGACATTTTTTTCAAATGACACAAGAATTCGGGAGAAAAAAGTAACAAAAAAGGATGCACTTTCGCAAGTGTATCCTTTTTATATCCCTAATCAATTAACTGTCTTAAAAACGACGCTGCAAAGTTAAGGAATTTTGCGCCATTGGCCAAAAAAAATCGACGAACGACACGTTTTTATCGACGAACGACATGGAGCCCTCCTGAAATGGCCGATTTTTCGACCGGAATGCCCCCCAAAGTGTAGTAACGGGCCTTGGTCGGACGAGTTGTCTTTTCTTGGCCAATGGCGTTCGTCGTGTCCTCAATTTTTTCGTCGGCCAATGCCTCGTTCGCGTCACGCAGGCGCTCATATTCGACGGCGGCAAGGATAAAAGCGCCCAGGACCTTACCCTCGGTGTAGTTCGTGACACGCGTCACGTCGCTGCCCAGCAGGTAATAGGCGGCCGAGCCGTCACGGTTGGCACTGCCACCCAATCCGGCCGAGGCGCAGCTGTTCACGAGCGTGTAGGTGCCGTCGCTCTTCATCTTGACGAACTGGTTGACGAAACCCTCGTAGCCCTTTAAGGCGGTCTCAAGATAGTCATCGGCCGAAAGGAAGCCCAGACGGATGGCCTTCAGATAGGAGGCGATGAAAATGGCCGTGGCCGAGCTTTCGAGATAGTTGCGCTTCGGGCTGTAGGACTTGCCGGCGTAGCTGTCGGCCACAAACGTGCTGTCATATTGCAGGAGCTGGTACCAGCAGCCACTCGACGCATCCTGACGCGCCTTAAGCCCATCGGCCACCTTCTCCAGATACTGCTTGAGGCGGGTGCGGCAATCGACGCTGTAGTCGCCGAGGCTGGGTTGCGTGGGCTCCATGACGATGTCGGTCGGAATGAGTTCGAGGATATCGACCAATGCGAGGAAATACCACCCCGCAGCACGCCCCCAGTATTCGGCCGAACGGCACGTCTCAGGATTGGCCCAGCAGGACGAGAACGCGCTGGTCGGGTCGGCCGAGAATGCGTGCCACAGCAGCTGCTTCTCTTCGTCCCACAGGTAATGCCACGTGATGTCAAACTGCCGCGTGATGATGCGCCAGTCGTCGTCACCCAGGTGGTAGCCGTAGCCTTGCAGCTGTGCCAGGAGTGCGGGGCCCATGTATTGGCCGTCACACCACATCTGGTTCGGATAGCTGCTCTTGTGCCACCAGCCGCCGGCCGCAATCCGGCTCATGGGCAACGTGATGACATAGTTGTTATTGGCATCGCGCAGGCCCTTGATGGCGCTCTGCATTGCCTTCTGGGCGTTGGCGTGGGTCGAGGCATCGGCTATCGAGGCAAAAGCGCCACCCTCGTCCGTGAGGTCGTAGAGCGTGCAGTACATCTTCGTCGCATTCAGATTGTCAAGACTGCCGCCCGTCGTGGGGACCGAGCCGACAAACGAGTTGGCATAGTTTTCGACCATATAGAACCAGGGCCGTGCGAATGCCGAGTCCTGATAATATTCTGCACCTTCGATGACGGCCTTGGCCACAAGTCCCGGTACATAGTCGAACTTCAGATTCGAACCGCCGGCATTCTTCTTCAACACGTTTCCGTCGACGTCATAGGTCGTGAAGCCCATCTTCTTCGTGTTGGCATAAAAGTCGTTGATGCGGCTGTCAATCAGCAGCTGTGAGTAACGCAACGTGCTGTCGAACTGGACATCGGTGTAGGTCTCGGCCGAGCACGCCACAGTGCCCAGCGCGAGAGTCAGGCCTGCGGTCGGGAGTGCGAAAAACTTCATTGTCTTCTTCATTATTATATAAGTTTAAGATTAGTTCATTATCATTTTTATGGCCGATGCCCCTTCATCGCCCCGCGAGATGCCCGACGATGTCGATGATCTGGCGCGGCTCCTCGGCGAATGTCGTAGCGCCATTGGCCAACAGGAATTCCCGGTCACGGAAACCCCAGAGCACCGAGATGCACGGCAGGCCCGAGTTGCGCGCCGTGGCCAGATCGACGTCCGAATCGCCCACATAGACCGCCTCGTCCCTGTTTACGGCCAATGCCCCAAGTGCGGCATAGACCATATCGGGCGCAGGCTTGCGCGCCACCTCCGGCCGCTCACCGATGGCGACCTCGATCGTATCGCGGAAATATTGCTCGTAGAGTTCGTCCACACCGCTCTGGAGCTTGTTGCTCACCACGGCCATACGGTAACCGAGTCGTTTGAGTTCGGCCAATGTCTCGGCCACACCGGCATAGAGGCACGTGTTGTCCTTACAGTGCTGCACGTAATAGGCCTTGAACTCGGCAAAGACAGCCTCGAACTGCGGATTGCGGTCACCGTCGGGCACCGAGAGGACGACCAGCCGACGCACGCCGTTGCCCACGTACTGACGCACCTCGTCAAGGGTCAGGAGCGGCATCCCGTAGCATTCCAACGCGTGGTTGACGGCATTGGCCAAGTCCTGTAACGTGTCCAGCAACGTGCCGTCCAAGTCCCAGACGATGGTTGTTATTTTTCCTTGTTGCATGATGTTCTTGAGAGTAATTGCAGCTGCAAATATCGGTTCTTTTCGCCGCATATCCAAATATTTCCCCCTTTTTTGCACGTTTGCGGCGGGTTTCATCGGCTAAAGATGGCGAAAAGTTGCCGCATTGCAAATAATTCGCTAAATTTGCGGGCTGAAAACGGCATTGGCCAACGAAAATCAAATGAAACAAGAGAGACTCACAGACGGACTGCGGAACAGGCTACACAAGGGTTCGCCCTTCGTGCAGGGGATGCGCGATGCGGTGCCCATCGGCATGGGCTACTACGCCGTCGCCTTTTCATTGGGCATCATTGCGGCCAATGTCGGGATTCCCGCCCTGCTGGGCTTCACGAGCAGCCTGCTCACACGCGCCTCGGCCGGCGAGTTCGGCGCCTATATGCTGATTGCGGCCCATGCCACCAGCCTTGAGGTCATCGGCATGGGCATCGTCACCAACCTGCGCTACCTCCTGATGAGCACGGCCCTGACGCAGAAGTTCGAGCGCCGCACGCCGCTCTGGAAACGCATTCTGGCGGGCTGCTGCATGACCGATGAGGTCTTCGGCATCTCGATTGCCTATCCGCACCGCCTGCCCGCCTCCTATCCCATCGGCGCAACGGTCCTGGCCGGGACGATGTGGGCGGCGGGAACGGCCAGCGGCATCCTGGCTGGAGACATTTTGCCGGCCAATGTCATTTCCGCGCTCAGCGTGGCACTCTACGGCATGTTCATCGCCATCATCATTCCGCCGTCGCGCGAGAACCGCGTCGTGGCCGTCACCGTGGCCGTCAGCTTCGCCTTGAGCGGGCTCTGCACGATTACGCCGTGGGTGAGCCAATGGAGCAGCGGTGTGCGTACCATCGTCCTGACGGTCATTATCGCGACATTGGCCGCAATCCTCAAACCTGTTGAACCCGAAAACGAAGCCGATGATGACCTCTGAACTCGCTATCTGTCTGGGACTTACCGCACTTACGGCCAATCTCGTACGTGTCCTGCCGATGCTCCTCATCCGTGGGCGCATCCGCAACCGTTTCGTGCGCAGTTTCCTCTATTATGTGCCCTATGTGACATTGGCCGTCATGACGTTTCCCTCGATTCTGCTCGCCACACGGACGCCTTTGGCGGGGCTTGCGGCCCTCCTGCTCGGCATTGCGGCGGCCTGGCGCGGCTGGAACCTCTTTTCGGTCGCTACCTTGTGCTGCATCGTGGTGTTCGTGCTCGAATGGCTGGCGGGATAAGGGCATCGGCCAAAAACAGAAACGGAAACGGCATTCCTCCTCGATTTGGAGAGATGCCGTTCATTGTTTTTATGACATCGGCCAATGAAACACAAAAAAAGACCCCCTCGCACCCAAGGTATCAGAGAGTGCGAGGGGAAAATGTTCTTCTTGTGCGATATTAGATATTATTCTTCATCGGCGCTGGTCAGATGCTTGTCCTCCAGATTGAGTTCCGGCTTCACGTTATAAACGGGAGCGGCTGGAGCGACATTCGGGTGTTCGGCTGGAGCACCTTGGGTATGAACCTCGTTGTAGAATCGGGTACCCTTGTTGGTGTTCTTGACGGTCACCTGCTTGGTCAGCTGGCCTGCGGCGTCGTATTCACGGGTTACGTTGCTCAGCTCATACCACTCCGATGCGCCATTGTTCCACTTCTGCTCGAAGATGAGGGTAATCTGGCCGGCATCGTTGTACTTGTAGGTGTAGAGCTTCGACTTGATGTCGTCACGCTTCTTGTTTGCCTTGTGGCGGATGACGGTAGCAGTCTTGATGCGACCATTTTCATCGTAGGTATAATGGGTCTTGCTGTCATGACGCAGCTTGCCCTGCTTGAGGTCGAAGAAGAAATAGTCCAACTGCTTGATCTTGTTGCTACCCTCCTCGTATGACCAGCCGTACTGGCAGCTCTGCTTACGCTCCTTGCCGTCGCCGGTGTAGTCGGCACGACCTGAAAGACGGCCCTGGGCATCGTAATTGTAGGTCCACTCATAGCTGGTGCTCCAGCCCTTCGGTGTGGATTTCTGCTCCTTGACGCTCGTCACGTCGCCGGCCTCATTGTAGGTATATACATAGCGCATGGATGGTGCGATACGCTTCAAGCCCTCGCTATAGGTCTCGATGACCTCTTCGACCAATGCTCCAGCCTCATTGTAGGTGTAGATGTCGTGACCCTCGACGGTGCCGTCCTGGCGGAATGCCTTGCCGAACGAAGGCTTGCCGTCCTTATAAATAATGTGGTCGGTCTGAACCTTCTGCTTGGTGGCCTTATCGACGGTGAATCTGTCAACCGATACAATCTTGCCGTCCTGGCCGAAATTGGTGACCTCCGAACCGGTTGGATCGCCACCTGTATCGAAGGCATTGATGTCCGACCATGCTGCAGCCTCTTCTACGGGCTCTGCGACTTCATTCTTGGCCTCACCGCCGCAACTTGACATTGCAACGAGGGATGCGCACATCGCGCTAAAAGCAATGATTTTTTTCATTTCTATAAGATTTTACATATTTTTGTTTCCAATGGTTTTCAATTTGCGAGGGCGAAGTTAAACATTTTCGTTAAATGATGCAAATTTTGGTACAAAAATATTTAAAATCGCCCTCAAATTGTCTTCAAGCCGCTTTTTTTACTCAAAATAATCGATTTTCACGACAATTTTGCGTACAGTTTCGGCCTTACGCGCAATACCACAGCACTCGTGGATATCACTCGGGAAGAAGAGGTAGAACAGCTTCGGATCACTGTCGAGCAGGATGTACTGATCCGGCCTGGGGGCCTGCTTGAAGCGGAAGTTCTGCACATCCTTCTTTTCACTGTAGGCATTCTTTGCATCCAGAATAGTGGTGTCTCGGGTTACGGCCAATCGCTCTGAACCGCGTGCAATCCACTGAAGGTCAATGGCCTTGTGATGCTGTTCCCACTGGGTGTTCTCGGGTGTACGCAGCTCCAAGTCCTGACAATGCGCACGGGCATGACTCCAGACCTTGACATCCTTGGCCGGCTCCATCTTGATCGGGTCGATGGTGATGAGCCACTGGAAGATACTGTCGTACATGGCTGGGTTCTTCTGATACTGCTGGTAGAAGGTCTCCACATCCATCTCCTGATAGGGCTTTACCGTCCAGCCCTGACGCCATCTGGCCTGTTTGTACCACTGCAATGCCTCTGAAGAGGGTTTCTGTTGGGCAAATCCGGTCACTGCAAACGCTCCACACAGGAGCAACAAACAAAACTTTTTCATCTCATTAAGTTTTAAAATTGTGAAAAAAATATCAAAAATTTTGCTTTCTCGCCGAAAAACCTATATCTTTGCGGCGATTTAACAAATTGTCTCATGATTATCAATCAACTTACCATCCACATTGAGGATCGCTACGGTGCGTCGTGGCAGGTTTTCCAGACATTGGCCGATAGGGGAATCAACATACTTTCCTACAGCATCAACGACGAACCCGAATATGGCGTCCTGCGACTGATTGTCGATAACGTAAAACTTGCGGCCGAGGCCTTGAAGCAGGAGAACATCGGCCTTGAACTGACCCCCGTCTATTCGATGAATGTCCCGAACGAACCCGGCTCGATGAGCCTTGTGTTGAAGGAACTGGCCGAGCATCACATTTCGCTCGATTTCCTCTACGCCTTCCAGTATCGCGGCATCTCCCAGGCCATCCTGCATTCGGCCGACATGGAGGCCTTGACCAAGTGCCTGTCTGACTACGAGAAGGCCAAAGTCTTGGGCTAATCAACAATATTTCAATCTCTTAAGCTGAATTCGCAACCGCAATACAGCTGGTTGTAGAACCCGTTTTCCTTCAGCAGTTCGCCCCGACGCACCTGCAATCCGCCCTTGCGCCAGTTGCGGTCGTTGAAGTGGACCTGCGTGGGGAACCGCCCGCTGGCGTTGACTTGTGCGGCTGCCCAATGGCCCGCCTCGTTGATCTGGTTGAGGTTCTTCCAGCGGCTTGAGGCCAATGTCGTTGTGAATTCATCGAGGCCCAGCTCGGCCGCCTTGTATGCCGCGCGCAGGAGGCGCATCTTGAAGCACTTGAGGCATCGGCCGCCACGCTCGGGCTCATTTTCCAGCCCCTTCACCTCGCGCAGCCACGCCTCGTGGTCGTATTCGTCTTCGATGATTTCTATGGCCAATTTCCCGGCGTAGCGCGTTATCTCATCGCGGCGGATGCGATACTCATCGGCCGGAAAGATGTTCGGGTTGCAATAGTAGATCACGGGCTGGACGCCATTGGCCGACATCCACTCAAGAATGGCAGCCGAACAGGGCGCGCAACAGCTGTGAAGCAATATTTTTTTTTGACACATATCAGATTTATATAATATGAGTGACATCAAACGAATCGTTCTGACGGGTGGCCCATGTGCCGGCAAGACAACGGCGCTGGTGCGCATCAACTCGCATTTTTCGGCCTTGGGCTACAAGGTCTTCATGGTGCCCGAGGTGCCCACTATGATTACGCAGGCGGGCTGGAACTACCTGACGGACAACCACGACTTCTATTACGAGGGCGAGAAGGTTATCCTGGAGACGCAGCTGGAACTGGAAGACAAGGTGATGCGCATGGCGCAGACCTGCAAGGAGCCGTGTGTCGTCGTGTGCGACCGTGGAGCGATGGACATCTCGGCCTATATCTCGCCCGAAATGTGGGATGAACTGACCCACGCCTGCGGCACTTCGACCGAGGAGCTGCGGACGGGCAGCCGGTATGACGCGGTGCTGCATCTGGTGAGTGCGGCCGATGGTGCTGAACAGTTCTACACGACGGCCAACAATGCCCAGCGCTACGAGAAGGCCGATGAGGCCGGCCTGCGTCTGGCCCGTGAACTCGACAAGAAGGTAATCCAGGCCTGGACGGGCCATCCGCACCTGCGTGTCATCAACAACGACGAGGATTTCGAGCGGAAAATGAACCGCGTCCTGCGTGAGATTGCGACGGTGCTGGAATTGCCATTGGCCATCGAGGAGGAACGCAAATACCTCGTCAAGGTGACCGGCGAGCTGCCCGAATGTACCGAGAGCGAGATCCAGCAGACCTATCTGACGGGCGAACCGGGATGCGAAATCCGCCTGCGCCGCCGCACGACCAACGGTTATGTGACCAATATCCACACGTCGCGCAAGCGCCTCTCTCCGACCGAGGAACTGGTGACCGAACGGCTTGTCCCGAATGCACTCTACGAATCGATGCTTCAGCAGGCCGACCCGTACCGCCGTCCTATCGTGAAACGCCGCCGCAGCTTCATCTATCAGGGCCAATTCTTTGAATTGGACTGCTACGAGGGCGATCTGGAGGGCCTGGTCATCCTGGAGACGAAGGGCATTGGCCAACATGAAAACATGAAACTGCCGCCCTTCCTGGAGATTGTGAAGGATATTACGGGCGATGCGGCCTATCACAACTACAACATTGCGTTGCGCCGGTAAGCGGCCCTTGATTCCCACCCTGTTCCGGGTGGGATTCTTTTTGCCCGCACCCCATCGTTACGCTCACTTGGTCTCCACTTCGATCTTCGAGCAGACGAGCTTGTAGCCGCGGCCGTGGATGTTGATGATCTCGAGCGAGGGGTCATCCTTCAGGTGCTTGCGCAACTTGGTGATATAGACGTCCATCGAGCGGGCGTTGAAATAGTTGTCATCGGCCCAGATGGTCTTCAGCGCATAGTTGCGTTCCAGGATGTCATTGGCGTGCGAACAGAGGAGACTGAGCAGGTCACTCTCCTTCGTCGTGAGTTTGGTGACGTTGCTGCCGTTGGAGAGCTGCTGTTTGGTCACGTCGAAATAGAAGCTGCCGAAGCGGTAGGCGACAATGTCCTTGCCCTTGTTGCCCTTGACGCGGCGCAGGATGGCCTCAATGCGCGACAGGAGCTCCTCCATCGAGAATGGCTTGGTGATGTAGTCGTCACCGCCGATCTTGAAGCCCTCCAGCACGTCCTCCTTGAGGCTCTTGGCAGTGAGGAAGATGATCGGGATGTCCTGGTTGATGGCGCGAATTTCGGCGGCCATCGTGAAACCGTCCTTCTTGGGCATCATGACGTCGAGGATGCAGAAATCGTAACGCCCCTTCAGGAACGCCTTGAAACCGGCATCGCCGTCGCCGTAGAGGTCGCAGTTAAAACCCTTGGCCTGAACGTATTCGCGCAGGAGCATTCCGAGGTTCTCGTCATCTTCGCAAAGGAGGATGCGAAGCTTCAATTCTTTGTTGGTTAGTGCCATAAATTCTTGTTTTATTCTGTTATTATTAAATGTATCGAATGGGAGTGAAAGTTTATTTAAGGGCTCTTAAGTGGAGTGAAAAGGTCCTCGCAGCGAACAGAACAATTGATAATCGTTCAGCGAGGGGGCAAAGGTAAAAAAAGATATTTGCTCCAGCAGTCAACTCTTATTTCTTACTTCTTGTTTCCTAACTCCCCCGGGAGGGCTGGGGTCATCTTTCACCCGATGAGCGGGATGTTGATGATGAACGTCGTGCCGCGACCGAAGACAGACTCCGCCTTGATGTGGCCACCGTGGTCGGTGACAATCTTCCAGACATAGGCAAGACCAAGACCGAAACCCTTGACATTGTGCAGGTTACCCGTCGGGACGCGGTAGAATTTCTCAAAAATCCGTTTCAGGTTTTCCTTTTCGATGCCGATGCCGTTGTCCTGCACACGGATTTCCAGATGCTTGTCGTCGGGATTGGCCGTAGTCACCTTGAGATGGAGCGGCACATCCTCGCGTGCGTATTTATAGGCATTGTCCAACAGGTTGAAAATCACATTGGTGAAGTGCATCTCATCGACGAAACAGATGTCGTCTTCGGCATTCAGCTCGGCCTCGATGGTACCGCCCGCCTTCTCGACTTTGATGGTGAAGGTATTGACCACGCCATCGACCAGGGCATTGACGCTCAGCTCCTTCTGTTTCAAGTTGGTGCGCTGGCGGTCGAACATTGACATCTGCAACACCTTCTCGACCTGGAAACGCAGGCGCTTCGTCTCGTCGTCAATGACACCTGTCAGGCGTTTCACCATGTCGGGCGACTTGTTGACCGACGGGTCATTGAGCATCTGGGCGGCCAATGATATACTTGAAATCGGCGTCTTGAACTCATGCGTCATGTTGTTCACGAAATCGTTCTTCATCTCGCTCAGCTTCTTGCTACGGAAGACGGCCACAATCACGAAAATGAACATGAAGAGCACCAGGGCAGTGAAGAAGAATGAGGGCACCATGAAGTTCAAGCCCGACCGGAGCAGGAAACGCTGGGAACTGGGGAAATAGACCTCGATGTAGTTGTAGCGCATCTGCAGGTGCGGGACATCGGGACCATGGCCCTCGAACAGGATCTGCATGAAACTGCCCTCGCGTTCTGCGACATCGGCCTTATAACCGGGCGACTGATAGGCCGTGCGGCCATCCTTATCGACCAGGCTGAATTCAAAAGGCAGGTC
>CACZAY010000076.1 GCA_902779265.1 uncultured Bacteroidales bacterium | reverse complement strand
ACGGTTGCGGTCTTCTTGGCCTTGTTGGGCGCGGGAAGGTTGACGGTCTGTGCACCGACCATCGAAATGCTCAGCAGCATGAGCGTTGAAATAATGAGTGATTTCTTTTTCATAGTGTTGAAAGTTATTGGGTTAGGTGAAAACCGTTGCAAAAATACGCAATTTTGTCGAATTTCGGTACATTCCGTTCAAAAAGATGCATCGGATGACGAAATTTGTCTCATTGGCCAAGAATAAGTGGCTTTTTATTGAAAAATGCGCGTGCCAATAGTGTGGAAATTGTGCGAGATTGTGGCCGGTGCCGTTTGTTTTTCGTCTTTCATTGGCCAAGAATCTTTAAAATATGTCTATCTTCGTGGCCAACGATTTTCCTGAAAAATGGTTAGCAACAAAAGAAGGTTCGCGTCATGGATTCTGCTGTCGGTCTTCCTGCCGATGCTTTTCCTTGCGTCCACACACGTCCATACGTTCGATGCGGGCGATGGTGACAGCGTGGCGTGCGACCATCATGCTTGTGGCGGCCATTTGGGTCGGACGGGAGAGTCGATGCACGATTGCGTGCTGTGTCAGTTTCTGACGTTGCCATTCCTGGCGGTTGCTGTCGCGGCCGTCATTCTTGTAAACCATGATGTAAGTCAAACACTTTTGTCGCGGATTCGCAACGGTTTTAGTGCTGAAATCTGCGGCATCGTCGGCCTGCGGGCGCCTCCCTTTGTGTCGCTTGTGGCATAATTTCATCCTTTTTTATTATTTGTTAAACAGCATCGTCTGATGCCGCGCAATGTCATTGGCCAAGACCTCACAAAAGAAGTCTTGAATCAATGCCGTCGGCGGTGTGTGATGGTGTGTAATCCGACAACCTATGATTTTGTCATTATTGGCGGTGTCGCTTTGTGCGGTTTCGTTGGCCGATAGTACGATAACACTCGAAAATGTTGCCGTGACGGGACAGGTGCGCCGTGAGCAGGAGATGCGTCAATCCCAGGCGGCGGTACACGTCAACCGTGAATTTGTCGAGGAGAATTTTGCAGGCAGCCTGATGCAGACGCTCGAGGAAATTCCTGGCGTGAAGGCAATGAGCATTGGTTCCGGCCAATCGAAACCCGTCATCCGAGGCTTGGGCTTCAACCGCATTTCCGTGACGGAAGATGGCGTGAAACATGAGGGCCAGCAGTGGGGCAGTGACCATGGGCTAGAGATCGATCAATACGCAATTGACCGGGCGGAAATAGTCAAGGGTCCGGCGGCCCTGCTCTATGGAAGTGACGCCATCGGCGGTGTGCTCAACCTCTTCACGAACCATGTCCCGATGCGAAATATCGAAGGCTCGGTACATCTCTTCGGCCGTACAAACAATGACCAGTGGGGAACATCGGCCAAGATAGGAGGACGACATAATCGTTTCTTTTATCGCGTCAATTATACACATATTGACTACGCCGACTATAAGGTGCCGACCGACAGCATCCAGTATTATTCGTACTATATCCGGCTGCATGACCGGCGGCTGCGGAATACGGCCGGGCGGGAGCGCAATGGCGGCGTAATGCTGGGCTATGCGGGCTATCATTTTCATGCCGATGTGCGTATTTCGGACAACTATGCGAAAAGTGGCTTCTTTGCCAATGCGCATGGACTTGAAGTGCGTCTTTCCGACATTGATTATGACCGTTCGCCGCGCGATATTGACCTGCCGTATCAGTCTGTAAATCATTTGAAAGTGCTCGGCCATCTGGCCTGGCATAAGGATGATTTTTCGGCCGATGTCAATCTCTCTTACCAGAACAACCTGCGAGAGGAACGCTCCGAAGCGGTTTCGCACGGCTATATGCCGCGGCCGGAGGGTACGCTGGAACGTCGTTTCGACAAGGATACGTGGACGGCCAATGCCGGTGCGCGTTATCATTGGCAAAAACATGAATTCCGAATCGGTTTAAATAGCGAATTCCAACACAACCGCTGCGGTGGATGGGGATTTATCATTCCCGAGTTCGAGTCGTTTTCGTCGGGCGCATATCTGTTCGACCGATACGAATTGAGCGACGATTTGGTGCTGAATGCCGGTGTGCGGTACGACTATGCTCGGACGCGGATTCACGGCTATTGCGATTGGTTCAAAACCCCATTGGCCACAGGAGATTCCGTCTATAAACAGCGTTCAGAGCCGCTCTCGCGCCATTTCTACAGCTTGACGTGGGCCGCGGGGATGACATGGGCTGTGGAGGATTGGATTCTCAAGGCTAATGTCGGCAAGAGTTTCCGAGTCCCGATCCCGAAGGAGATTGGGGCCAATGGCATTAACTATCATATCTTCCGTTATGAGCAGGGGAACATTGGCCTTGATCCGGAAGAATCGTATCAGTTGGATTTGTGTGCTATTTTGTCAAAAGGATGCTTTTCTGTCGAGGTAGATCCGTTCGTGAATTATTTTCCGAACTATATCTATCTGAATCCGACGGCGGCATATGTCGAAGGTCTGCAACTGTATCAGTACCGGCAGGCGCGTGTGTTCCGCTGCGGATTTGAGGCGCAGGCTGGATATCGTTTTTCAAGCCATTGGGAGGCCGATTTCCAGACCGAATACCTTTATTCAGAGCAGCTTTCTGGTGAGAAAAAAGGCTACACATTGCCGTTTTCTGTGCCGTGGTCAATGGATGCCGGTGCGAAATATTCCTTCGCATGGGCCGGCGAAAACACCATTGGCCTAAAAATCCACATTGTCGGTGCGCAGGATGAGATTGTGCCACCCGAAAAACCGACCGACGGTTATTGCGCGGTCAAACTATCGGCCATGAAGAAAATATCATTGGCCAATAGCACTCTAAAACTGGCTTTTCATGCGGACAACCTGCTGAATCGCCGATATTTTGATCATACGAGCTACTATCGGCTGAATGATGTACCCGAGCCGGGACGTAACTTTTCGCTCATGGTGGCCTATGATTTTTAACTCATTAAAACCAATTATTAAAATGAAAAAGATATTATATTTTTGGCCAATGTTCATCGTCCTCGCCGTGGCCTGCAGTTCCGAAGATGATGACAAGGATATGACCTATCCCGAAATCTCAACCCAGGGCATCGACGCCTGTCCGTTGGGGTGTGAAGAATATCGCCGTGGCGACGTGATTCCGTTCAACTATCTCTTTACCGATGACACGGAACTTGGTTCATTCAATATCGAAATACACAATAATTTCGACCATCACACGCACAGCACGTCATCCGTCGATTGTGACGAGCATGAAGATCATGACGAACATGAAGAGCATGATGTGGCCAATGCGTGGGTCTATAATCAGGATTTCTCCATTCCGGCCGACACGCGCAGTTATTGTGCGCGGTTCGACATCGAGGTGCCGGCCAATGCCGCTTTCGGCCCGTATCATTTCATGATTCGCGTGACCGATGCCGCCGGCTGGCAGCAGATCCGCAGCGTGGAAATTCATGTCGTAGAATGAGTAACTCGCTGAATTACAAATAAAAAAGGAGGGCGGCTCGGTGGCTGTCCTCCTCTCTTTTTTGTTGTCTATGGCCAGTGTCTCGGCCAACGCAGTCGTTACTTCAGTTTGTTGCCGTCGCCGAACGCTTGGCCGACACGCTTGCCCAGTTCGATGTAGCCGAAGTGGACGGGATCGTAGGTGATGAGGTGCATCTTTTCGACATCGGGTTGTCCGTCGGCGCCAATGAATTTCTCATCGCACAGGATGTTCACTATTTCGCCAATGAGGTAGAAGCCTGTCGCACTCTTGTCAAGCGTCTTTTTGACACGGCATTCCAGCGTGATAGGAAAGTCGGTGAAAACGGGAGCATCGACGTGTTCTGCTTTCTCTATCGTCCAGCCGGTCTTTTCGATTTTCTTTGGCTCTTTCTTGGCCGATACGAGGCCCACGTAATCTGCAGCGACGAGTGTGTCGGTTGTGGCAAATGTCACCGTGAACTCGCCCTTGGCCTCCAGGTTGTCGGTCGTGGCGTGATTGCTGAGCGAAATGACGATTTCTTTTGCGTCCCACGTGCCGCCCCAGGCGGCGTTCATTGCGTTTGGACGGCCTTCTTTATCGTACGTGCCGATGATGAGTACGGGTTGTGGCAGAAGCCACGGCTTTGCAGGAAATGATTTCATTTCTTTTACTTTTTTCGTTTGAAAATGTGTTGATTATCTCGTTTGATTCTGAATCAGTGACTGCGTACGAAGTGACCTTCCGGCGCCTCTTCTGGACGTTCAAATCCGTCGTCGATGGCATCGTCATTGGCCAATTCCTCTTTCAGACATTCGAAGATGTAGTCCTCCGTCTGATAGCGCAGGTTGGCGTTCTCGTTGGCCAATGCCCTTGCTGTATTCGTGTCAAGAAATGCGCTTTCGGCAGCGGAATGCGGAATCTTCATGTAGTCGGCTAGTCGGCCGATGAGCCTCTCTCGCAGAGTTTTGAGTGTGTCTTTGTTTGTCATGAGCCTTTTGAAACTATGCGCATTCGGACCCAGATCCAGCGCGGAATGAGCCGCCAGAATGCCACGATGATACGGTATTTCCAATCGATGGTGATGATGGACTTGCGTCGTTCGATGCCGCGCACAATCTCATTGGCTACACTCCTCACGTCGAGTTGCAGCGGATAGTTGCCGCCGTCGCTCAAAAGTGGCGTACGGACGAATCCAGGCCGTATGTCGCTGATGCTGATGTGCTGCAGTCCCTTGATGTGGACGAGCTGCGTGAGGCACTCCAGATAGTGGTTCACGTAGCGTTTCGTGGACGAATAGGCCGGCGCGGCGCCCAGTCCTTTCGTGCCCGCGATGCTGCTGATGACGGCAATGTGTCCGTGCCGTTCAGGATGGCTTTCGAAATACTTGAATGCGACCAATATCGCCTGTGTCATTCCTAGTGCATTGGTCATGACGGTGCGCAGTTCCTTGTCTTCGTCAAGTTCGGGATTCTGATAGCCGATGCCGCTGCTGTGCAGGTAGAGGTCCACCTCGCCCATCTTGCCGAAGAGTGTCCGCAGGGCATCGGCCGCAGTCTCTTTCGTCACGTCAATCTGCTGCGTGGCGATGATGTTCAGGTCGTTGCGCTGCATCTCCTGGAGCACCTCGATGCGCCGTCCGGCGATGCCCACCTGCCAGCCCCGTTCGAGCAGGCCCTGTGTCACGGCACGTCCGATGCCCGATGTTGCGCCCACGATAATCGCTTTCTTCTGCATTCTTTTTCCTTTTTTATGGCCAATGCCGTTGCCTGCATCCATCCTTGGTCGGTTTCCTCGTGCACGACATATTTGTTGGCCACAAAGATAGCATTTATTTTTGAATCCGGCCGATGCGCCGCGTGAAATTTAGTATTTTTTAAGGGAAATCGGCTGAAAAAGCGAAGTCCTGCAATCAATTTTGTCGATTGCAGGACTTCCGTCGTGTCAACACTTGGATTCGAACCAAGGACCCCCACCATGTCAAGGTGATACTCTAACCAACTGAGCTATGCTGACATTTTAAAAAAGAACTCTAAAGTCAGAAGAGGATTTTAGAGTTCTTGGTGCCCGAGGCGGGACTCGAACCCGCAAGGCATGCACCATACGCACCTGAAACGTACGCGTCTACCAATTTCGCCACCCGGGCGCTTTTAGTCAGACCCACAACGCGACAGCGTTGCTGTCCGGCGTTTCAGCTATTTGCAGACTTGAAAAACTGTATGCTTTTCTCGTTTGCGGGTGCAAAGGTAGCGAAAAAATCCAAGTTTCCAAATTTTTGAGCGACTTTTTTCTCAATTGTGCGTCATTTTTGTCAATTATTCCGACAAAATCCCTATATTTGCACCCTCTAACAATCAAAAACGCGCAAAATGAAGAATTTCTGGCTGCAACTTTGGGGCCTCTTCCTGTTGGCCGGACTGGGGCTATTGGCCATGGCCGTAATCATGTTCGTGGGCAATCTGACCGGTGTGAGCGGTTCGCCCGTGCTTTATCTGCACCTTGTCCAGTGGGCGCAGACGCTGTTCATGATGACGGCCGTTCCGCTGGCGTGGACGTGGTTCTTCTACGTACGTGGTCGGGTTGTGGCCGATGGCTCGTCGGTGTGGCGGGAGACATTGGCCAATGTCCGCCTGCTGCACGTTCGTCCGGCGCATCTTGTGCTTGCGGCGGCGCTGACGGTGGCGATGCTGCCGTTGTCCGATGCCGTTGAGGTCGCGTGTACGCGCCTACCCATGCCCGATGGCGTGCGTGAATATTGTGAGGAGGGCTTCCTGCAGAACCAGCGGGTATTGGCCGTCGTCCTCCAGCTTGACGGCGTGTGGGGCTGGGCGGAGCTGTTCCTGCTCATGTGCCTGGGGACGGCGGTGGGCGAGGAGCTGATGTTCCGCGGTGCGCTGCTGAACTGTTTCGTGCGTGGAGGCGGCGTGCGCTGGCACGTGGCGGCGTGGCTGGTGGGCCTGATTTTTGCGCTGATTCATTTTGAGCCGATGGGGCTCATCCCGCGCTGGCTGCTGGGCACGCTGTTCGCCTATCTGGTCTGGTGGTCGGGTTCGTTGTGGCCGGGTGTCGTGGCCCACTGCATCAACAATCTGGTGGCGCTCGTCAGCTATAAGATGGCGTCGGCCGATGAGCTGATGTCGCTGGATCGGGATTTCACTTTTGGGCCGATGCTCATCGCGTGCAGTGCGGTCGTCACGGTGCTGCTGATAGCACTGTTTTACCGCATGAGAGTCGAAAAAGTGGACTGTTGAGTGGCAAATTCGGCTTTTTCGTGGGAAATGTGAGAAATTTTTTGCCAAAAATGTGGTGCGAATGAAAATTTTTTCTATCTTTGCACCCGCAATTTTGACAGAACACTGAAAAGGTTGCATGGTTTGCCGAAGTGGCTCAGTTGGTAGAGCAACGCATTCGTAATGCGTGGGTCACGGGTTCGAGTCCCGTCTTCGGCTCAGAAAACAAAGGGATTTTTTGCTGAGAATGGTACGGCTCGAGAGAGTCATACCATTTGTTTTTTCCTGTGGGCGTGGAGAGGCCCGTCGGCCGTGGGGCATCGGCCAGGAGGAAAACCGGGGGCGAAATTCGGTTCATTGGCCATAAAAATATTTCAAAGAGGTGAAAATATTGTTCAAAGTGCCCCCACGCGCGTGGAAAAGTTGCGGGGATGGGAAAATCTTCGTAACTTTGCGGAGCTTGAAAGACAAAATAACACTTAAAAATTATAGTTCATGAGAAAAGTATTCGTAAGTTTAGGATTTCTGTTTGTGGCCAATGCCGCTTGGTCGCAGAGCATTGACTTCAATTTCGCCAACCGGTCGGATGCCGAGGTCAACGAGCCGGATTATGTCTCTTGGGCCGTCGAGCAGAAGGCTAGTGAGTCAAAGACATTGGACAACGGCCTGACTGTCACCGTGGCAGCTGCGGGCAACGCGACCGTGCTCCGTTCGCAGTGGCACAAGAACACCTGTACGGCGGGCAAGAACGGGCAGACCGGTGCGCGCCTGATGGGCGACGGTGTGGTGGCCTTCATTGCCGATGGCGACAACAACACCCCCACGCTGACCGACACGCCGACCAGCATCTGCGTCACCGTCGAGGGTCTGGAGGCTGGCGCGCATTCATTGGCTGCCTACCACGTCTGGAAAGACCCCAAGACGGGCGAGATGCCCCGGATTCAGGTCTCGGTCAATGGCGTGGCCGTGCAGAATGACGTGGAGTTTGCCAATGTGAAAGCGACCGTGTCCGACCTGAAGATGTCCGATGCGCCGTTCTCGTACGTCGAGTTCACCGTCGGCGAGGGCGAGAAGGTCGAGGTGACCTACACGACCATCGTCGAGTCGGGCAAGACCTACCAGACGACCAATGTGATGCTCAACGGCCTGCTCATCGACCGCTCGCCGCTCATCGCCATGGATCCCGTGCCCGACCATCAGAACTACCACCTGGATGCCGACGGCGGTTCGTACACGCTCCAGTGGGCACCCGCGACGGTGGCCGTCAAGCACAAGCTGGTCATTGGCCAAGATGAAGAGACTGTGGCCAAAGCGACAACCTACAACTACGAGGGCACCGCGACAAGCTACACGGTCGATGGCCTGAACTCGTGGACCCGCTACTATTGGCGTGTCGATGAGGTCGATGTCAATGGAAAGGTCTTCAAGGGCAACGTCTGGTCGTTCCAGCCGCGCCAGCTGGCCTTCCCCGAGGCCGAAGGTTATGGCCGATATGCCCGTGGCGGACGTGGCGGCGTGGTCTATCACGTCACCAACCTCGGCAATGAGCACGAACCGGGCTCGCTCGTCTATGGTCTGGTCGATATGCAGGGTCCACGCACCATCGTCTTCGACGTCTCGGGCGTGATTGACATGGATTTCACGGCCTATTTCATCCAGCCGTATGCCACCATCGCCGGACAGACCGCGCCGGGCAAGGGCATCTGCATCAAGGCATCGAATATCAATGTCGGGGCCGATGTCATTTGCCGCCACATGCGTTTCAAGCGCGGATTGGGCGTCTATGGCTTGAATACGGGCAATGCGATGGGCATGTCGGGCGCCGATCATTCCATCGTTGACCATTGCACCGCAGCGTGGGGCACCGACGAGACCGTTTCGGGCCGTGGCGCCAAGAACATCTCGTTCCAGTACAGCGGCATCTTCGAGGCATTGGGCATCGCCGGCCACAAGAACTACGACGACGGCACGAACCACGGCTATGCGGCCACCATTGACGGTCAGGTCGGCTCTTGGCATCACAACCTGTTGGCCAACTGCGCAGGCCGTAACTGGTCGATGGGCGGCGGTATGGATGCCAACAACATCCCGATTGGCGGTCTGGACCTGTTCAACAACGTCTGCTACAACTGGAACAGCCGCACGACCGACGGCAACTGCCACGCCGTGAACTTTGTGAACAACTATTATAAGATGGGCGCCGACACGAAGAAGACCATCCTCTTCACGCAGGATTTCGAGGATGCCATCAATCCTGCAGGCAAGGATCAGGCCTACGTCAGCGGCAATATCCGCGAGAACAAGGACCACTCGCTCACCTACGATGCGAAGGGCGTGACCTACAACGCGATGGGCAACATCCCGACCTCGTATGACTACATCGTCAACGAGCCGCTCTTCCCGTCCTATGCCACTATCCATTCGGCCAAGGAGGCCTTCAAGATTGTGAACAGCTATGCGGGTGCCATCATGCCTGTGCGCGACGACCACCACAAGCGCATCGTCAAGGAGACCGTCAACGGCACGCACACCTATACTGGCTCGAAGTCGGGCATCAAGGGCGAAATTGACAACGAGGAGGATGCCGGTGGCTTTGAAAACTACCCGGAGGAGCACCGCGCAGCCGACTTCGACACCGATCAGGACGGCATCCCGAACTGGTTCGAGAACATCATCGGCAGCGACCCAGCATCGGCCAACAACAACGCCGACCCCGAAGGAGACGGCTGGACGCAGCTGGAGGACTACCTCGAGTTCATGGCGCATCCCTACAGCGTTTTGGGCGCGGGAGAAACCGCTACGGTCGATGTAGCCCAGTTCTTTGCCGGCTTCACCAAGAGCCCAAGCTACAGCGTCAGCGTACCGACGGGCAGCGGCGTGACGGCCAACATATCGGGCAGCAGCCTCACCGTCAAGGGCGGCAGCAACTCGGAAGTCGTCGCTCTCACATTGACCGTAACCGACAGCGAGGGCACCACCTGGTCGCAAAGCTACAACGTGGCTGTGGCTGGTCAAGGCACCGGCATCGAGAGCATCCGCCGCGAGGAGAAGGCTGGAGCATCGGCCAACATCTATGATCTCTACGGCCGGAAGACAAGTGTCCCCCGTGGATTCGTCATCCGCGATGGAAAAGTCGTGAAAATGTGATTGTTGGCCAATGTGCCAATCCCCTAAACCAAACACGTGCCGAGCAACAACTGCCCGGCACGAGTCTTTTTTCATCCCTTCCCCTTCATCCATCGGAAAAAGGCCTTTCGCCGCTCAAATCTGTCGAGGGCGTGGGTGACATTGGCCAATGCCTCACGCTCGTCCCAACCACGTTGGCGGGCATATTGGCCGATGAGCCTTTCAAGCAGTGGGCGCACGTGCGTCAGTCGGAAGAGGTTGGCCAATGCCTCACTGCGCGTCGCCGGTCGGCCCAGAAACGTCGAGCGGTTGATGTCGATGACCGAGAAGGTGTATCGGCCGTCATCGCTGCGCCGGTACAGGAAATTCGAGAGGTTCGTGTCGCCATGCAGGAAGCCCTTTTCGTGCAGCGTGATGAGGTATTCGGCCAATGCTCCGATCAGGCCGTCGGGGTCGTCGCTCGTGCCGTCGCGCAGGCAGAGGCACGACGGTGCTGTGTCCTCACTGCTGGCGAAGAAATACTGGCTGACGAGGCCGATGCCGTTCCGCAGCGTGACGGCACCCAGCGGCCGCGGCGTGTCGATGCCCATCTGGAGCAGCCGCTCGGCGTAGAGGTAGGCCTTCTCGGCCTTGTTGCGCCACAGGGTGCTGTAGCTGAGCCGTTGCAGGGTATTGGGCCGCTTGAACCGCTTGACGATGATGGTCTGCGACCGGCCGTCGAGCGTGACGGTGAAGCGGCGCACCTGGTTGCGCTTGTCGTAGATGATTTCTCCCTCGCCGGCGGCGAAGGTTTCGGGCAACCGCTCCAGAAACGGCCGGAGCGCGGGATTTGAACAGAGGATCTTCATAAGAATCAGAATAATCGAGTAGCATAGAAGGGTAGTAAAAAGGTATCGTCCTTTTTCTCCCCTTTTACTCCCTTTTTAAGCCTTTGATTAAAAATCAAAAGAACTTGTATTGCAGGCCGATGCCCAGCGTCAGGATGTCGGCCAAGGCTGCCACGGCAGTACCGCCATGGTAGTAAATCGCTTCCTCGTCCAGGTCCTCAGGGAAAGGAGAACCGTCCAGGTAGATATGAGGGTGGAACTTGCGCCGCTCCGGATCCCATAGATACTTGCGTATGTTGACCGTCAGTTCCTCCTTGAGCACGATCCACTGCCGGGCCCGGCTGTCTTCACCGACGAGACGGCACATTTCAGCCAGGTCGCCCAAGGCCAGGACAAACATCGCGTTATCGTAGATATCGATGGCATAGTGACTGTTCTCATCGATTTCCACCCCCCAGCCATGCTCCGGCTGTACGTCGCCCCAGTCGGCCGTCGTGGCGCCGGTGATCAGGCCATAGCCGTCATTCCATTTGCATTTGCGCAGATAGGACATCGCGTCCTCCAGCCGCTGCAGGACGGCCTTGCCGCCGCGTTTCGAAGCAAGCCAGGCCGTATCGCCCGTCAACTTGACGTACTGGCAGGCGGCCTGGATCAGGGAAGACTCCTGGTCCGTCTCGACGGTATTCTTGTGTGCGGCGAGTTTCGGCCGCGCCCGGCTGTAACGGTAGCGATAGGGCACGGCGGAGGTATCCACTCCTGAGACATAAGCGTCCGGGATGTCCCCTTCCGGTCCCTGGAAATCCAGGAATGTTTCCAGCGCCCCTCTCACCTCGGCCGTGTCGACCACCTCGAGGGACAAGGCGATGAAAGTGTTGAAATCGCGGATCCAGACCTCCTTGTAACCGTCTCCGGCGTTGAATCCGGTCGCCGCGACGGCACGGGCCATCGAGTCCACCTGCGCCATCAGCGGATCGTCCAGGATCCCTTTCAGGAACAGGGTCTCCCCGTCCTCCTGCACACAGGCGGACGCCAGAAACGGAATCAGCAGCAGAAGCAGCCGGTGTTTCATATACTTATTCCTTGAACAGCGAAGCGGCACCGATCATCGCCGCCTGGTCCAGCAAAGTCGAGGTGCGGACCTCCACGCTCTCGGGAATGCCGGCGAGCAGGGCCTC
>CACZAY010000075.1 GCA_902779265.1 uncultured Bacteroidales bacterium | reverse complement strand
AATCCAAGAATATATTTTTTCATTTCCTAAAAAGTTTTTAAGAGGAGTAAAAGGGGAGATAAAGGGGAGTGAAAGGGACATTTGCTGATGTTGTCCAAGAAACCGGAAGGAGGATGGGGCGCGTCAGACGATGGTATCGTCCCTTTTACTA
The DNA here is from genome assembly GCA_902779265.1 of uncultured Bacteroidales bacterium. Taxonomy (GTDB): domain Bacteria; phylum Bacteroidota; class Bacteroidia; order Bacteroidales; family UBA3663; genus Liminaster. Next base: position 16,021 of record CACZAY010000075.1, on the reverse strand, counting down.
CCCTTTCACTCCTTTTTCACTTCCCTTGATTGCCCTTCCTATTTTACAAGTTAATCTTGATTCCGGCCACAAAACTGCGGCTTTGGCCGATGCGACCCAGATCGATGCCTTGGCCAATGACAGACGATGTTGCTGCCACCTCCGGGTCGGTGCCCAGATAGTCGGTCAAGGTGAAGAGGTTGTTGCCCTGAATCCAGAACTGGAGGCCCTGGATGAACTCCTTGTTGAGCGGCAGGTTGTAGCTCAACGTGAGCGACTTCAGTTTCAGGTACGAACCGTCTTCAATCCAGCGGTCGCTGAAGCGGCTGTTGCCCATCGGATCCTGGAAGGTCGATTTCGGCACGCTGGTCTCCTGACCCTCGACCTGCCAGCGCTGTGTCAGTGACGAGGTCTGGTTCAAGAAGCGGCTGCCGCCCTCCAACTGCGAACGCATGTAGTTATACACGTCGTTGCCCACCGAATAGGTGAAATTGGCATCCAGACGGAACTGCTTGTAGGTCAGTGCCGTGAAGATATTTCCATAGATGTCTGGATTCGGGTCGCCGATGACGACGCGGTCCTGCTCGTTGATTTCCTTGTTGCCGTCGCGGTCGTAGAAGATCATGTCACCAGCGCCGAAGGCGTTGTGTTTCACGCCATTGGCATCAAGCACATAGAGACCTGAATTGGCCGCCTCCTCGGATGTCTTGAAGACACCCTGGGTCTTGTAGCCGTAGAAGAGGTTGGCCGGCTGACCCACTTCGGTGCGGATGACGCCGCCGTATGCCTCGGTGTTGTAGGCAGAAACGCCATCGGCCAAAGCCTTGATCTCATTCTTATAATGGCCAATGGTGAAGCCCAGCTCCCATGACCAGTCCTTCAGGGCGACAGGCTTGCCGCTCACGGTGATGTCATAGCCCGTATTCTTCAGCTTGCCGGCGTTCGACCAGTTGCTCTCCAGACCCGACAGGAAGCCGAGCATCTGGAAGGTGAGCAGGTCATCGGTCGTGCTGTTGAAGTAGTTGGCCGCAACGTGCAGGCGGTTGGCCAAGAGGTTGCTCTCGATGCCGACGTTGGCGCGGCGCGTGGTCTCCCACTTGATCTGGGTGTTGCCGATGCCGGCGAACGAAAGGCCCGAGATGTCGTTCAGATACAGCTGCGAACGGAAATAGCTGCGCGAGGCGTCGTTGGCGATGTCGTCGTTGCCGCTCACGTCATATCCGGCCGAGAGACGCAGATAGTCGAGCCAGTCGAGCTGTGGCATCCAGCTCTCATTGGTCAGAATCCAAGCTGCCTGTACCGACGGGAAGATGCCCCAGACAACACCGCCGAACTTCACGCCGCCATCGGCATCCTTACCGAAACGAGACGAACCCGACGCGGTGAGGTTGAGCTGTGCGTAATAGCGGCCGGCGTAGTTATAGTTGCCTTGCATATAGACATCCATGTTGCGCCAGACGTCGTTGTCACCCTCGCTCTGGGAATTCATCAGGTGGGAACCCATGAACGGGGTCTTGTCGCTACCCGTGTTGTAGCCCAACTGCGAGTTGCGGGTGTAGGTCTCCCAGTTCACACGCACGCCGCCGAAGGCTGCCACATCATGGGCACTGAAACGGCGGTTCCACGAGAGGCGCGTGTCGCTCTGGACAGAGTTCTGCTTCGACGCGAGGGAACGCACCTCGTTGGTACGCTTGGCGCTCACGCTGGCCACATAGTAGTCCGGCACGCCATTGATCGGGATGTAATACTTGTTGTTGGTGTTGACCAATGAATAGGCGAAATGCTCGCTGAGATGCAGGTTCGAACGGAAACTGTAGGTCGGCGTGACGGCGATGTTCAAGAGCGCGTTCTCGAAGTGGTTCTTGTTCTCGGCCTCGGCATACTTGTTCAGCGCCCATGGATTGGCCAACTTGTAGTTGTAGTTCGAGTAGCGTCGCGCAGGTTGCGCTTGATGTTGCTGAACGAACAGTCGAAACGGATCTTGAACTGCTCGATCAACTGGATATCGGTGTTGAAGCGCACGCTCTAGCGGTTCATCTCGTTGCACTCGAGATTGCTCTCGGCCGATGTGAAGCCCACCGAAAGATTGTACTGGGCCACGTCATCGCCACCCTCGACATTGATGCCGTAGTTCTGGCTGACGGCCGTGCGATAGACTTTGTCCTTCCAGTCGGTATTGTTGTGATACTGATTGTAATAGTAATAACTCGGATCGGTGTTGAGGAACTTGAACTCGGTGTTACGGGTTCCCGTACCGCTCAACAGGGCCGATGAATAGCTGCGGTATTGGTCGGCATCCATCATGTCGTAGAACTTCGGTTCGAGCGACACGCCGGCCGATGCACTTGCCGTAATGCGGGTGGTCATGCTGTGGCTGCGGCGCGTGGTGATGAGGATGACGCCATTGGCACCACGTGTACCATAAAGAGCCGTACCATTGCGCATGACGCTGATGTCCTCGATGTCGGCCGGGTTGATGGAGGTCAGGATGTCGTTGTAGAAGCCGTCATGCAACATCGTGCGGCCATACTGCTGCTCCAGAATCACGCCGTCAATGACGACAAGCGGCTGCGCATTGGCATTCAACGAGTTCAGGCCCTGCATGAACAGGACGCTGCCCAAGCCCGGGATACCGCTGCGGCTGGTGCCATAGACATAGCCGCCCAACTGCTTCTGGATCTCCTCCTTGACGTTCACGGCGTTGGAATATTGCGAGTTCTGCGCGTCGCGATTGTTCAGGACGTCGAGTTCCGGCCGATAGTCCGGCGTGAACGTCACGGCGTAGAGCGAGAGGTCCTTCTGCTCTTCATTGGCCGAAAGTCCCAACACCGCCATCGTGTGGTCGGGGCTGCTGATCTGCAGGGCCGATGCGAAGGTCGGAACGGCGACCTCATATCGGCCGTCATCGTCGGTCAACGTGGAGTATCCGCCCACGCCATAGGCGCTGACAATGACACCGGCGACGGGATTGCCTGTGGCGGCATCCAGCACGCGGCCCTTCACTGTGCGGGTCTCGTATTGAGGCTTGGACGAATCCTTGAGGCGGCGTGCCACCTTGTCGGCGAACGGCTCATCATCGTCAAAGTCCTGAGCGGAAAGGCTGACAGAGACAGAGCCTGCCATCAGCATCGACAAACCAAATAATATGTATTTTTTCATATCTTGTCCGATTACTTTTTGCATGGTTAATCCACTTTAGGTTTGAAAATGATGCAGTCCATCAGCAGGGTCTTCGTTGCCGTGCCCTGACGTACTTTTGAGGCCGATGTTCTTCCCTCGACCAGCATCTTGACCTGGGCGTCGCTCAAGCCGTAGGAACAGGTCGGGAAGGTATAGGTGCCGACGTGGACGGTATCGATACGTGTATGGTCGGGCGTGAAAGCCTTCGTTGCAGCAAAGCTGACCTCCTTGCCCGTCTCGTCATGATATTTGACGGTCACACGGAAATCGGTGGGGAGGGGTGTAGCCAATGTATCCTGCACGGTGAGCGGCAGGGCGACGACATAGACGTCATATGGGACATTGGACAAGACATTACGCACATCGAACAGCACCTGGAAGTTCGACGTCGAGGTCGGCGCAATCACGACATACGAGTTGTTATAGACCTTGTTGTAGTACGGATTGCCGGCCGGGACATACTCGTATTTCGGGTCTCGCGTATTGACGGAATAGACCGAGTCGAAGGTCTTGTTGCTGGCGCCCTCCATGACGATTGCCTTCATGAATGTGTTGGTCTTATCGACGTTCCACGTGTCGGTCTTCTTGACCACGCCGTTGCTGCACGCGAAGTCGGTCGTACCGTCAAAGATACCACCATCGGCAAAAGGCTGGTCGAACTGATAATATTTCAAGTCCGATGAACCCCACGCATACCTGCGCATATCATACGGGTAGGCACGCGTCGAGAGAATCGAGTCATTGACGTCGTACTTGCTATTGGCAATGACACTGAATGTCGTGCCCTCAACAATGGCGCGGCGCGGATAGTTGAACATCAGCGAGTCGCGGGTGGCTACCTTGGCATCGTACTGATAGTAGGTCTGATATTCGTTCAAGAGCGTGCTCCACACTTCGTTGGTCGGGGCCAACAACCAGTAGATACTATCCTCATCGTTCAGATCGGCCTCCATCATGTCAGACAAAAGCTCGTTCTCAAACTCCGTGACCGAGTCGAGATACTGCGTCTTGCCGTTGACGATTTCGCCAGGCACACTCGCGAGGTTCTGCAGGCCGCGCTGATAGACGGCCAGATCCGAGACCTCAAAGAGCACGCCATTGGACGTGATGACATTCTTGTTGAGCAGGGTGCCGCCTTCGAACGTCTTATCGGTCAACAGGACGTACTTGCCGTTCATCATGACGATAGAGTCATTGGTCAAACTCGAAACCGAGTAATTGTAGAGAGCCACATGATTCATGATGAACTCCTTGACCGCACGGTTGCGGAGCTCCTTCACTCCCGCAGCCTTCTCGGCATTGTAGAGGGAAATGACACTGTCGCGCATCTCCTCGGTGAAACTGCTGTTCACCGGGGCAAAGACGGTGAAGACCTGGCTGCCATCCAGCACCGGCTCATAGCCGCAAGCCTTGAGCACAACCTGGAAATTGGACAACTCGCTGTCATTGGCCATAGCCTGCCACAGGGTGCCATCGCCCAAAACCTCGGTGCGATAGTGGTCGTCCCACGTGTCCGAGCATGAGTGGAACAGCGCGCCGCCCAGGGGAAGTGCCACACAGAGCAGGGCTTTTCCAATACTTTTCATATTTCTCATAGGATAATTTTTTTCAATATTCTGTTAGTTTTGGCCAATGCCTTTAGAGGTCATCCTCTTCGGCACCCTCGTCGTTCACACCGTAAACACTCTTCGGCACGAGCTCCAGATAGTCGAGCATAGCCTCATTGTTGTTGCTGCCCTTGTTGTCCGACACGGCACGCACGCGCAGGTAGTGGTCTTCGCCCGGTGCGATGTGGACGGTGCAGAGGACGATGCGCAACGTTGCATAGACATCGGCAAACGATTCGCCCGATGAGGCATTGGACCCATGATAACCACCATTGCAGCCGTAATAGTAGCCCTTGTTCTTCAAGGTCTTTTTGTTCTCGACACGCTCGGCTTCGCTCAATGAGTTGAATGCCTTGAATGACGCGCTATAGTCGCCATAAAGGATATATTTCAGGTCTCGGTTCATGTCCAATGGAATACCCTGGGCCTTGCCGTCAAAATAGACCTGGGCCACACCACGGCGGCCGTTCATGGCTGCATAACCCAGACGGATCTGCCAATCGCTCTCGAACGGAACTGGCGGGATGCGCAACGTCACGTCAAAGTTGCCTTGGCAGACGAACTCGTCACCATGCAGCGACCAATAGCCCTGACGTGGACGGCGGTAGATGAAGTAGCCGTTCTTGCCGACGGTCACACCCTCCAGATAGCCGCTTGGGAAGAAGAAGTTGCGGCCGTATTTGGTCGATTCGTTGTCGGCCGCAGTGTTGCCGCCGGTACCGCCGTTGGTGCGGTCACCGTTCATACGGATGGCATTGGACATCAACTCTGGGAAAAGTGACGAGAAGTCGATGCGCATACGGCAGTTGTCGATGATATCGCGCGTGGTAGCATCAAACTTGACCACATCGTCGATGTAGTAATATGGGCCGTTCAAGGCCATATTGTCAATGCCGTTATCGACATCCGTCTGGATGTGGACGCCCTCGATGGTGTATTGGTCATCATAACGACGGTTCAGATAATAATCGGTACGTTTGCCCTCGCCCACCCACTTGGTCACGGTGAGGTGCTCGCACTTCAACATCGTGTAGGGCAGCAGTGTGGGATACCAATCGACGGGATTCATCTTGGCAGTATAGACACCGAAGTCATCACGCACGGTCAATTCGCTCAAGCCCTGGATATTGCGTGTCAGGATATGATAGCCGATGAAACGGCGCAAAGGATTGACAGCATCGTCCAGATTCTCGAACTTGTGGCCCTCGGCCGAGACATCGCCCGGGAACATCGGGTCATAAATCGAGCAGGCCAGGTCATACAGGCCGCGCAGGTCGCTGATGCCGTACTTGGCCTTCAGGACACTATCGGGCACCACAAAGGCGGTATAACCGATGAGACGTTCGTCAGGATTGGTGGCGAACTCCTTCGGCTCGGCGCCGGACGTATAGTAATAGGTTTCGTCCGATGGTTCGTAGTCGGGATCCTTGTAGATTTTCATGACCTCGGCCAATCCCGTCTTCTCCAATGCCTCCGAGTAGATGGAGACCTTGGGATTTTCAGCAATCAGGTCGGGCAGGGTGTTGGTCGAACTCTCCAGGACGCAGTTGATAGGCTGCATGATACCATTCTCGACCGAGTCGTTCTCCGTCTCGAAATTGACCACAGCATAGCCGTTGATGATGACGACCGAGTTCGTATCGGCATCCAGCGTGTGCGACACCTTCAGCGGGCGGCGCATCATGTTCTGGGTGGCCAATACGCCATCCTTCATCTCGAAGGTCGAATAGATGACACCGATCAGGTGCGTACGTGCGATGGTGTCACACTCGGCATCGGTCAAGGTCTCGACCGTCTTGCCCTTATTGGCCAGGAATGTCTGCATGGCCTCGTTGTCAGGACAAAAGCAGGTGTAGTGACCATAGGCCGACAACTGGTTCATCAGGCCCGCACGCGTGACAATCTGTGCGAACTGGCTGTACTGTTGGCGGTTGAGCAGGTAGTCACTCATCATCTCACCAGTGAACGAGTAGTAGTTCTCGCTATCTGGTTCATCGTCGCAACTGGAGAACTGTGGGACGGCCACGGCCAGCAGCAGGAGATACAGTATATTGAATAATCTTTTCATGATGATAGGTTTTACGTGTTGTTAGTTGGCGGTCTTCTCGATACTGGTGCTTTCGCCGCTGCCGAAGGCCGGATTCTGCACGAGATAGCCATTGGTCTTGGTCTCATCCAGATTGTATGGCCAATAGATGCGGTCCATCTTCTGCAACTGGCTTTCGATGACCGATGCCTTGCTTGCACTCTTCTGCTTCACTTTCTCGCGCATGTAGCTGGTGTCACCGTCGCGACGCGAACGGCGCACAAGGTCATACCAACGCTTGCCTTCGAACATCAACTCACGCTCACGCTCCTCGATAACCAGATTGGCCATAGAGAGACGCGTCGTGTAGTCGCTCTTGTTGAGGCGATAGGCCGCATAGCTGGCCGACGAGGTTGTGTCGGGCACGAACATCGAGCGGCGGTTGACGGCATCGACAAGCGTAAAGGCCGAATCGCGATAGGCCGAATCCTGGGCCGTCTGAAGGCCATTTTCGCCAATGAGCTGCGCGTAAGCCTCGGCCTCAAGCAGCATGATGTCCGTCAGACGGTAGATGATGTAGTTCGACTTGTTGCGCGAATCGTAATCTTTGCCGAAGGTCGAATAGGGAATACCATAAGAGGTCGATGAAGAGCCGAACGAAACAACGGCCGATGTCGTTCCATACAGCTGGATCCGGGTGCTCGTGACATATTTGTTGATACGTGTGGCATCGCCGGTTCCATTGTAATAGAGGTTTTCGTAGCCACGGCCATCATACTTGTTGGTGAAGACGGCTGGGGTGGACGAACCCATGTCCGAGAGCACATAATCCGAGGCATTGCAGAACGGATCACGGCCATCATTGCCGAAGAAGTTGCTGACAGGCGTATTGCTCTGGGTTTTACCCGCATCTCCCTTCTTGTCGTAATTCAGTTCGAAGATACTCTCCTGGCTGTTACCCGTGACGAAAATATCGTTGAAGGCCTCACCATAGTAGTTCGTTACGCCAGGTTTACCACACCAGATGAGCGGATAGTTGTTCATATAGCTGTAGTTGGCCGATGGATCATCCTCCTTGGCCTCCTTACGCTTGCGGGCGATGATGAGGTCGGCATACTTGATGCAGTTCTGGTAGTCCTCCTTCCACAGGTACATCTCGCTCAACATGGCGTAGATGGCCCACTTCGTGATTCGGCCCGTGTTGTAGTAGAGCTTCGACTCGGGATAGGTCTCGATAGCATCATCGGCCACACCCTCAAGTGCAACAATCAGGCTGTCGAGCACGACGTTGAACGGCGTGGCCGGCAAGGCGAGTGTCTGGCCGTCGTCGTAGTAGGTCTCGTTGTTGTATGGCACGTCGCGGAAGGTGCGGATGAGGTAGAAATAGCTCAACGAACGCAGGGCGATGGCCTCGGCAATGTGCGCCTTCATCTCGCTCTGGGTGTACGACGGGTCATTGGCCGCAACCTCTGGAGCATGGTCAATCACGGTGTTGCATCGGTTGATGATGGTGTAGAACGACGTCCACGAGGTGTAACCGTTATTGGCCGTAAGGTTTTCATCGAGAATCTTCTCGAGGTTCTTGTCCTTATCGATGGTGCTGGAATAGGAGACAATGTTTTCCGAACGGAACTCGCCCCAGATCATGACGCGGCTGAGGTAATCATTATCGGCCATAAAGGAATAACAGCCCATGATGACGCTCTCGACATCGTTCTCTTCGTTCCAGAACTGGTCGATGGTGATGAGATTCTGCGGCTCGACCTCCAGAAAGTCGCTGCACGAGCTGCACAATGCGCCACTCGCAACGCCACCCAAGGGGAGAGCCAATCCCAGCAACCACTTGCTTATGTTGTTATGAATCGTTTTCATATCTGAATCTGTAATTATGAATCGTGAGGATTAGAAGTCCACGGTGACACCGAATGTGAATGAACGGGCTCGTGGAGTCTGTCCGTTGTCGCACGCAGGACCATAGCCGCTGCTGCTCACATCTGGATCGACGCCCGTGTAGTGGGTCAGGATGAGCGGGTTGTTGGCGCTCACGTAGAAGCTGACACGGTTCAAGCCGGCACGCTTCACCCAAGCCTTCTTCATGGCATAAGAAAGCTGGGCGTAGCTCATACGCAGATAGGTGCCATCCTCGACGAAACGGTCACTGATCAAAGTGTTGTAGTTCGACTTGTCACCGTACATGGCACGTGGAATCGAGGTGACATCACCCTCCTTGCGCCAACGGTAGTTGACGGCCTGGCTCTGGTTGTTGTTGCTGAGCATAGCCTCGGCATCCAGACGGGCCAGATTCAGGATCTTGTTGCCCACACGGTAGGTGAACTGGGTCGAGAGACGCCAGTCGCCATAGGTCCACGAGAAGCCGAAACCGCCCAAGAGTTTTGGCAGGGAGCTGCCCAGATAGACGATGTCCAATGCGTTGATCTGACCGTCGTTGTTGACGTCCTCGTACATGGCATCGCCGCCCTTGAACTTGTAGTTCACGCCCGTACCGTCGTTGGTGTAGTTGAACATCATGCGGATTGGGTCGCCCTCCTCGTCGTAGATGACCTCTCCGGTCGAAGTGAGCGCAACCGGCGCGGTCTTTCCATCGGCCAAGAACTGCATCTGAGCATCGTGGCTCAAGTCACGGAAGGTTTCGTACTCATACTGATAGACGCCCTTGTAGCGGAAGCCATAGATGGAACCGAATGGGTTATGCAGCTGGATGCGGGTCAGGACGTTGCGGTTTCCGTTGCCGAAGTTGGTGTTCATGTTCTTCAACACGGTCTCGTCCATCTCCAGAATCTCGTTGCGGTTGTTACCGAAGTTCACGTTCATATCCATCGTGAACTTGCCCTTGCGCAACAGGCGGTTGGTGTTGATATAGAACTCCCAACCGGTGTTGCTCATCTTGCCGCAGTTACGATAGGCGACCGATGAAAAACCGGTGTTCGATGGAATGCGGAAGTTCTCCATCAACATGTCCGATGTAACCGACTTATAGACCTCGAAGGTCATCGTCAAGCGGTCGTCCATAAAACCGAGGTCGAAACCGAGGTTTGTGGCCGATACCGTTTCCCAGCTCAAGTTGGTCAACTTCAGGTTGATAGGAGCCATGGTGTTTTGGCCAAGGTAGGACGTTGCGCCCGCATACTGCGAAGCGTAGAGATAATCCTTGCGCGGCGCATGGCCGGTGAAGCCCCAACCCGGACGGACAGCGAGCATCGAGAGGCCCTTGTCCCGCAACGGTTCCATAAATGGCTCATCACCCAGGTTCCATCGGGCAGAAACCGATGGGAACACGCCCCAACGCTTGCTTGGGCCGAACTTGGTGGTACCATCGGCACGGCAGGCGACCTCAAACATGTAACGGCTCTTGTAGGCATAGTGTGCCTGGAACGTGAAGTAGAGCGAACGCCACTCGGCATAGCTGGAGCTGAGACCCGTGTTCTTGCCGCCCGCATCCGGGCTGGTGATGGTCGTCGGGGTGCCGATGCCGGAGGTCGATTGGCCATTGGAACTACCCGAATTCAACTCCATACGGACCATCGACATGAGCGAGTGGTCGGTGTTGTTGAAGTGAGGTGTGAAGGTCAAGGTGTGCTTGGTCGTGAGCGAAAGGCTCTTCGAGCTGGCTGCACTCGTGCTGTTATGACCCTTGTGCCAGTCGGTGCTCACCAGCTCCGACGGATAGTATCTGTCCACATATTCATTATAGACATTCATATAGACCTGACCACGCCACTCCAGACGGTGGTGGTCCTCATCCATGCCCAGCAGGTTATAGACAAGCACCAACTCAGGCGAGAGGTTGTAGGTCGTCTGGTTGTTCTTGGCCAAGTGGGCCGATGCCACCGGATTGACGTAGTTACGCTGGTCATCCTTGAAGACTTCACTACCGATATAGGCACCGCTCTGCAACATGTTGTAATAGCGGTCGGTATCCTCACCGGTGATTGGGTCCTGCTCGTAGATGCTCATGTTCGGCATCTTCTTTTGGGCTATGGCCAATAGACCGTCGTAGTTACGCTGGTTCTTGGTATAGGTCATGGCGAAGTTCGTCTGCACGCGGATGCGGCGGCTCACGTTGTAGTCAAGGTTGGCACGCGTCGAGTAGCGGCGCAGCTTCTGGCAGATGACCGAACCCGTCTCGTTGTCGAAACCGCCCGAGATACGGAACGTCGCACGCTCGCCACCGCCCGAAACGGTCAGGTAGTGGTTCTGACGCAGACCCCACTGGGTGACAGCCTTACGCCAGTCGGTGTTGTTGTTATACTGCTCGTATTCCGAGAAGGTCGGGTCATAGTTGATTTCGTTGATGTCCGATGCATAGTCGCTCTGGGTCGGATTGAAGTGCGACTCCTTGAGCAGCATGGTGTAGTCATCACCGTTCAACAGCTTCATGCCTTCGGGCTGATAGGTACCGGTCAGCTTGCACGAGTAGCTCATGCGCGGCTTGCCTCGTGCACCACGCTTGGTGGTGAGCTCGATGACACCATTACCGCCCTGCGAACCGTAGATGGCGGTTGCAGCGGCATCCTTCAGGACGTTGATGCTGGCGATATCCTCGGTATTGATATTCAGCAGCTCGGCGAATTTCTCCTCATTGGACGAAGCCAGGTCGAAGTTCGACATATCGACCTCCCAGACGTTGCCATCGACCACAATCAAGGGATTCTCATTGGTCAAGGAAGAAAGAGATGACGCACCACGCAGACGCATGGTCGAACCGGAACCGAGGTTACCCGACAGCGAGATGATGTCGAGACCTGCGATACGACCCTGGAGAGCCTCATCGATGGTATTGATACCCAAGCCTTCAAACTCGGCAGCCGAGATGGTCTGCTTGGCGAAGGCGATTTCTCGCTCGGGGATGTGCAGGGAGTTGCCCTCCATGCGCTTCTCGGCCTTGATGGTGACCTCCTGGAGGGTTGTGGCCGATTCCATAACCACCTTATACGAGGTGCGGTCGATGGGCAGTTCCCGGGGAGTGAGGCCGACGTACTGGAAACGGAGTTTGTCCTTCTGGTTCATTACCTTCATCGTGAAGTTACCGTTCATATCGGTCAGACACGACGAAACGACACGTCCGTTGGCATCCACCTCACAGACAGTTGCACTCATCAAAGGTCCGAATTCGTCCTCGACAGTACCATGCACGGAGGTAATCTGCTGTGCCCACAATGTGAAGCTACACATCAGCGCGAAGCACGACAGTAGAGCCTTTGCAATTATATTTGACTTCATATTTCTTGATTATGTTTTAATTCGAAAGCTTTGATGTCCAAGGCACGAGCTGGGTCGATGCGTCATAGAGCAGGTAGCCACTGATCTGATGGACGACCGCGTTGGACGAGGTGTAGATGGAACGGTTGCTGCCCGAACCACCGATCCAGTATTCACGGCAGGTCTTGTTGTAGTTGCCCTTATTCTTCACCACCGTACGCACGTTGCCCTCCTGGTCGGTGACGGTCATATCGTTGGCCGATGCCGTTACCTCGATCGAGTAGAATCGCTTGTTCCTCGGGTTCAGCTTGCCGGTCTCATACTTGACGGCATTCACAGGGTCGCCACCCATGTAGATGGAGTTATCCTGGATGTGATAGCGCACAAAGTTGTGGATGATGGCGGCGATGCTGTCCTGATCCTTGGTGCGGCCCTCGGCCTCGGCCTTCAGCCAATCCTCCCACGTGGGCAGGTACCCATCGTCGATGAGCTGCTGGATGGAAGCATCGGATGGCACATAGACCGTATAGTTATAGTTCTCGAACAGGCTGACGTTCGGATACGTCGAGTTCAGACAGTTGTAGGTGGTCGAACTGTACTTGATGGAGGACGAGAGCAAGGAGGAGTTTGACTCGTCATCGCTCAACAGCTTGTAGAAGAGCGAGTCGCCACCGGCATCGGCTATCTCGGCCAATACCTGCGACACCGACTTGGAGGCCGTGAGCGGGATGTCCGTAATCGTACCATGCACGCCATATGACTTACCGTTGCCATTGGCCGTCATGTCATAGACTGTCTGGACGGCACATTGCTGGCCGGTCTCAATCTGGAAGCCACCCTGCAGGCGGATATTGTTGCCCGACGTACCAGGCACGACGCGGATGACGCTGCCGGCCTTCGTCTTGTAGTATTCCTGTCCGCTCTCGATGTCACCCACGACGATGAGGTTGTTGACAAGGTCCTCCAGACGGTTCTTGATCAGAGCGGCGCTCGGAGCCGTGTTGATAGGTTCGCCGATGGTGAGCTCGCCACGGCTGTCAACCGTACAGTTGTAGCGGTTGGCGGCAACCGACTGCTCCTCTTCGTTGTAGTAGAACTCCCACAGCATCTGGGTCGGCTGGCCGTAGGTGCATGGGTCGAGATAATAGAAGACGTTGATCTCCTGATCCTGGCTCAACTGGTCGTTGAATGGCAGGACAAGGCTGAAACGCGAATCCATAGAGTTCAGGTAAGGGCCGAAATCGTAGTTGTTGATGGCCTGGTAGGTAACGCCCATAAGGCTCTGGTGGGCCAATGCCGGGTAAACGACCGAACGGTATTCCGACGGGCCGAAGACCTTGTTGACCAGATAGATCACACCGTTGCAGCCCATGTAGCACTTCACGACATCGTCCTCGGTGATGCCGAGCTCAACCTTCGAGTCATCTACAATGCTGTTGAACTTCGATGGGACGGCATCGACAAACGAAGTGAGCATGTTCACGTTGAGCAGCTTCGAGAGGGTCAGGGCCGGGACGCTGTCCCACGAGCCATATTCCTCCTGCAGGCCTTTGCCCGCATTGTTCCACCACTCGTCAAGGGCCTCGTTGGTCGGCACGATCATCGCGCCGGCGTCATAGTGCTCGTCATAGCCCATCGAGTTGGAATACATATAGAGATTTTCACCCGGGTCAAAAGGTAGCACAGCCGGCACACGGTAGGCACCGACATAAGGATTCGTTGTAACGTGAAGTGAGGACTTGGAGAAATACTTCAGAATATAGAGCGTATCGTTCGTGTTGTAGAGACGATGGAAGTCTTCGGCCAATGTTCCCAAGCCCGACCATTGGGTCGTACGCGTTGGGATAGAGAAACGGTTCAGCAAGTGGGCCCAACGTGACATCTCGGGCTCGCTGTTGATGATATCCGCCATATTCTTGTTCGACTCAATCACGCCATCGACGACGTAAATGTAGCCGTTCTTACATGTCTGTTCCTGGCTGATTACCTTCTTGCCGTTGATCCACGAGTCGTTGATGGACTTGGAGACGCCATTGGTCAAAATCTCCAGATCGCGGTCGGTAATCTTGTTGGTCTTCATGAATTCAGGCAGGAAGTGAATCATCGGGGCCGAGTTCTGGTCCTTCAGGATTCGGATTGTCCTGTTGTTGTCGCGCAGATACTTCCACGAGTCAAGGCGCTGCTTGAGGAAGGGATCTACGGGCATCTGGTCGGGCGTCATGGTGGCGACCGAATCCAGTGGGCTTGCTGCGGTTGAGCGACGCATACAGAGACCCTCCATCGGAGGATTTCCGCTCACATTCGACATCAGCTCAAGCAGGTAAGCGTTGGTGATCATCGAGTTGTTCAGCAATAGTTTCTTCTGAGAGAGGCTGAGCTGGTCATAACTGGTAACACCCCAGTCATTGTTCTTGAACCACTCGGCGTAGGCATCGTCCGATGCGACGAAGAGTGTACGTGAACCGGTCTTGGACAAGACCTCCTTTTGGCCGAGATCGTCAATCAACCGTAAGACGACGGTGAAGTTCTTGTGCTCGCCATCTACTTCAATACCCTCTTCGAGACGCTCGTAGATGGAGTTGCCCAACCACGACGGCTGTCCGGTGAGGATGTCCTTGTCGCACGACTGTAACGCCATTGCTGCCAGCAACGCGCCACAACCCAAAATCAACTTGTGCGGGTTTAGTTTCGGCCAATGTGCCAACTGTCTGTTGACTTGTTTCATGTTTGTCATACAAAAGTGTGTTCTTGGAGTGTACTGGGTTTTCCGTTGGTACAGGAAAAAAGGCAACCGATTCTTTCTCGCGCAGGGCGCAGGAGAAAAACGATGAAAAAAGTAAACAAGAGGACTGGGACAAGCACATTGGCCGCCCCAGCCCTTTTGTTGATTATAGATTAATTGTAGTCATTCGCTTACTTGGAGAAAACCTTGCTTACAATTACCTTGCCGTCGGTCATCGTTGTGCGGACGATGGTTACGCCCTGCTGCATGGCACCGACACGCTGGCCGTTGACATTGAACTTCTCAACCTTGGCAACCTTGGCCGATGCGACCTCACCGATGTTGGTAGCGGTCTCCTTGGCCGATGCGTTGCCGTAGTAGGTCAAGGTGAAGTTGTCAAGCATGATCCACTGGGCGCTAACCTTGTTCTCAACCTTGACACCCAGACGGAGGGTCTGACCCTCACCGACCTTGACGATAAGCTCGTTGACATACTGGCCGTCGTTGAAGTAACCTTGTACTGACTGCATGTTGTTCGGGCAGTAGTAGGTCAGCTCGTCTTCGGTAGTCCAAGTTACCTCTGTACCGAAACCAGGAGCATCAAGATAGTTGTTTTCAACAGAGGTATTGTGAGCCAATGAAGTCTCATAGTAAACGCCATCGATAGTTGCATAGAGCTTAGCCTTACCTGGAGTGCCTGCCTTATAAGCTTCAGCATCAGCGGCCGTATTACCATCGCGGCTGAAGCCCTGGACGGTAATCTTGTAGGTGCCTGCTGGCAGACCTGCGAGATCCTGATAGATGTCGAAGTCCTTGTCGTAGAACTCGATACCGCTGAAATCGAGCTTACCGGCTACTGACTGGGTCCAACCCTCTGCAGATGCAGCTTCGCTTTTATCGGTGAAGCTTGGAGTACGGATGACCTGAGTCATCTTGATTTCGTTGTCGTCCGATGCTGTGGTCGTGTCAGGAATAGCGAGCTTGGTAATCATAGCCTCGATGGCAGCGATAGCCTCTTCAGCCTGTGCGTCGGTGTAGGTTTCACCGGTGATGGCAGCCGTTACGTTGTCGTAGAGGGTGCTTGCCTCAGTCTTGGTATCCTGTACAGCCTGGCTCTCGCCGATTGCCTGCTCCAGGTTATCAACACTGGTCTTCAACTTCTTGAACAACTCGACAGAGGTCTCAATCTTCGTGTTCAAAGCGAAAATCTCGGCCAATATATCGAACATTGCTGAACCATCGGTCTGATCAACGGCATTGGCAGTTCCCTTGAGAGTCTCAACCTCA
>CACZAY010000074.1 GCA_902779265.1 uncultured Bacteroidales bacterium | reverse complement strand
ACCCGAAACGACGATTCCACTGCCAGCATCAATCGAACTTGGAGTTGTGAACACATAAGAGTCGTTGCCGACACGCAGTTCATAGTTCTTGCCATTCATATAGGTCGAGTCGATGTAGCAGTCCTGCGACAATTCGGCACCGCCCTCCAACGGGCCACAAGTGATGATGGTGCCACCCCACACGTAAAGCTTGTAACCGCCCTCGGTATTGGCGTCGATAGCAACCTCCGGGTCATGCAGACAGGTTGAGAATACCACGCCGCCGGTGATGTAGATGTTACCATTTGAATCGATACCGTCGTTCGAGATTGTGTAGCCACATACCACGCCGCCGCTGATGTTGATGTGCGACGATGCGTTGATGCCGTCATCGTTGCCCGAACGGGCATAGACCTCGCCTCCGTTGATGTTGACCATCTGCTTGGCCTCGATAGCCTCGTTGGATTCACTTTCGCCATACAGCTGGCCGTTACGCACCGTCAGGGCGCCCTTCACCTTGATGCCCTTGGCCGATGCCTTCGGACGCCACGAGTGGTCGCGGTTGACGCTGATGAGATGGCGCAACTCCTCGGCTGTCATATCTTCGGGACGCTTCCAAAGCTCGCGGATTCGACCCAATGCTGAGCCCAAAGACGAACCCTTGACTGTGCCGCCCGTCTGTGTATAGTCGCCCTTCACACGGACAGCCATCGCACCGGCGCCGGTCGAATTGGCGATGAACCTACCGCCAGTCACGCTCATATTGCCCTTCACTCTCAGGCCATTGGATGCGGTAAAGTCACTCAATGTGTCAATCTGATAGGCATCGCCCGTAGTTGTCACATCGGCCGAACCGCCACTCATATTGAAATCGCGTTTCACGTGGATGCCTCGGGTCGAGAGTCCTGTGGCATTGGCCGTAATGTCGCCACCCTTGAGGCTGAATGAACCATCGGTCTTGAGACAGGCGGCACACGAATAGTCGGCATCTTCAACTGTTCCGGTATTCCAAACGGCATCGCCGCTGTTGTTGAGCGATATAGCGCCGCCGCTCACCCAAACGTCGCCCACGGTCTTGATACACTTGCCTTTTGCGGCCGATGTCGTAATCGAAATCATACCGCCAGTGATGTCCATCGAGCCTCCGCAATCGACGCCGTCGGCACCAGAGCCGAGGATGGAGAGAGCACCGCTTTCGATGCGTACGAACTCGTTGGTGTGGACGGCATCGCGCGCTGCCTCGCGTACGACTACGGTTGCCTCATCGTTCATGACGAGATAGTCGTCGGTTGCAATGCCGTGACGATGACGGCCAATGACGCTGAGCGTACCGCTGCCGCAAAAGACGATTTCGCCCTCGCTGAACAGACACGCCTTGCAGTCTTCGCCGGCCACGGTGTCGCGATAGACCTCGGCATCGGCCAAAATGTTGCCCTTACCGGCAGACATGGAAATGAAGCAGGTCTTCGAGCCCTGGTTGTTGATGGCCGGGGACGACTGCGACGTCAGATTAAGGCCGTTGAGCGTAATGAGGAACGGATGATCGCCATAGAACTTGATGTTTCCATCGGCCGATGAACCCTCCAAGACATACTCCACGCCTTCAGTGCTGGTCTTGGCAACGACGGCACCACCATCGGCCGAAACCGAAACACCCGAGACATTGTCACCGGTAACGCTGGCAGACTGGCCGTCCCAGCGGATAGTCACTGTCTTCAGCACGTCGAAGTTCTCAAGACGATGGGCCTTGTCGTCATACTGTGAGTAACCTTTGTTGGCCAAATCGACCACATCGACAGCTGTAAAGTCAAATTCTTCCTCTTCACCGCAACTCATCAGGCTGATGGCAATTAACAATGTTGCGGTCAATAATTCACTAAACTTCTTCATCATAAAAAGCAGTTAACAGTTATTATAAAAAATTTCTTACCTTAAATAAAAATAAACAAAAAACTATATACGCAGTTATAGTCAATGATAAAAGAACGCGCAAAATTAAAAAATATTTTATAACCAATGCAATTTTTTTTAATTTTTTTCGTTTTCAAACAAAAAAATCTATTTTTTCACACTCAAATTGCAATGAAGAGATCAGTTTTACTCATCCTGACATTTATCTGCAGCTGCATTGGCAGCATTCTTTTGGCCGATGATGACCTCGGTTTCGGACTCGAACTTGAGGCATCAAAAAAAATCAGCCAGAACCTGAAAGTGGCCGTCACGGCCGAGCCCCGCACCCAGGAGTGCATTGACTTTTGGGACCGTTTTTCGGTGGGGGCCGATGTGACCTACCGCATCTACAAGCAGAAAAACAGTCCGTGGCAGTTGTCGGCCAATGCAGGCTATCAGTTCATCGACCGCTACAAGCCGGCGCACCTCAGCAGTTCGGGACGGAACTGGATCACCAGCCATTGGACAACTCGTCATCGCGGATTCGCCTCAATCAAAGGCAGTTACCAGTTCTTGAAACATTGGACGGTGAGCCTGCGCGAACGCTATCAATACACCTACACCGTCGAGGGGAACGTGGCGCGCTATTACGCCAACCGCACGGATGCGGACAAGAACGGAGCCCGCAACAAAGACAAGATCGTGGGCAGGACCGACCGTCAGGTGATGCGCAGCCGTCTGGAGGTCAGCTGGGGCCGCAAGCGCAGTCCGTGGGAACCGTTTGTCAACGTCGAGGTGTTCAACGATCTGAAAGACGGCTTTGCGTACGACCAGATACGCTACGGCATTGGCACTGACTACAACCTGAACAGCAAGAATGTCATTGGCCTCTCCTATCGCTACAAGTGCGTCAACGAGGCCGACAAGGACAACAAGCACATGGTCAAGGCCAACTACACCTTCAAGTTCTGAGAGCTTTATTTTGGCCGATGGTGCTGCCACAAAAAAGCATCCTATTTTCCGAAGGTCCTATGAACCTTCTATGAAGGGACACGGACGCACAATCAATGATTTTTCCGTTAGTAAAAAGCTCAGGCCATCGGGCCCGAGCTTTCTGTTTGTCTGCGATGGGCATTGGCCAAAATGCCAACCAATCACTTTTCAAAGAGCTGGACGCGCTTCCAGATTTCGGGCGTCCATTCGGTGCTGCCCGGGATTTCGTCTTCGATGCCGAACTTGAAGTAGAGCGAGAAGGTATTCACGTCGGGCAAGGTGTAGCGCACGTAGCTGTCGTGGCCGTTCAGACGGGGCTCGAAACTGCAACATTCAATGTGCTCGACTTGCAGGGTGTCGCCCACGATGTCGTAGGTGCCGTAATGGACGATGTTGCTGTGGACTACGCCGGCGGCATCGGTCACGGCATCCATGATGTAGTAGGTGCCATCGGCCATAATGACCTTATAACGGGGGCGCGCCACCTGGGCGGTGAAGGTCAGTCCGGTCTCCTCGTCAACGACCTCGTTGGTCAACATCTGCTGCCAGATGCCTACAAGACCGGAAGATTCGACAAGATGGACTGGCTTTTCGGCCGATGCAGAGTCGTTGGCACAGGATGCGAGGAATGCCATTGCGCCGAATGCGGCAGCGAACAGCGAGAGAGTCGTTTTCATAGTGATAAAATTTTTGGTTGTTCCGTGTGGCAAAGATACATCTTTGTTCGACATTTTCGCCTTTTTTTTCCTAAAAAAACACAAAAAGCAGACATTTTCAACCATTTTCCGCCAAAGAACGGCCGAATTTATTATCTTTGCGCGGGTTTAAATAAAGGAAAGCAAAATTTTTCATGGCCGATGAACCCGCATTGGCCCCAAAAATCAGACTAAAAATCAATCAAAAACAAATAAAAAAAAGTACCAGCTATGGCAAACGTAGAATTCAAGTACGCGCCGATGTTCCAGCTCGGCGAAGACAAGACTGAGTACCGACTGCTCACCAAAGAGGGTGTCAGCGTCGGCCAATTTGAGGGCAAAGAAATCGTGAAAGTGTCGAAAGAGGCACTGACGCTGTTGGCACAGCAGGCTTTCCACGACGTGGAGTTCATGCTTCGCCGCGAACATAACGAGATGGTTGCCAAGATCTTGCGCGACCCAGAGGCATCGGAGAACGACAAGTATGTAGCCCTCCAGTTCCTGCGCAATGCCGAGACGGCCGTCAAGGGCATCCTGCCTTTCTGCCAGGACACGGGTACCGCCATCATCCACGGCGAGAAGGGTCAGCAGATCTGGACCGGCTTCGAGGACGAAGAGGCATTGAGCCGTGGTGTGTTCAACACTTTCACTCAGGACAATCTGCGCTACAGCCAGAACGCTCCTATCAACATGTACGACGAGAAGAACACCAAGTGCAACCTCCCTGCCCAGATTGACATTGAGGCTGTTGAGGGTGCAGAATATCGTTTCGTCATGGTTGCCAAGGGTGGCGGATCGGCCAACAAGACTTACTTCTACCCGATGACCAAGGCCACTATCCAGAACGAGGGTACGTTGCTCCCATTCCTGGTTGAGGAGATGAAGCACCTCGGTACTGCTGCCTGTCCTCCTTATCACATTGCTTTCGTCATCGGTGGCACATCGGCCGAGAAGAACCTGTTGACTGTCAAATTGGCCAGCATCAAGTATTACGACAGTCTGCCTACGACGGGCGACGAGACCGGTCGCGCCTTCCGTGACATCGACCTGGAGCAGAAGCTCCTGAAAGAGGCTTACAAGATTGGTTTGGGCGCTCAGTTCGGCGGCAAGTATCTGGCACACGACATCCGCGTGATTCGTCTGCCACGTCACGGTGCCTCTTGTCCTATCGGCATGGGCGTCAGTTGTTCGGCCGACCGCAACATCAAGGCAAAGATCAACAAGGACGGTATCTGGTTGGAGAAGATGGACGAGAACCCAACCGAACTCATCCCAGAAGAACTCCGCAAGCCAGGCGAAGGCGGCAAGGGCATCGAAATCGACCTCGACAAGGGCATCGACGCCGTACGTAAGGAGCTCTCTAAGTACCCAGTATCGACCCGCGTTAACCTGAAGGGCACCATCATCGTGGCTCGCGACATCGCACATGCTAAGTTGAAGGCTCGTCTGGATGCCGGCGAGGGTCTGCCACAATATTTCAAGGATTATCCAGTGCTCTATGCCGGTCCAGCCAAGACTCCAGAGGGTTATCCTTGCGGTTCGATGGGCCCAACCACAGCCAACCGTATGGACCCATACGTCGATGAGTTCCAGGCCAACGGCGCCAGCCTCGTGATGATTGCCAAGGGCAACCGCACTCAGCAAGTGACCGACGCTTGCAAGAAGCACGGCGGTTTCTACCTCGGCACCATCGGTGGCGTAGCTGCTGTCCTCTCACAGAGCAGCATCAAGAGCATCGAGTGCGTCGAATATCCCGAACTCGGCATGGAGGCCGTTTGGAAGATCACCGTTGAGAACTTCCCAGCCTTCATCCTCGTCGATGACAAGGGCAACGACTTCTTCAAGCAGTTGAAGCCAAATCCTAATTGCTCCATCTTGAAGTAATATCTCTCGCAGAGTGTAAGGACGTGTAATGGAGTTTTAAATGTCATTGGCCCAAAAAAAATCGGTCTAGACTCCATTTCACTCATTTACACTCTGCGAGCCAATAAACTCTTTTATGAAAATTGAATTTGGCAAACACGTAACAGTTAGTTATAAACTCACCGGCTGGGAGGCTCCAGAGAATCCCGAAGCCGAAGTAGAAATCGAAGAAATCGAGGAGACCAAGCCCGAGAAACCATTCCAGTTCATCTTTGGTGTCGGCCAACTGATTGCAGGCTTCGAGAAGAACATCGAGGGCATGGAGGCCGGCGGATCGTTCGACTTCACTCTCAGCCCAGCAGAAGCCTACGGCGAATACAAGGACGAAGACGTCCACCACGTATCCATCCCGATGAAGGAGCTGAAGCAGGGCGGTTTTCCGATGAATCTGTGCAAAGTGGGCTGCGAACTGCCACTCCAGAACCAGAACGGGGAAATCATGCAGAGCGAAATCATCGAGGTCAAGGCCGACGAAGTCATCTGCAAAATCGACTTCAATGCACCATTGGCCGGCATGACACTCCGTTTCGTGGGCAAGGTGATTGAGGTGCGCGACGCCACCGAAGAGGACAAGAAAGAATACATGAAGCAAATGACCGGCGAGGTCTCTTGCCACTGTGGCGGCGGATGTCATGGCGAAGGCGGATGCAACGGAAATTGCGAGGATTGCCACAAGGAGGGTCACTCCCACGAAGAGGGCGGTGAGCACCACGGCTGCGGCAAATGCCATCATCACTGATAACGGATTGTATCGTCCCTTTCACTTCTTTTTCACTCCCCTTTCACTTCCCTTAAAGCCATTTCGGAAAGATGAACACTTTTGGCAAACTCTTCACATTAACCACATTCGGCGAGAGTCACGGCATTGCAGTGGGCGGCGTGGTCGATGGTATGCCTGCGGGCATCACGGTCGATGAAGCATTTCTGCAAGCCGAGATGGCACGTCGTCGGCCAGGGCAGTCGGCCATAACCACAGGACGCCAGGAGCAGGACCACGTGGAACTGCTGTCGGGCATCTTCGAGGGCAAGACCACCGGCACACCCATCGGATTTGAGGTACGCAACACCAACCAGCACTCGCAGGACTACGAGAACATGCGCAACCTGTTCCGTCCGAGCCATGCCGACTTCACCTACACCGAGAAATACGGCATCCGCGACCATCGTGGCGGCGGACGCAGTTCGGCACGCGAGACATTGAGCCGCGTGGTGGGTGGCGCATTGGCCAAGATGGCACTACGCACCAAGGGCATCACCATCCAGGCATACACCAGTCAGGTGGGTGACATCGTGCTGCCCGGCAACTACATCGACTACAAGCTCGACGAGGCCGAGATGAACGCCGTGCGCTGTCCCGACGCCGAGACCGCTGCCCGCATGGAGGAGCTGATCAAGCAGGTCAAGGCCGATGGCGACACCATAGGCGGCGTAATCACGTGCGTGGTGCGTGGCGTCCCCGTCGGATTGGGCGAACCCTGCTTCGACAAGCTTCACGCAGCCCTCGGCCATGCGATGCTAAGCATCAACGCATGCAAGGGGTTCGACTACGGACTGGGCTTTGCCGACTGCGGCCGGCGTGGCAGCGAGATGATTGACACATTTGTGGCCAATGACGGACGCATCACCACGGCCACCAACCACAGCGGCGGCATCCAGGGCGGCATCACCAACGGGCAGGACATCTACTTCCGATGCGCCTTCAAGCCCGTCGCCACCCTGTTGCGCCCAGTCGAGACCGTCACTGTCGATGGCGAACCGACCGTGCTGCAGGCCCGAGGCCGACATGACCCATGCGTCCTGCCGCGCGCCGTTCCGGTGGTCGAAGCGATGGCCGCAATGGTCGTGCTCGACTACTATCTGCAGAACGAGGCCCGGCTGTGAGGAGGGGTATATGTAGAGTGGAATGAATAGAGAGCAGTGTGTAATGAAAAGACGCTTCAAGTTTCTTTGGACAATGGCATTGGCCATAAACCTATGCACAGCGTGCCGCAATCACGTCGAGCAGGTGGACTATGTCACGTCGGAGCGCGAACACACCCTGCTCATCTACATGGCGGGCGACAACACACTGAGCCGCTACGTCGAGAACAACCTGTACGCCATCGGGCAAGGGATTAGGGCCAGCGAGAAGCCGCTCAACGTTGTCATCTACCGTGACAACCTCACTGCGGCCAATGACCTTCCGGTGCTCTACCAGCTGAAACGGCGCGCCCACAGCGAACGGGTGGACACCATCTTCCTGAAACGCTGGAAGGAGGACATCGACTCGACCGACCCCGAAACAATTGCCGAAGTTGTCCGTCTCACCTTCTCGCGCTTCGACAGCGAGGTCAAGGGCATGGAAATCTGGAGCCACGCCCTGTCGTGGATTCCATCGGACAGCTGGACGGCCGATGGCGATGCCGACACCCGCGCGACGCAATACGTCGGGATTGACGGCAAGGCATCGTGCGAACTGTGGGAGTTCCGAAAGGCATTGGCCAATAGCGGCGTCAAACTCAACTATATGACCTTCGACGCGTGCCACATGGCGACGGCCGAGGTCGCCTACGAACTGCGCGAGGTGAGCGACTATCTGTTGGCCGCACCCACCGAAATCATGGGCGAGGGTTTCCCCTACAAGCAGATGATTGCCTCACTGAGCACGATACGCGACCGGGAGACGCTCCTTGCCGGCCTCACGGCAGCCTACGAGGATTTCCGCACCAGTTATGCCGACAACGGCACCTTCAGCCTCCTACGTACGGCAGGTTTCGAGGCGCTGCGGGATGCCTGTGTGGAGCTGGCCAGCCAATCGGCCGCAACGCTCGCGCTGTGGAGGGAAAATCCATCGGCCAACGAAATAAAACTGCAACGCTACGGGCGCAAGGTCTCGACAAAGGCGACGGAGATGGGGGCACGCTACTACTTCTACGACCTGCTCGATTGGGCAGAAAAGCTCGGGGAAGAGAGCGAGATGACGGCCAATGCCGATGCCGTCGCGGAGGCGCTGAAGGAATGTGTCGTCGAGAGCTACCACAGCCAGCGGTTCGAAGCCAGCGGCGGCGGATTCGACATCAAGCGATGCTGCGGCGTGGCCATGAGCGTGCCCGAGTTCTGGTCATTGGCCAAGAAAGGGAACCTCGATGCGGCCTACGGACAACTGGGCTGGCAGATTCCGTGAGAGCAACGGCATCGGCCATAAAAATAAAAATCCGTCTTTACCGGCGCAATCCACGTCCGACAAAAACGGTTTAAAAACAAAAAAAGGGTAAGCTCTCCATATCGCGCCGCTACAACCTCACGCCCTTGCTACGGTCAAGTCCTGGGGGATTAGAGGGAGCATGCCGTATGGCACTTACCCGGCCGCGAAGATAGACAAATTTTCCGAATTGGCCAATAGTGTGAACGAAAAAAAGCCGCCGGAGGTACGTTTTTCCGCATTTTTGACAATTCGACTGACAAAACTACAAACGAATGACAATACAAGAACAACTTGAAAGGAACCGACAGATTTCGCAATTCATGATGAAACTGGCCATGCCACTGGGACTGTGGTTCGTGGTCGAATACTTCATCACCGTACTCTCAACGCGCTACATCACATTGGCCGTCATCCGCACGCCGATGATGATTTCGACGCCAGTGCTGCTCTTCCTCATCCTGCGGAAGCTGCGCGACACGTACTTCCCCGACGACGAGTTTTCGCGGTTCCGCGGCTGGTACTACGGCGTGCAGACGATGTTCTTCGCGGGACTGATCGAGGCCGTCGGCGTGGTCATCTACAACAAGTGGATTTCGCCCGACAACCTGGCCGAGATGCAGCGCGCGATGGAGGCTCAATATCAGGAGGTCATCTCGATGTTTGAGGCCAATGCATTGGCCATGAAACAGTTCCCGACCATGCTCGACACGCTGAAGCAGATGCAGCAGGCCATGCACGAGGCCCCCGTGGGCACTGCATTTGAGGCAGCCATCAACCTACTTTCGAGCGACATCATGTACGGCATGTTGTGGTCGTTCATCTTCTGCCTCTTCCTGCACCGCAACCCCCAAGGACAACAAACCGACAACAAAAAGAAATAAGCTATGGACATTTCAGTAATCGTACCCCTCTATAACGAGGCAGAATCGCTGCCCGAACTGGCCGCATGGATTGACCGTGTGATGTCGGCCAACAATTTCAGCTACGAAGTCATCTTCTGCAACGACGGTTCGACCGACGGCAGTTGGCAAGTAATCAAAGAGTTGCACGAAAAATATCCGCAGATGCGAGGCATGTCGTTCCGCACCAACCACGGCAAGAGCCCCGCGCTCCACGTCGGATTCGGCATGGCCAAGGGCGACGTCGTCATCACGATGGACGCCGACCTGCAGGACTCGCCCGACGAGATTCCAGAACTCTACCGCATGATTACGGCCGATGGCTACGACCTCGTGTCGGGCTGGAAGAAGAAACGCTACGACCCGCTGTCGAAGACCATCCCGACCAAGCTCTTCAACGCCACCGTGCGCGCCGCATCGGGCATCCACAACCTGCACGACTTCAACTGCGGACTGAAGGCATACCGCGGCGAGGTGGTGAAGCACATCGAACTCTACGGCGACATGCACCGCTACATCCCATGGCTGGCCAAGAATGCCGGCTACAAGAAAATCGGCGAAAAGGTTGTCCAGCACCAGGCTCGCAAGTACGGCAAGACGAAATTCGGCCTCGACCGCTTCGTCAACGGCTATCTGGACCTCATCACGCTGTGGTTCCTCAACAAGTTCGGACAGAAGCCGATGCTCATCTTCGGTCTGTGGGGCACCTTCATCTTCATGATCGGTCTGTTGGCCGTGCTCTTCATCATCGGACATAAGATCTACGTGCTCTACACCGCTGGAACTGGCACGCTGATCACCTCGATGCCGGCCTTCTACGTGGCCCTGACGAGCATGGTCATCGGCTGTCAGCTCTTTTTGGCCGGATTCCTCGGCGAACTCATCTCGCGCACGGCACAAGAACGCAACAAATATGACATTGCAGAGACTATCTAAACCGGCCGCCATCGTGGTGTTGGCCAATGCCCTTATGCTGCTCAGTTCGTGCGGCAACAACGGCTGCGAGGAGACCCGCGAGTCGTACTTCAGCGCGACGCTCACCGCCACGGGCCGCATCAGCCTCACGAAGCTCTACGCATGGGCATTGACGGCCAACGGCGACTCGCTCATGACATCGGCCTCGTCGCCCACATCGCTCGAACTCATGCTGCGGCCAGACACGACACAGACGCGCATCCGCCTGCAATGCACGATCGACGACAGCGGCGACGAGTACCAGTACGACGACACGCTGACCATCGGCTACCAGCCCTACCCCTATTTTCTCGACATGGAGTGCGGCTGTTCGATGTTCTACGACATCACCGAAGTCAGCGTGACCGACCATCTGTTCAAGGGCATCACCATCAATAATTCCGAAATCACCAATGAGGAAACCGTCAACATCACCCTCATCTATTAGGCTGGCGGCACTCGTAGCCATGTTCTTCATGGCCAATGTCACCCTCCTCGCCCAAGGCAGCAGCATCCCGACCACATCGGCCGTAAAGGAACAGCGCGCGGAGGGCGACGCAACGACATCGGCCACACTCCCCGAAGGCCAGAAATACCGCTACGCGACTTTCAACGGCATGAGCGTGTCGTTCAACCTGTTTCCGCCCGTCATGAACCTGTTCGGCAAGGACTACGGCAGCTACGAGGGCACATTGACCATCGACCTGCACCGACGTTTCTTCCCACAGGCGACGGCCGGCGTGGGCTACTGCAATGCCGAAAGCGACGATTTCGTGCGCTACCACAGCAAGATGCGGCCATTCCTGAAGGCGGGAATGCTCTACAACTTCAAGTACAACGAACCTGCGGCCGACGACATCTGGGGCGTACTCATGCGCGTCGGCTATGCCTACAGCGAGGCCGACGTATCGAACCTCTACTACACCGACGCATTCTGGGGCGAGACGGGGCCGATGTCCATCGATGGCATGAAGTTCCACTCGGTCTGGATGGAGTTGGGCGGATTCATCAAAGTCCAGATTTCCAAACATTTGTCGGCCGGATGGGACTTATCGTGGAAGCCTTTCCTTCACCGTGGCAGCGTGCGGCAGGGCAAACCCTACTTCGTGCCAGGCTACGGCGTTACCACAAGCCCAATCGGAATGGGATTCCATGTGTATTTTGATTTGTGAGGGGGAGTGATTAGCTACAAAGGAGCAAAATAAAAAAGCAAAAGGAGTAGGATCTATGAAAAAATCCATCTACATCATCATCGCCATCGGCGCGCTGCTGGCAATCGCCATCGGCCGAAAAAATGCGACCGCCGAACCGCAGTGGACCAAGCTGCAAGGCTCGGTCTTCCACACGTTCTACCACATCACCTACGAGG
>CACZAY010000073.1 GCA_902779265.1 uncultured Bacteroidales bacterium | reverse complement strand
TTTCCTCCAGGATGTAGCACGACGTCTCGCCCATGTAGCGGTTGCGGATGGCGATTTCGCCCGTCACGATGTTGGCCAACGTATAGACGAACACCGACGGCGACGGGAAATAGTTCGCCGCATCGCAGATGGTCTCGTTGTAGGCGCGGTCGTCGGCCAATGACCCACAGCGCGTAAAGATGACCACGGCGCGGTCGTCGCTCGGTGTGATGTCGGCCAATGATGCACGGCGGTCAGGATTCTCGGCATTCAGCAGCCGTTCCGTGGCCAACAGGCCGAGCTTGCACAGCGGATCCATCTTGTAGAACTTCGGATAGTCGCCCACCTCGCTGCGATAGAGCGCGGTCAGTCCGTCAGGCGCATCGGCCGGCGTAAGCACACACTGCCCTGCGACCCCACCCCGGCCCTCCCGAGGGAGGGAGTCTGTCCCTGCCGATGGTAACTTTACAACCTCCTCCCCTCGGGGAGGTCGGGAGGGGGTAAACCTCACCGCTGCATTGCATCCGCCGAAGCCCGAAAGCAGTTTCAGCACCTCGCTACGCGGATTTGCAGCCTCCTCATTGGCCGTTACGCGGATTTCGTGCGACGTTCCGGCCTCGGCATATCCGCGCGTGGCCGGAATCCAGCCCTCCTGCACGGCATGGAGCGTAATGATGGTCTCAAGGATGCCTGCCGCGCCCATCGTGTGGCCGTAGTAGCCCTTCAAGCTGAACGTCGGCACATCGGCCAGACCAGCGCGGTCGATGGCGGCGGCCTCCATCTCGTCGTTGAAGAGCGTAGCCGTGCCGTGTGCGCTGATGCAGGCCAATGCATCGGCCGAAACTCCCAACCGACTGATGGCGCGGAGGCTCCCCTCGCCCGTACGCGACGGATTGGAGATGTGGACAGCATCGTTGCGCACTGCCCCATCGGCCATCGTCCAGAGTGCGTTTGCGGCCAATGATTCATCGCTCGACAGAATCATGCTGGCGGCCGCCTCGCCGAGGTTCAGACCGCAGCGGTCGCCGTCGAACGGACGACACGGCTCGGGCGAAAGTGCCTTGAACGACTGGAATCCGCTCACGATGAACTTGCCCTGCACGTCCATTCCGGCCACGATGGCGGTGCGGTACAGACCTGCACGCAGCAGCCGCATGGCCAGGATCTGGGCCGACAGTCCGCTGATGCAGGCATTGGACACGACAATCGGACGGTTCTGGTTGCCGAATCTGCGTGCCACCTTTTCGGCCGATGCCCCGATGCGCTCGAACTGCGCCACGTTGCCCTTCGTGCTCGACACGATGAAAATCACGTCCGACGAGGCTGCATCGACCACAATGCCACGGCTTGCGGCATCGGCCAACGACGCACGGATGGTGCGTTCCAGCCCCTCCTCGAACGGAATAGGCGGCTCAAAAAGCGATGCCACGCACGGCTCGGGCACACCCTCCAACCGATGTTCGCGTAGCGCGCTGCGGCCATCGCGCACAGCCCGCAGGTTGTCCGCAGTGGTCTCGCCCAGCGGCGAAAGGATGTTATCGGCAATGATATTTACCATTTCTTTTCAGGTTATGAGGTCTTGAGGTTGTGAGGTTTCGGCCGATGCCACCCATCTACACTCCTCTTCACTCATTACACTCTACTCTCTCTCATTACTCCGCCGTCTTCATCTCGGCGCGGGCAATCTGGACACCGTCGGCATCGTGGACTGTGGCGGCGAAGGCGACCATGCCGAAAGCCTCGGCGATGACGTGGATGCGTGTGCGGATGGTCTCGCCCACACGCGGATGGCGTTTCACCTGGAAACTGCGCATGGCTCCGATGAAGCCCACCTTGACGGGCTGCCGCAACACGTACTTGTAGTAGTAGCCGATGCGGGCGGCGCTTGTCTGCGCAATGTTCTCGACCAAGCCGCCCGTGCTCAAGACGCCGTCGCACACCAACGGACTGTCTTCGCGCACGGTGAAGGAGGTCTCGGCCTCCTCCGGCTCATACTCTGTCAGCTCATCGACCATGATGAACGGCCGCGCCTGCGGCAGGAGTTCCTCGATGCTGACTTTTTCCATAACTGCCTCTTCCATAACACAATACATTTAATAACACATTTGGGAAAATATTCTTTCGTAGGTTTTGAGGTTTTAAGGTTATGAGGTTTTGAGGGGGATTACCAAACCTTACAACCTCACAAGCGAAGCAACCTCAATCTTCCAGAAGCCATTTCCAGATTGGAACGACATTGACCGACTTCCCATTTTTCAGCGTAAATGTCTGCTCTGTATCGCGGGAAATGACCATGAGCTGTTGGAGATCGTATAACTTGTCAAGTTTTTCCAGTGCCTGCACTTCACGTTTGGTAGTCTCGGCTTCACCCAACTTGAAGCAAGACTGGATTGCCAGACGTGCCTCTGGCACATAAAAATCGACCTCTATTTCCTTATTGTAGAAATAGACCTCTTCACCATATTTCTTGTAAAGATGGATTGCACACAAGTTCTCCAACAGCGAAGTTTCCGGATCTGAAAGGAAAATGTTGAGCAAACCATTATCGATGAAATAATGCTTTTTGACGGTTTCTTTCTCAACGAATTTCGACGCGTAGTTTTCAAGAGAAAAGATGAGACAACTCTCCCGAAGATATTTTACGAAATCAATAATACTCTGCACATTGGAACTGACACCCGTCGATTTCACAAGATTGCAGATTCGATTGTACGATGTGGGTTGCTTGACGCAATCAGCCAGACGACGGACGGTCATACGCAGTGCCTCTTCATTCCGAATGCCATTACGGACAATTACATCGCTGAACAGAATCTTCTTGAAAATACTGTTTAACCATGCACGCTTGTCAACGACGGACGTTAGTTCCGGAAAGCCACCGAAATAAAAATACGCATTAAATGCCCTGTCAACAGCAGCACTCTGTCTGGAACTCTGCCAATTTTTGCCCAATTGAATACCATTGGCCACAAGATACTCCTGGAATGAATATGTGAAGACATTCTGCAGCCAGAATCTGCCGCCCAAAACTGTGGCAATGTCCCGACTCAACATCTTGGCATTGCTTCCCGTGATATAGACCCTATACTTCTGATTGACAAGGCGGCGGGCAAAATGTTCCCAACCATCAATATTCTGTATTTCATCAAGGAACAAGATGGGCTGACACTCTGACAATGTTCGATGAGCCTGTAAAATCAAGTCGAGCTCATCCTTTTGCATATCGCTGACACGTTCGTCATCGAAGTTCACATAGAGAATCTCTTCTACATTGTGTCCGATTCCAAGCAAATGCTTTGCCTGCTGATATAACAAATATGATTTTCCAGCCTGACGGACACCGACAAAGACGTAATTGCCCTGCTCCTCAAATACAAATGGCCGTTCAACCAGCTGTATCTGAGTAATTACGTCTTGATATTCAAGTATAACTTTTCTTAAAAGTTCCTTGTCCATACAATTTGCTTTGTTTATGGCTGCAAAATCAAAATTTATACAGATATAATTGATAAAAAAACCAATTTTCTTCAATCATACCATGATAAAATTCTATTTTATTGTCATTTTCATTTCTTCACAAACTCAAAATAGTTGAACCACTGGGTGGGATAACGGCCAATGACTTCGGCCATCATGTCGGCGAACTCCTGAGCCAGCCGCTGCATCCGTTCGCGTTTGGGCAGCGTAGCGTCGGGCTCGAAGATGCGCGAGATGATGCGGTAGGTGTCCCAACGCTCCTTCATGACGAAAATCGGCACGAGGCGCACGTCGCGCGTCACAGCCATCTGGAACGGACCGATCGGCAAATCGGCCACACCGCCCATGAAGTTTACGGCCAATGCCTTGGTCGAACCGAACACGCGGTCGGCCGGCATCGAGACGATATTGCCGTCGCGCAATGCGTTGTTGAGCGCGAAGATGTGGCTCATGTCGGCCATGACGGGCACCATCTCGATATGGTTGGCCAGAAACAGACGCTGGCGGTTGAGCATGATGACCTCCTTCTCGTCGCGGAACACCAGCGGATAGAGCCATTTCTGCTCCTGCCGGAGCATATAGCCGGCCATTTCGTAGTTGCCCATATGGCAGCTCACCTGCACGAATCCGTCGGTCTCGCGGCAGAGCGACTCGTAGGCGGCGCGATTGTCGAACACGAACTTGAAACGTCGGCCACCAAAGGCTGCAAAACGGTCGATGACGACCTGTCCGAAACGGAAATGGTTGGCATAGACGTGACAGAAAGCGCGTAGTGGACGTTCGCCACGGCATCGGCGGAAGAAGTGGTACATGGAGATGTAGCCGCGATGGCAGAACAGCATGTAGAAACAGATGACCACCGCCATCACGCCGTAGATGACGCGCTGATCGACCACCGAGAGCCACTTGATGAGCGTACGCTGCATCCACGGCATTCCATCGGTCTGGCCGTGCCAATCGTTGTGTTCCAGGCTCATCGGCGACAAACCATAATGCTGTGACCCTGCTCGCCCACGCCATCGTGGATGGTCTCGACGCGCAATCCGGCAGCCTCGACACAGGCGGTCATGTCTTCGGTGTTGTACATCTTGCTGTTGCCGTTGGCGATGTCGGTGAAATAGACGCTCGTCATGGTGAGGCACAGCGCGGCCGGCTCGTACTTCTGGCGGTCCCACAGCGTCTCCATGATGCAGAGGCGGCTGTCATCGTCCATAATCCGGGCGGCGCGGCTCAGGATTGAGGTGATTTCCTCCATGCTGAAACAGTCGAGGAACTGGCTCATCCAGATGATGTCGTAGTGGCGGTCGGTCGGGAAGTCGGCCGATGGGTCAAGCAGGTTCATCCCGTAGCCGCTGATGCGTTCGGCACCGGGCTTGCCCTGCGTCTGGCGGCGCATCATGGCCAACTGCTGCGGCAAATCGACAATCGTCACTTCGACATCGGGGTCATGGCCGACGCATTGCATCGCCCACTTGCCCGTGTTGCCGCCCACGTCGAGCAGGGTCATCGGCCGATAACCGAACACGATGTTCAGGGCCGATGGGAATGCCGAATCGCTGTAGAAATGGTCGAAGCCGAACCAGCTCTTCTGCACCTGTTCGGGGAGCGACGACAGGCCCTCATAGACCGTCGGCCACGCTCCGAAATGCTCCAGTCCGGCCGGACGGCCTTCGCGCAGAGCCTCCTCGAGGTGGAACAGCCCTTCGTAGTTCACGTCGTGGTTGAAATCGACGTTTACTCGCGTAGCGGGGTCGGTCAAGAGGAACCAGCCGGTCTTCGACAACGAGTAGCGCTCCGTCTCGGTATTGACCAGGACGGTGCCGATGCAGAGCGAACCTTCGAGCAGGATTTTGGCCGCGTAATCGCTCAACTGGGTCTGCTGGACGATTTCGGCGCGGGTCAGGCCCTCGTCGCTGTTGCGCAGCAGTTCAAGGATGCCGAACTTCAGCATCAGCCGCGAAACCTGGAAAATCATCGGACCCCAAGCGATGAACTCGGCCAGACGCTGTGCCTCGCGCGCCGAATGCTGCTCGCGGGTATATCGTTTTTCGAGTGCGGGAGATAGGTGCATACGAATTGAAAATTAGCAAAAGTGATTAACAAAGAGCGCGCGAAGATAGTCATTTTTGCCGACATGGACAAACAAAACAGACAAATTCTGTCGAATCTGCCCGTTTTCAAAGCCCGCAGGAAGCGATTTGGCCTCAATCCAAGCCCCTCTTCCGCGCCTTATACAGCTGCCACGAGTTCACCGTATTGTGCCACACGGAATAGAATCCGCCCACGACCGACGTCACCGGATTCAGGAACACCTGCCCCATCCAGATGACGAAGACCGTATTCTTCTGCCCCAGCGCCTGCCCAGCCGTAATCTTATCGACATCGGAATATCGTTGGCCAATGCGCCTGCCTAGCCAGAACTGCAACAGGCAGCACACGCACGAGATGGCGGCCAGTCCCACCAGATACCACGCGCTCACCGAACTGTGCACGATGCTCCTCACCGTGACGGCTATGGCCAATGACAACGACACCGCCCACACATAGAACGACAAATCCTTGTATTTCAACAGCGTACGATGCAGCGCAGGCAGCAGGAATCGCACCGCCCAGGCCAGCGCCAGCGGACAGATGAGCAGCGGAAAGACCTTGGCCAAAATAGCCAGAAAAGCCTCGACAAACGAGATGTCCGACGGCTCGACCAGCGGCAGCACCAGCGGCGCCACCAGGCTCACCATCAGGTTGCACATCATCAGATAGGTCACCGTCCCCGACACCGAACCGCCCAGCTTGCCAGTCACCACCGCCGAGGCCGTCGCCGTCGGACAGATCAGGCTCAGCATCGCCCCTTCACACAGGACGCGCGTCCCCTCATCGGGCATGATCATGGCCAATGCCGAGCTCGCGACAAACAGCCCCGTCTGCACCAGCAGCACCCACAGCTGCCACCAGCGCGGACGCATCTCCTTCGGGCTCACCTTGATGAAGGCCAGGAACAGCATGAAGAAGAGCAGCACCGGCTGCACGTGATGCGCCACCACCGTGTAGGTCACGCGGTGCACATCGGCCGAAAACGGCAGCGCAACGAACACGAAATACTCCGCGACGCCAGCCAGCATCGCCAACGGAAGTGTCCAGTTGCGCACAAAGTTCCAGAATCTTTTCATTTTCAGCCCGCGAAATTAGGATATTTTTCCAAAAACCGCAAGAAATGAAATTGATTTCTTTGGCCAATGCGATTTTTGTCACTATCTTTGCCGCACACAAATATCAATTCAAACAAAATGGACGAAACTCTTTCACGACAGATTCTCGACGCCGCCCAGTGCGCCCAGCCCATCCGCGACAAACAGGCCGCCAAGGCCTTCTTCCGTTTCCTCTGGCACGACTTGAAGCTCAACTTCACGGCCGATGACGACTTCTCGACCTTCGGGCTCTTCACGGCCGATGCCGCCGACCTGCTCAACCAGCGCATGAACGAATGCTTCGACCGCTTCCACGAGCAGACCTACGACCTGCTCATCGCCGTGATGGAGGAGTGAGCCATTGGCCAATGAGACAAAAAGAAATAATCCGTTCCGATTGATACAGATGAAATTATTCCACCTTTCCCCCCTACCGGTTTTCCTGCTCTCGTACGTCGGGTTGTGCGTCCTGGGCAACGACTTTTCCCATTCTTCCATCACATTGGTCGCTTTCCTGCTGGCCTCGATATACGCATTGACCATCACCCGAGGAAAGATGCAGGAGCGGCTCACGCTCTTCTCGCGCGGCGCGGGCCATCCCACCGTGCTGCTCATGGTGTGGATCTACGTGCTGGCGGGGGCTTTCGCCTTCTGTGCCAAGCAGATGGGCTGCATCGAGGCTACGGTTGACATGACGCTCCACGTGCTGCCGCCGTCACTGCTGCTGCCGGGCATCTTCCTGGCGGCGTGTTTCGTGTCATTGGCCATAGGCACCTCGTGCGGAACAATCATCCAGCTCGTCCCGATTGCCGTCGGCATCGCGCTCAAGACCGATGTCCAGCTGCCGCTCATGGTGGCCGTCGTCGTGGGCGGCGCCTATTTCGGCGACAACCTGTCATTCATCAGCGACACGACCATCGCCGCCACCCAGACACAGGGCTGCCCCATGCGCTCCAAGTTCCGCGCGAACCTGCGGCTGGTGCTGCCTGTGGCATTGGCCATGATCATAATCTATTATTTCCTGGGGCGAGACGCACAGGTGCTGCAACAGCCACACAAGCTTGACATTCTGCTGGTTGTGCCCTACGTCGCCGTCATCGTCGCCGCCCTGTGCGGCATGGACGTGATGCTGGTGCTCGTGCTGGGCATCGTGTTGACGGGCGGCATCGGCCTGTGGCGCGGCACGTTCACGCTGTTCGGCTGGATGGACCAGGTGGGCACGGGCATGATCGGCATGGGCGAACTGATGCTCATGGCGATGCTGGCGGCCGGTCTGCTGGAACTGATCAGGGCCAATGGCGGTATCGAACTGCTCATGCGCTACGTCACGCGCGGCATCCGTTCGCGGCGCGGTGCGGAACTGAGTCTCGCGGCGTTGGTCTGTTTGGTAAATATCTGTACGGCCAATAATACGGTCGCCATCCTCACCGCCGGCCCCATCGCACGCCCCATCGCCCACCATTACGGCATCACGGCCCCGCGCGCGGCCTCGATTCTCGACACGGTCTCGTGTTTCACCCAGGGGCTCCTGCCCTACGGCGTGCAACTGCTGCTGGCCTCCAGCCTTGTGGCCAATCTGACGGGCGAGCCGTTCAGCCCCATGAGCGTCGTGCCGTGGCTGTTCTATCCGATGGGCATCGGCCTGGCCGTGGTGGTCTCGACGTTCCTGCAACGGAAGCGGGCATAAGGACATTGGCCAAGAAAATGCACAATTTTTCACATGAAGAGAGAGTATTTCACAAAAAATTGCTATCTTTGCCGCATAGAATAGAAAATATGAGTCCAATATTCAGACACGAAGGTGAATACACATTCAAGATTTTCTCCAATGAGGAGGAAAGAATGCACGTCCATGTATTATACAATGGACAGGAAGCCAAATACTGGTTGGAACCACGTGTCGAATTGGCCAAAAACTCCGGCATTGCAGAACACAGATTGAACGAAATCAAGAAAATTGTTGAAAAATATGCAGACAACTTCTCAGAACAATTCCGCCAGCACATCGGCAAGCGTATTGATGATTAATGCTCAGGGCATTATGCTCAGTGTGCAAGGACACGACTATTTTTTGTCGTACAACCGCATTCCGTGGATGCAGGACGCTCCCATCCGCAGTGTCCTGAATGTCAGGATGTGCGGACCGGAAGCCATCGAATGGCCAGACCTCGACGTTGACCTCGAAATCGACAGCCTGCGCCATCCCGAACGCTACCCGCTCGTCATCAAGCGAAATGCATTGGATTTCGTGGGCGCATAACTACAAATCAATTCAAAACCTAAAAATGAAACAAAAATTCCTGCGGATTCTGATTTTTGCCGCAACGTTACTGACATCTTTTAATCTATGCGGTCAAGACCGTTATTGTCTCTCCTACGATGACCTCCTTAATGGCCGATGGGACACGGTAAGCCAAATCAAGTGTATCGGACGAAGCAAAGGACAGCAGATCTGGGCTGGTGGAAGCATCTACACGATGAAAACAGGCGATAAGGCTATCGATAAAATCCTGAAGAAAAAAGCATTGGCCGTCATCGCCAACGACAGTTTGTATATCAATTGTCTGAATCTGCGATATGAAAAAACAGGGTTCGGACTCGGTTACGCAAAAGCTTGGGTCATCGGTAACAAAATACTTTTTTCCAACCGGCTCATCGGCCGTGAGATGCAAAATGAAGCAATTGCAGCCGGTTATTTTTTGGGAGCTATCGGCTCTGCACTCGCAGCAAGCGATCAACTGAAAAATCAAGTGTGCTACGTCATTTCCGAGGGCGAAGACAAGAAGGGCCGCATCAACATCCAGTTGGTTGATGACAACATTATGGAAGAATTCTTGGAAGGCAGGAAAGACCTCCAATTGGATTATCTCCACATACGCAAAGACCTGCGCAGCTCGGCCGAACACATTCTGTCCATTCTTGAAAAAGGCGGTATCCTGACCCGATAAAAAACATTGGCCAAAAAACAAAAAAAATCTCCCCAAGTCGCAGTGACTCAGGGAGATTTTTTATGTCCGATGCCTCACTTCCGCCCGAAGTTGAACAGTTCGGATTCGGTGTGGCAGCTGTCGATGATGGCCTGCAGACGCGCCACGATGTCGGGATGCGCATCGGCCACATTGTTGTCCTCGTGGATGTCGGTGCTCAGGTCGTAGAGTTCGAAGACCGGCTCGTCGGTGCCCACCTTGAGGCGGATGCCCTTCCAGTTGCCGAGGCGCACGGCCTGCTTGCCCTGCTGTTCGTGGAATTCCCAGTAGAGGAAGTCGTGTTCGGCCTGCTTGCCGTTGCCCAGAAGCGTCGGCAGGAACGAGATGCCATCGGTGGCCAATGTACCCCGATAGCCCGCAGCCTCGGCAAACGTAGGCAGCATATCCCAGAAAGCCATAACGTGGTCGTTGTCAACGCCTTGTGCGATGTGACCCGGACACGAAATCAGCATCGGCATACGGATTCCGCCTTCGTAGAGGTCGCGCTTGATGCCGCGATACGGGCCGTAACTCTGGAAGTAGTCGGGACGCGCGCCGCCCTCCTTGTGCGGACCGTTGTCGGACGTGAAAATCAGGATTGTATTGTCGGCAATGCCCAATGAATCAAGCAGATCCATCACATCGCCAACATACTTGTCCAAGCGCGTCACCATCGAGGCGAACGACGCCATCGGCCGCTCGGAACTGCCGTATGCGCCCTTCTTTTCGGGTCGTTTCTGCACGAACGGGATTTCGTCGGCCAATGGCACCTCCTCGCAATAGCGCTGGTAGATGCTGTCGTGCGGCAGAATGAGCTCGGCGTGCGGAATGGTGTACGACAGGAAGGTGAAGAACGGCCCGTCGGCGTGGCTGCGGATGAAGTCCAACGCCTGCGAGTGAATCGTATCGGCCGAATATGTAACCTCCTGCTGCTCATAGTTTTGAGGCAGTTCGACGCGCTCCGTGCCATTCCACAGGTGGTCAGGATAGTAGTCGTGCGCCAACGTCTGGCAGTTGTAGCCGAAGAACCGGTCGAAGCCCACCTTTGTCGGGTCGGACACCGAGCCCGGGTAGCCCAGACCCCACTTGCCGAAACAGCCGGTCGCGTAGTCGGACTGCTTGAACATCGTGGCCATCGTGAACGTGCCTTCGGGCATGGCCACCTGACCCTCCGGATCGACGCCGATGTTGCCGCGCACCGATGCGTGGCCCGTGTGCAGGCCGGTCATCAGCGAACAGCGCGAGGGTGCCGACACCGCCGTACCCGCGTAGGCCTGCGTGAACCTCATTCCGCGTTGCTGCAACCGCGTCAGGTTGGGCGTGTGGATACGCGTCTGGCCGTAAGGTGCGATGTCGCCGATGCCAAGGTCATCGGCCATAATGTAGATTACGTTGGGCTGTTTGGGCCACTCCTTCTGCTGCTCTTGACAGGCCGATGTGGCCGCCGCTACGCCCAGCAGGCAGCCGGCCCATCCCATTGTCTCATGTTTCAACTGCATGGTTTATATCGGTTTAAGTTAATTCTTTTGAGCCAGTTTTTCGGCCAATGTCTCATACGTCACACCCTCGAACGAATCCAGCACGAGGTCGCACTTGTCCTTGATAGCCTCGCGCGGATTGTAGCTCGCCAGGCCGATAGTGAAGATTTTGGCCGATGTTCCAGCCTGGAGACCCGAAAAGGCATCCTCGAAGACGAGACACTGCGACCGCTCCAACCCGAAGGCCGACATGGCGCGCAGGTAGCAGTCCGGATCCGGCTTCGATGCGGCGAAGTCCTCGGCCGTGAAAATACGGTCAAACATCGCGATAAGCTCCGGATTCTTGTCACGCACGTGCTGCATCTTCTTCTGGTCCGAGCTCGTCACGACGGCACACATCACGCCATGCCGTTTCATGTCGAGGAGGAACTCCCTCGCCCCCGGGAAAAAGTCATAGTTCATCTGCGCCTCGTAGGCATCCAGACGCGACACCACCTCCTGCTGCACCGCAGGGTCCGGAAAAAACCGCTCCAGGATACGCTTCAGCGTATTGCCCTTGATGGCATCCTCCAGATTCGGGATATCCGGCCGATATTCCAGCCCCACCTGATGCCAGATGACGGAATACTGCCCCTCCGTATCGATCAACGTGCCGTCCAGATCGAACAGCGCAGCCTTTATTTCATTCAGATTCATAATGTTATATCCATTCTTGGCCAACAAACGTCGGCAAAGGTACTTCTTTTTTCAC
Source organism: uncultured Bacteroidales bacterium (assembly GCA_902779265.1). Taxonomy (GTDB): domain Bacteria; phylum Bacteroidota; class Bacteroidia; order Bacteroidales; family UBA3663; genus Liminaster. Next base: position 147 of record CACZAY010000073.1, on the reverse strand, counting down.
ACATAAACAAATAAGTGAGTCCCCAATTTCAATGTTGAAACCCAGTTTTTCCATCCCGAATGGCACCCAATGAACTTTCCACCCGCCAAACACCCGTTTTTTTGCTCTTTTTTGGCCAATGTTGTTCAACATTCCAAATTCTTTCCT
>CACZAY010000072.1 GCA_902779265.1 uncultured Bacteroidales bacterium | reverse complement strand
ATTGCGTGCCTTGTTGCATCGGACATCCTCGACATGGATGTTGTTCACCTTGCTGAAGTGGATGTCATCGGCCCCCTCGCCGGCATACATCGAGGTGATGTAGAAGAGGTCCTCCACCTCGTCGAACTCGCAGTTCTTGAAATAGATGTCGCGCACGAAACCGCCTCGGTTCGGGTTCGTCTTGACATAGAGCGCACGCTTGCAGTAGCCGCCGTAGGTGCAGTTCTCGACAAAGACATTCTGGACGCCGGCGCTCATTTCACTGCCGATGACCACGCCGTGCAGCCCCTTGAAACGGCAGTTCCGGATGATGATGTTCTCCGATGGCACTGGTGCGTACAGGCCGGTCTTATTTTGGCCAATGTTCCATCCGTCGTTGTCGCGGCCCGCCTTGATGGCCACGTTGTCGTCACCGTTGTTGAACTGGATGTCCTCGATGAGCAGGTTGCGCGTCATTTCGGGGTCGATGCCGTCGTTGTTGACCAGTTTCGCATCGTAGCGCAGCGCGCGGCAGATGACGTTCTCGCACTTCAGCAGATGCAGGCACCAGAACGGGCTGTTGGTGATGAAGAAGTCACTCAGTGTCACGTTCCGGCAGTCGAACAGCTGGATGAGGTGCGGACGGAGCAGATGCTTCTCGCCGAAGTTGCGGTGTTCTACGGGCGTCTCGCTGTGGTCCATCTGGCGGATCAGGTGCTGGTCGGCCTTCTGGTCACTGCGCCATGCGGCGATGTCGGCTGCATTGCCATCGACGGTGCCGGGGCCGATGATGGCGACATTCTCCAGCTGGAATCCGTAGATGAACGGGCTGTAGTTCTGGCAGAAAGTGCCCTCCCACGAGGTCTGGACGATGGGAAGATAATACTTGGCATCGGCCGAAAAACGCAATACGGCGCCCTCCTGCAGCTCGAGGCAGAGGTTGCTCACAAGGTGAATCGGGCCGTTGAGCTGGTAGGTGCCTGCAGGCACGACGATGTGCATCCCGTTCTTGCTCTTGGCCGCCGCGCGCATGGCCTTGTCGAAAGCCGGCTTGCAGTCCTTCTGCCCGTCGGCCTTGGCCCCGAACGAGAGGATGCTGCGCGTGGGCAGGTCATTGGCCAATGTCGCTCCGCTGATCTGCTGGAGGATGGCGTCATGGCGTTCCTGCTGCTGCGGCGTGTAGGCGAAAATCGTTGTTGTCCACAAAAACAGTGATAAAAATGAAAGAATCTTACGCATATTGTTTGGAGTTTTAAATGTGAGAGGTGCAAAGATAGTGTAATTTTTTTGTCCGAAGGGGTTCGCGTCGTGAAAAAGTGTGGCATTGGCCAATGAAAATCCTCCACCGACCCGATTTTGTCTGAAAAAAGGCCCACGCCAACCGATGTGGCGCAGGCCTCCGATTATGTCTTGGTTGAAGTTTTTTTACCAATGTGCATTGATGAGGTTCTCGTAGTCGAAGCCGACGCCCTCGAATGCGTGAACCTGGATGCGGGCGGCATGGTTTTCCCTTATGGCATCCCAGCCGTAGGGCAGTTGATAATCCGGTCCCTCCTCGTAGCGCCATGGGCAATAGGAAACCATGATGAACTTGTGGTCCTTGTAGAAGTATGAGCAGGCAATGTCCGTCCATTCCTGACCGGCATCCGCCTTGCTGGCATCGTAGCAATTGACAGGATCTCCCAAGGCCTTAACTGCCTGCGCCTTCAGGTTCTCGTAGTCGGAATATCCCAGACTGGTGTCATAGTACCACAACAGGACGCCCGACTTGACCAGCTGGCTGTTTGTAATCTTCATGACGCCTTCGGCCTTCTTGCCGTCCAGCCATGGGGTGAAGCTGGGGAACGTGGACTGCTTGCTTGAGACATTGGCCAATGTCTCTCCAGACGCAGCGAGTGGCAGCGTGATTTCCAGCGAGATGGTGGCATTGGCCGTACCACCCTGATTCTGGATGTCGTTGGTTGAGACAGAGATGTCGCCCTCGAAGACGAACTTGTACGAGCCGTCGCTCTGCCGCTGTACGGTCACGCGGTTCTTCGGGTTGTCGGCCGAACGGGTCCCATTGTTTATGCTCGAAACGCTGGTGTAGATCGAATTCCATGTCTGTGCCGCGCGGTCGTAAGTCTCTTCGCTCTCGTAGAATGAGAAGTCAACGTTTTCATAGACGGTCTTGGAGGCCGTGTATTCCGGAATGCTGATGTAACAGTTGGAACTGCTTGACTTTTCGCCGTCATACTCGTATTCAGAGATGCTGACGCTCAGCTCGTTGCCGTAGATGGACACACCGCCGATGTGGTCACTGTCCACGTCAGGGACGGGGATGCTGATTTTCGTGCCATTGGCCAATGTGGCAAAGCCTTCTCCGCCCATTTCGTCGAAGTTGACAGGCTCTACGGGTCCGGTTGCGCCATTGTCGTCATCGTCGTCGCTGCATGAGGTGAATGTAAATGTTCCGGCTACCAACATTGCGCCGAGTAGCCAAAAATACTTGTTTTTCATAATCCTAAATGTTTTAGAAGTTAAACGAAAGATTAAATAGTTTGTGCAATAGTTGTGAGCAATTGTGTGCAACAAAGATGGTACGATTCTCCGTATTATCCAAATAATATTCTTGGCCAATGGTATAGATGAATAAATATGAGTGAAATTTTATGATTCTGTAATCTGTATGTTGCAAAACAGCCTATTTTGGCCAATGCTCATCGGCCATAAAAAAAGACCAACGGCGGGAATGCCATTGGCCAACAAAACCATTTTGAATCAAATTATTCGAGTTCCTCCTCGTCGTACTTCTGGAAGAGGAAGTCGTTGTAGGGAAAACGCTGCGTGTGTATTTCCTTCACCATTTCGTAGAGGCGTGACTTGAGTTCGTCGATGCCTTGCCCGGTCTTGGCCGAGATGAAGATGCAGTTGTCGCTCATGCGCGCCATCCAGGTCTGTTTCATTTCGTCAAGCGAGATGTTTTCGCGCGTGGCAGGCGTGAGGTCGTCTTCGTCCTTCGGCGTGAAGGTGTAGTTGTCTATCTTGTTGAAGACGTGCAGCGTGGGCTTGTCGTGGCCCAGGTCCTTGAGGTTGCGCTCGAACTGGCGTTTGTCCTTGCGGTTGTAGCCGTTGCGGTCGTCCAGATGTTCGTCGCGGGCATCCTTGTCGCGGCAGATGTCGTTCAATGTCTCTTCCACTACGCGGATCTGGTCCTCGAAAGTCGGGTGGGAGATATCGACCACGTGAATCAGCAGGTCGGCCTCGCGCACCTCGTCGAGCGTCGATTTGAACGATTCGACCAAGTGGGTCGGCAGCTTGCGGATGAAGCCGACGGTGTCGGACATCAGGAACGGCAGGTTGTCGATGATGACCTTGCGCACGGTGGTGTCGAGTGTGGCGAACAGCTTGTTCTCGGCAAAGACGTCGCTCTTGGCCAACAGGTTCAAGAGGGTCGATTTGCCGACGTTGGTGTAGCCGACGAGCGCTACGCGAACCAGTTTGCCGCGATTCTTGCGCTGGGTGGCCTTCTGTCGGTCAATCTGCTCCAACCACTTCTTGCACAATGAGATGCGGTCGAGCACGATGCGTCGGTCTGTCTCAATCTGCGTTTCGCCCGGGCCGCGCATACCGATACCGCCTTTCTGTCGTTCGAGGTGGGTCCACAGACCGGTCAGACGGGGCAGAAGATACTGGTATTGGGCCAATTCGACCTGCGTCTTGGCCGTGTCGGTCTGGGCACGCGAGGCAAAGATGTCGAGGATGAGCGACGTGCGGTCCAGAATCTTGCAGCCCAGCTCCTTTTCGAGGATTTGCAGCTGTTTGGGGCCGAGGTCGTCATCGAAGATGACCATACCGATGCGCGGGTCGGGCGGCAGAGGGATGTCCTGCGCCTCCTTCTTGTTACGGGCATTGGCCAGCTCCTCCTTGTAGTCCTTGAGGTATTCCTCGTATTCGTCATCGCGCTGTTTGCAGAACTGCTTGATTTCCTCCAGTTTTCCAGGGCCGACGTATGTCGCATTGTTGGGCGTTTCGAGACGCTGCACGAAGCGTTTGACGGGCACGGCACCTGCGGTCTCGGCCAGAAATGCCAGTTCGTCGAGATATTCCTGGGTCTTCTGCTCGTTCTGGTTTCGGGTAATCAGACCCACCAGAACGGCGTTCTCACTTTTGCTTTGGCTCAGTATGAATTCTTTCATCAATTGTATGGGGTTGCAAATTCGGACGCAAAGGTAGGCAGTTTTTCAAAAACAGACAAATATTTTTGGTAAATTCTGCATTATTCATTATCTTTGCGCCCGTAAAATATGACACACGTATGGCTCAACCCGATATTTTCAATACAAACATCGTCGGCCCGATTCACAGCCGCAGACTCGGCATCTCGCTTGGCGTGAACCTGCTCCCCAAGGATGGAAAAATCTGTTCGTTCGACTGCCTCTATTGCGAGTGCGGCTGGAATCGCGACCATCGTGGCGGGCGGTTTCCATTGGCCAATGTCGTAATGCAGGAACTTGAGGAGAAGCTGCGGCAGATGCAGCGCGACGGGGCGCTGTTGGATGTCATCACCTTTGCGGGCAATGGCGAGCCGACGCTACATCCGGATTTCGACAAGGTCATCGACCGCACGTTGCAGCTGCGTGACGAGTATTATCCATCGGCCAAAGTCAGCGTCCTGAGCAATGCGACCCAGATTGGCAACCCGCGTGTCCACGCTGCCCTGCTGAAGGTCGATAACAATATTCTGAAGATTGACGGCGCGTTTGACGCGACCATCCGCCAGATTGACCAGCCGGGCGACGCGAGCTATTCGGTGCGCCGCGTGGTCGAGGGCATGAAGTCGTTCCAGGGCCAGCTCATCGTCCAGACGATGTTCGTGCGGGGAGAGCATGATGGCCAATGCGTCGATAACACAACTCCGGCCGAGGTCGCCGCATGGCAGGACCTGATGCGCGAAATCCGTCCGCACCAGATCATGGTCTATTCGCTGGACCGCCCGACGCCCGAGCCGAACCTGACGCGTGTCCCGAAAGAGGAAATGGCCCGGCTGGTGGCTCCGCTTGTGGCCGAAGGCTTTAACGTCTCGATAGCATGAAACGACTGTTGATACTCTGCTGCGTGGCACTCCTGCCGCTTGTCGCCATGGCCCGCCGGTCGAGCCGTGGTAAGGTTTCGGCCAATGCCACTGTCCGTCCCGCGCTGAGCGAAAGGGAGACATTGGCCTTCGACTCGCTCTATTTCGAGGCGCTTGCACTGAACCTGCAGGAGCGTTCGGCCGATGCCTTTGCACGCGTGAACGAGGCATTGGCCATAGACAGCCTGTCAGCCCCGGCGCTCTTCCTGCGCAGTCGGCTATATACATTGGCCAACAACCCGAACGGCCTGCACGATGCGGAACTGGCGGCGCGTATCGATACGGCGAACTACTGGTACGGCAGTTTCCTGGCCGACCTCTACATGCAGCGTGGCCGCTTTGACCTCGCTATCCCGTGTTACGAGCGGCTGGCTCGTCTCTTCCCGAAGAAGCGCGAGCCGAACTACAATCTGGCCGAGCTGTACCTGCGCATCGACAGCCTCGACAAGTGCCTGGCCGTCTTGGACCAGATCGAGCAGCTGGACGGCATGAACCCGCACCTGACGTTGCAGAAGTTCTACATTCTGCGTGAGCAGGGAAAGACCGACGCCGCTTTTGAGGAGTACGGGAAACTCATCCGCCGCTATCCGTATGACATCTCCCACCGTCTGCAGCTGGGCGACCTGCAGATGAAGAACGGTATGATTCCGCAGGCCAAGGCGACCTACGATGAGGCCGCCAAAATTGACCCCGACAACGCCTACCTCTGGATTGCGCAGTCGAACTACTACAGCATCACGGGCAATCAGCCTGCGGCCGATTCATTGGTCCAGAATGCCCTGATGAACGTCAACCTCGACATCGAGACGAAGATCAACATCCTGCGCGAATATCTGAAAACGACATTGGCCAAGGTCGCCAAAGAGAAGTCTGTGGCCAATGACACGACCGACATCGACCTGCCCGGCGTCGATTCGCTCTTCCTCACTGTGGCTGCGATGCACCCCACTGCGCCCGAGGTCTATGAGCTGCACTCCAGCTACCTGAGCGCCATCGGACGAGACAGTCTGGCGCTGGTCCAGATGCGTTTTGCCGTCGATCTCAAGCCGTCGGACGAGGATTATTGGGGCCAACTTTTGGCCTGCGCCGCGCAGCTGGACGACTACGACCGGATCTTGTCGTTGGCCAATGAGGCGTTGCAGCACCACCCGAAATCGGTCACGGCCTTTATGACCAAGGCCTATGCCTATGTCCACAAGGAGCAGTCCGACAGCGTGCTTGCGGCCTATGAAGGGGCATTGGCCGTCATCCCACCCACCGAAAAGATGCGCCAGTCGCACATCTACGGACTGATGGGTGACATCTGCCACGAACAGAACCGACGCGAGCAGAGCTACACCTACTACGACAAGGCGTTGGAATGCAATGCGCAGAATACCAGTGTGTTGAATAACTATGCCTACTTCCTGTGTCTCGACGGAGGCGATCTGAACAAGGCTGAAAAAATGGCGGCCCAGGCCGTGAAACAGCGACCCGACGTGGCCAGCTATCTCGACACCTATGCCTGGATCTTCTATCTCCAGGGAAACTATACATTGGCCAAGTTCTACCAGCAGCAGGCCATCGAAAAGTCCGGTGAGAATCCGCCCGATGAAATTCTGCTGCACTATGAAGCAATCTTAAAAGCCAACAACGAATGAAAAAGTTTTTCCTATATTTCGCAGCGTGTGCGATGGCTCTGTCGCTGGTCGGATGCCGTTCGTCGAAACAGACCGCCGGTGGCCTCGACAAAGAGCAGTTGAGCGCGGCAAAGGAACGCTACGCGGCTGTCATCGGCCAAAATTTCGATTATCAATATTTGCAGGCCAAGGTGAAATATTCCCTGGGCGGAGGCAAGGCCCTGAGCGGCAAGTTGAACATCGAACATGGCCAACGCATCTGCATGTCCGTCACCGTGCTTGGCATTGAGGTGGCCCGTGTTGAGGCCAATGCCGAGCGCGTCATCATCGTTGACAAGGTCAACAAGGCCTATGTGCGGACGACGGTGGCCGATGCCGCAGCCCGTCTCGGACTGGCTGACGAGGCGCAGATTGAGGCGGTTGAGGCCCTGCTGCTGGGTCGGATGTTCGTGCCCGGCCGCGGATTGGCCGCAAAAGACGATTTCAGCCGGCTGACGTGGTATCCGATGGAAAACAATGAGTTGCAGGCCGATTTCTTGGCCGAGAAATACCAACTTTCGTACGTCATCGGTGCGGAAAACAACCTTGTGGCAACGCAGGTGAAGGTTTTGGCCAATGGTTCTAACGCCGTGTGGGAATATGCCGAGCCGACAGCCGTCGAAAATGGTTCGATGCCGACCGAGGAGTCGCTCACAGTGACCGGAGCAGGCCAGAACCTCTCGGCGCAGCTGACGTTGAGCAACCCGTCGGTCAGCAAAAAGTCGTGGTCGTCGTTCGAGCCATCGGCCAACTACCGCGAAGTGACCTTCGCCGAGTTTGTCGAGAATCTGAAGAAACTGAAGAACTAACCAAACGATTTGTCCGCCGATGATGAAATTCCTCCGTCTCCTACTGATTGTCATACTTGCAGCTGCGCCGTTGGTGGAGCCGTCGGCTGTGGCCCAGACGAAGAAAAAGACGACCACGACGGTGACGAAAAAGGCTACTCCGGCAAAGAAGAAGCCGGCATCGGCATCGGCCAAGAAACCGGCTGCATCGGCCAAAAAGACCACGATGGCGGCGAAGAAAAAGCCATCGGCCACAACGCAACCCAAGCAGACTGCGCCGAAACGTCCGCTCACCCGTGCGGAATACGAGCAGCAGCAGAAGGAACTGCTCAAGCAGATTGCTGCCACCGAGCGCATGATTTCGGACAACGACAAGTCGGTCCTGAGCCAGAACCGCGACATCAAACTGCGCGAAGAGGAAATCCGCAAGCGTCAGGCTCTGCTTGAGTCAATGCAGGCCGAGATCGAGGCCATCCGCGATGAGGAAGATTCGCTGCGCAGGGTCATCGCCCGTCTGAAAACTGAATATCAGGGCAAGCAGGAGAAGTATGCGGCGGCGGTGAAGCACCTCTACAAGTGGCGCAGCGGCTACGACGAGTGGCTGTTTGTGCTGTCTGCAAAGGATATGGCCGAAAGTATGCGCCGCGTGCGCTATCTGCGTCAGTACAGCCGTTGGCGTGAGCAGGAGGCCCAGGTGTTGGCCAAGCAGCGCCGTGCTACGGAATCGGTGCAGGAAAAACTGACTCTGGTGCGTCAGCAGCGCGAGGGTGTGATGAACAATCTGCAACGCGAACGCGACAAGCTGGCCAAGAAACAGATGCAGCAGGAATCGGCCGTAAAGAAACTGAAATCACGTCAGCGGGAACTCAAGGCAGCCCTCGCACGCGACCAGAAGCGGCAGAAGGAGATCCAGAACAAAATCACGAAGATGATTGCCGAGGAGCGCCGTAAGGCGGAGGCTGCGCAGAAGGGCAAGTCTGGAACATCGGCCAAGAATTCGAAAACGCCAATCTATACGCCGGCCGAGGTCGCCCAGCTCACGGGTTCGTTCCGCCAGAACAAGGGCAAGATGCCTTATCCGGTCGATTCTAATTTCGCCATCCTGAGCCACTACACCAAGGACGGCAACTACAGCATCACCCTTTCGAGCGATGTCGGAGCTCACGCCTGCGCCATCTTCGAGGGTACGGTGCAGCGCGTCGCCAAGTCGTCGGAAGACTGGACCGTCATCATCAGCCACGGCGACTACATGAGCGTCTATAGCAACCTTTCGGCCTGCCATGTGAGCGAGGGCCAGAAGGTCAAGACGCGCCAGAGCATCGGCAAAATCAAAGAAGATATCGACGGCCATCGCACGGAATTGATGTTCTGGATTTTCGGCAAGACAGAGGCTGAAAACCCTGAATTGTGGCTGCGAAAATGAACTGCCTATTAGATCATGAAAATCGGAAAACTCATAGAACTTTGCAAGATTGTTGACCCGCGCGGAAACCTCACCGTGGCCGAGCAGAACATTGATGTTCCGTTCGACATCAAGCGCGTCTATTGGACATACGACGTGCCGGGCGGAGAGAGCCGTGGCGGTCATGCACATAAGCATCTGTATCAATGCCTTGTCGCTGTAAGCGGTTCGTTTACAGTGACTTTGGATGATGGCCATGGCCGACAGACCTACCTGCTGAACCACCCGTGGCAGGGACTCATCATCGAGCCGGGCACGTGGCGCACGTTGGACGACTTTTCGACGGGCGCGGTCTGCCTCGTGTTGGCCAGCGACCTCTACGACGAGGAGGACTACATCCGCGACTACGACGAATTTCTGAAGATTTACGGCCAATGATTACCGTCAAGCGTTACACTCCAGCCGACCAGCCCGTTTGGGATGCGTTTGTCGATGGTTCCCGTCAGGGCACCTTCCTCTTCCGCCGCGCCTATATGGACTATCATGCCGACCGTTTCGCTGACCATAGCCTGATGTTCTACGATGAAAAACAGCGGCTCATCGCTCAGCTTCCTGCCAATGAACGCGACGGCGTGCTCTACTCGCATCAGGGACTGACCTACGGCGGCCTGCTCACATTGGCCACCGTCACGCAGGTGCAGGTTCTGGCCATCTTCAATGCGCTTTTGGACTATGGCCGATGCCACAATTGCAGCCGAATCGTCTATAAGTCGATGCCCGACATCTATCACCGATGCCCATCGCAGGAGGACGAATACGCACTTTGGCGGCTCGGAGCATCGCTCGAATCGTGTCTGATTTCGTCAACCATCGACCTTCAGGAAGGGGCATTGGCCATCAAACCGGAATATTGCCGCCGCAACACCTTCAACCGTTTGCGTCGCGAGGGCTACACCGTCGATTGGGAAGCCCCATTGGCCGAATTCTGGCCGATTTTGTCCGACAATTTGCAGCAGAAATATGGACTTGTGCCAGTCCATACATTGGCCGAAATGGAGTTGCTTCAAAGCCGTTTCCCCGATGAAATCCTCTGTGTCGTGGTGCGCGATGCCGATGGGCGTGCGCTGGGCGGCGTAGTCATGTTCGACACGGCACAGGTCGCTCATGTGCAATACAGCGCGGCTTCGGCTGAGGGCAAGCGACGCGGCGTGCTCGACCTCCTTTATCTGTCGCTCATACAGAACTACGCGATGCAGCAGGAGTTCCGTTATTTCGACATCGGCAACAGCAACGAAGAGCATGGGCTTGTGTTGAACGAAAACCTCATTCATTTCAAGGAGAGCCTCGGTGCGCGCGGCGTCGTCTATCGGACATATAGTCTGAAGTGCGTGAAATGACTCTTCACTCTTATTTCTTAATTCTTATTTCCCATGATTCCTTACCTCGATTTACATAGCATCAACGCTCCATACGCGGAGCAGATCAAGTCGGCCATGCAGCGCGTAGTCGATTCCGGCTGGTATCTGTTCGGCGGCGAAGTCGCGGCTTTCGAACGGGAGTGGGCGGCATATTGTGGAGCGCAGCATTGCACGGCCTGCGCCAACGGTCTGGATGCTTTGCGTTTGGTGCTTCGGGCTTGGATTGAAATGGGACGGCTGCATCGTGGCGACGAGGTTATCGTTCCGGCCAACACGTATATCGCATCGATTTTGGCCGTGAGCGACAATGGACTGGTTCCCGTACCGGTCGAGCCCGATCCTAACACTTTTTTGATGTGTGCGGCCAATGTCGCATCGGCCATAACTTCACGCACACGAGTGCTGCTTCCCGTCCATCTTTACGGCCAATTGTGCGACATGGATGCGCTGATGGCCGTCGCCCGCAGCAATGATCTTCTCGTTTTGGAGGATTGCGCCCAATGCCACGGCGTTGCGTCTTCATATCGCGGCGATGCGCAAGCCTGGAGTTTCTATCCGGGCAAGAATCTTGGCGCGATGGGCGATGCCGGTGCGGTCACAACTTCCGATGCCGGGTTGGCCGAGGTCGTCCGTCAATTGGGATATTATGGCAGCGTGCGCAAGTATGTGCATCGTTACAAGGGTCTGAATTCGCGAATGGATGAGCTTCAGGCGGCTGTGCTACGCGAAAAATTGCCGGATTTGGATCATTGCAACCATCGGCGACAGGAAATTGCGGCTCGTTTTAATGCAGAGATTTGCAATCCTGCCGTGCGGGTTCCATTGGCCACAGCCCCACATGTCTGGCACATCTATCCGCTGCTTTGTGGCCGACGGGACGAATTGCAGCAACACCTGCTCGACAACGGAGTCCAGACTCAGATTCATTATCCGATTCCGCCGCACTGTCAGGAGGCTTATGCCGAGTGGCGGTCTATGTCGATGCCAATCACCGAAAGCATCGCGGCCCAGGAGCTTTCATTGCCGTGTCACCCTGCATTGGCCGATGCCGATGTCTTGCAAATCATAGATGTCATTAACCGTTTTTGAGCCTTATGTCCTGCCTTCGAGTTATTCTGTGCGTCCTTTTCCCGCCGTTGGCCGTCATTGACAAAGGTTGCGGTTCCGTCACTATCACATTCCTGCTCACCTTGTGCGGATGGGTGCCAGGAGCCATCGCCGCGCTTGTCATTCTCAACCGGAACAAGTAGTTTTATGGCCAATGGACATCGGCCACAAATAAAAAGAAGCGAGGACGTATCATTGTCGGATGATACGTCCTCGCTTACATTTGTCTTATTCTCTTTTAATCGTTGGGTATCAGTCGGAAACGGACCTGGAAATCGTTCTTCTTGCCGACCTTTCCGTTCAGGCTCAGGTCACATTGCTCGCCTGAGAACGTGACAGATGCCACGCCGCCCAGGAGGTCGTTTCCCATCTTGTTGTCGTACCAATAGTAGGTGAATGAGCCCGTCTCGTTCTTCACGTCAGGCTCGCCGACCCAGCTCCATTCGCCGACATCCTTGCCGTTCGAGTTCTTGTAGTTGATGAGGAAAGTGCCATTGGCCGAAAACGTGATACCATTGACAATCTGCTTGTCGCCTAGGTTTTCGTCAATCTTGACATCGTGTTTCTTCG
>CACZAY010000071.1 GCA_902779265.1 uncultured Bacteroidales bacterium | reverse complement strand
AACGTGAGTGCCGTGGCGCGCAACCGCGTGAAGCGCGTGGCCATCGTGAACAGTCTGGGGACGGTGTGTGAGGAGGAGCGGCCAATGACCGACGTGACAGTCAACGCCGTCATCCGCCACGAGGGACAGACCGAAAGTGCCGGCAGCAGCCGATGCTACCGCTGTGGGCTGGAAATGCTCGACGAAAAACTGCGCAAGGAGCTCATCGACAATACGTTGCAGAAACTTCACTTCGCTCTTGAAGCCACACAGCCCAAGGGCGGCGAGATGCCCGTCGTGATGGGTGCCGGAGCGAGCGGAATCCTGCTGCACGAAGCCATCGGACACGCTTTTGAGGCCGATTTCATCCGTCGCGGCGAGTCGATTTTCACCGATAGCCTGGGCAAGAAAATCTGCGATTCAGCCATCACGGTGGTCGATGACGGCCTTCTGCCCGACTCGCGCGGCTCCATCCACTTCGACGACGAGGGCGTTCCCGGCCAATGCACCGAAATCGTCACCGACGGCGTGCTCACCTCGTTCCTGCACGACCGCATCTCGGCGCGTCACTTCAACATCGAGCCGACAGGCAACGGCCGACGCGAAAATTTCCGTTCGATGCCCCTGCCCCGTATGCGCAGCACCTATATGCGTGGCGGCCAATGCACCGAAGCCGACATCATCGCCGAGGTCAAGAGCGGCATCTTTGTGACCGACTTCACCAACGGACAGGTGCAGATCGGCGCGGGCGACTACTCGTTCTTCGTCAAGGCCGGCTACCTCATCGAAAATGGCCGTCTGACGCAGCCCGTCAAGGACGTGAACATCATCGGCAACGGGCCGCAGACATTGGCCGACATCCGCGCTGTGGCCAACAATCCACGCCTCGAACCGCTCTCGTGGGTGTGCGGCAAGGAGGGACAGAGCTGTCCCGTCTCGTGCGGAATGCCGAGCGTTCTGGTCGAGAAGTTGACAGTCGGGTAAAAACACGAGATCCCACCCCAACCCTCCCGAGGGCGGGAGACGAATACACTTTTGAGTGAAAAAATAAGAAGTAAGAATTAAGAGTTGGCAGCCGGAGCAAACGTCTCTTTTACTCCCTTTTTACTACTCTTTCACCACCTTTTTTGAGTGAAGAAATAAGATGTAGGATTTAAGAGTTGGCTGTCGGAGCAAACGTCTCTTTCACTCCCTTTTTACTACTCTTTTACTCCCTTTTAACTCCCCTTTAAAACTGAAGTATGTTTTACAGCGAAGATAAAATAGAAATCGCCGATTGGGCGCTACGCGAGTCCCTGCGTCTGGGTGCGCAGAATGCCCGCGTCGAATTGTCGTGCATTGACAATCTGACCGTCCAGTGCGAGGATACCGACGTATCGACCCTGCAACAGAGCAGCGGCTGCGGGCTCGTCTTCCGCCTTTTTGTCGATGGCCGATACGGTACGTGCAGCACCAACCGGCTGGAAAAGGGCGAGCTGACCAACCTGATCCGCAACGGCATCGCCTGCACACGTCTGCTCACGCCCGATGCCGACCGCACCTTGCCCGACCCTTCGCGCTATTATCGCGCTGAAAATCTGGCGCAGAATGAACGCGAAATACTTGATTTGCAGAGCTATAAGCCAAATAATCCGAACATCGATGCCGTGCAGATGGCCTGTCAGGTGGCGCGCCCCATCATTGGACAAGACCCCAGACTCATCCACCTCTCGACCTATCTGGCCAGTCGCGGCGGATGGCAGTACATCGTTGACAGTCAGGACTTTCGCGGACTTTTGTTGGCGAGCAATTCGGTGGCCTACAGCACGGCCAGTATGCGCGACAAGGGCGACAGCCGTCCGTCCGACAGCTGGATGCAATATGCCGTCAGTCTTGAAGATCTGCAACCGCTCATCGGCGACCTCGGCCAAAAGGCATTGACCGCAGCCCAACAGCGCATCGGAGCCACCTCGGTCAAGGCCGGACGATATGACATCGCCATCGAACCGACCTGTCTGATGAAGTTGCTCAACCCGATGCTGTCGGCCATGCAGGACGGCGCGCTCCATGCCCACCGCTCCTTCCTCGAACGGTTCCATCTGGGCGAAAAAATCACCTCGCCCCTGCTCACAATCAACGACGAACCGCAGCGCAAAGGCTCGTTTTCGGCCTGTCTGTTCGACTTCGAGGGCGTGGCTACGCGATTTACGCCAATCATCCGTCAGGGCCACCTCTGCGAATGGTTCATCGGCACCTATCTCGGCAACAAGATGCACATGACGCCGCACATCTCCGGCCCGAACGTGCTCTGCATCGAACCTGGCACACAATCGCGCCAACAAGTGCTTGATTCATTGGCCGATGTCATTCTCATCACGGGCTTCCTGGGCGGCAACAGCAACGACGTGACGGGCGATTTCTCGTTCGGCATCGAGGGACAGCTCTACCGTCACGGCGAACGCGTGCGCGGTGTGGCCGGAGTGAATCTGACGGGCAATATGCTCGACTTCTGGAACAGCCTGTCGCACGTCTGCAACGATGTGGAGAATCTGCCCGACGGACTCTTCCCGACGCTGTTCTTCCACGACATCCAGATTGCGTAAACATATCATCTAATACTTTATAATTATGAAACACATCAAGCTTCAACTGATTGCCGCCGCACTGACCATCGGCAGCATGTGCGTTTCGTGCGGGAACAGAGACAGCAACGCCGAACCGGCTCCCACCCTGGACACCCGCGAGTTTGTCAACCTGACCGATGTCGTTCCAGATGCCATCCTGGAAATCCGCTATTTCGGCACCTACAATTTTGTGGGCACGCGCATCGACGGCTACGAACAGCCCACCGCACTGCTCACCCGTCGGGCAGCCGACAGCCTGCGTGCTGTGAGCGACGACGTGATGGCCTTGGGCTATCGGCTGAAGGTTTACGATGCCTATCGGCCACAGACGGCAGTGAACCATTTCGTGCGTTGGGCGGCCGATGTCTCCGACACCGCGATGAAGGCCTACTTCTACCCCGATCTCGACAAGAGCGTCCTCTTCGAACAGGAATACATCTACGAACGCAGCGGGCACACGCGCGGCTCGACCATCGACCTGACACTCTTCGACATGGCAACCGAGAAGGAACTCGATATGGGCGGCACCTTCGACTGGTTTGGCCCCGAGAGCCATCCCGATTTCTGCGGCGACCCATCGACGGGCGGATTCTCATTGGCCAATGCCTCAATCAGCCCCGCCGGACGCTCCATCACGCCGCAGCAGTTCGCCAACCGTATGACATTGCGCCAGGCTATGCTGCGCCACGGATTCAAGCCGCTTGACAGCGAGTGGTGGCACTTCACATTGGCCGACGAACCTTTCCCGGACACCTACTTCGACTTCCCCGTCAAGGAGCTGGAGTGACCGAATGGCATTGGCCAACAAGAAAATTGTCAAATTTATTCAAACAAAGATATGAAAGTAGCTCTCGTACAACAGGCCAAGACGGCCGACATTGAAAAAAACAAGCAGGATTTGGCCGATGACATCCGTCGCGCTGCCCGACAAGGTGCGGAACTCGTCGTCCTCCAAGAGTTGCACAACTCGCTCTATTTCTGTCAGGTCGAGGACACCAACAACTTCGACCTCGCCGAACCGATTCCAGGTCCGAGCACCGATTTTTACGGCCAATTGGCACGCGAATGCCGCGTAGTGCTCGTCACAAGCCTCTTCGAACGCCGTGCGGCCGGCCTCTACCACAACACGGCCGTCGTTTTTGAGCGCGACGGAAGCATCGCCGGACAATACCGCAAGATGCACATCCCCGACGATCCGGCCTACTACGAGAAGTTCTACTTCACGCCTGGCGACCTCGGTTTCCATCCGATTCAGACCTCAGTCGGCTGTCTCGGCGTGCAGGTCTGTTGGGACCAATGGTATCCCGAAGGAGCCCGTCTGATGGCCTTGCAGGGCGCAGAACTGCTAATCTACCCCACCGCCATCGGCTGGGAAAGCAGCGACACGGACGACGAAAAACAACGTCAGCTCACCGCTTGGCAGACCGTTCAGCGCGGTCATGCTGTGGCCAATGGTATTCCCGTCATAGCCGTCAACCGCGTCGGCCATGAAGAAGATCCGTCCGGCCAGACCAACGGCATCCAGTTCTGGGGACATTCGTTTGTGGCAGGTCCGCAGGGCGAATTCTTGGCCGAGGCCGGCACCGAGCCCACTCTCCTATTGGTCGATATTGACATGAAACGCAGCGAAAACGTGCGCCGCTGGTGGCCCTTCCTACGCGACCGCCGCATCGAGGAATTCGGTGGCTTGACAAAGAGGTTCTTGAAGTAAAAAGATGAAAGGCAATCTTTCGACTCAAAGAACAACACGATAAGAACGTGTTTTCCCCTATACGACAAACATTAAACAGAGCAGAGGCAATATACCTCTGCTTTGTTCGTTATTTACATGAATTTAACTAACAACCGACAAAAACAACTCTATGAAAAACCTTCAAAAAACATCGTGTTTGGCCATTGCGGCATTAGCTCTTTCTTCGTCACTCAACACTGCCTCGGCACAAGAATCTACACCCGAAGCCGTCACCGTCCAAAAGACAGCTGCGGCACAAGCCTCCACGGATGCCTTGTTGCAACACTTGCTCGTCATGACCAATGCACAGACACAAAATGCGCGTTCCAGAATCGGCAACGAAGACACGCCCTTGTCGCGAACCACACAGAAACCGATTGAAGCACTGACATTTATGCAGAACCATGTGCACATCAAGAAAATCAACTTATATTCATTCACAGGGTTAGACATGGAGGTAATCGCCCGCGTGTTGGTGAACGAACGCGACAAATCAGAACGGGTAGCTACCATCCTATTGGCCAGAAAGAACTACGCGGAGGGAAAACCTGGCTTGTTTGTACCCCGACTTCCATTTGCCTATATCAATTTGGATCAAGTAGACAGCCTGATTGTTGCACTCAAAGGAATAGTCCAGGAAAGCTATCTCGTGCAGCAATATCCAAGCGAAATCACCTATGTGGCAGAAGGTGGATTGATGGTCCAATATTATGGCACAGTGCAGAAAGTCCTCTTCAAGAATGTTGCACCATCCGACCGCATCTCAGATTTCGACAATTCCGTTTCCAAGACAGGTTCCTATGGCAGCTATTCGATTGAGTTGAAGGCTCAGAAAGAATTGCCGCAGATTGTCGACGCCCTGAAAAGAGCCAAATCGGAAATAGAAAGATACTTGCACACCCATTGACAACACTTGCCTGTTTTTCGGCTGCAAAGTTGCGGCATTTTTGAAAGCAGCGGGTCTAATGAAATGAAACAAAACGACAAAGGGATATGGCAGAAACCATATCCCTTTGTAACCATATTGTAGATTAATAGTGCCAAATCAAGGACAACTCTTAGAAGGAAGTCTATTCAATGTTTGCCAAATATATTTATTTTACGGGGAAAATCGTCAGTTTTGTTGTCTATAGCCAATGAACATTGGCCAAAACCACCTATCCCATCACAACATCGAGCAGCATCATGAGTGCGAAGCCCACGGCAAAGAATATCGTGCTAAGATTCGTATGCGGTCCGCTGGTGGCCTCGGGAATCAGTTCTTCGACGACGACGTAGAGCATCGCGCCGGCCGCAAAAGCCAGCATATAAGGCAGCAGAGGCACGAACAGGGCCGCGAGAAGCAGCACAAGAATGGCACCGAGGGGCTGGGCCACACCGCTCAGGCAACCCAAAAGGAACGACCTGCGGCGCGACTTGCCCGACGCACGCATCGGGATAGAGACGACGGCCCCCTCCGGCACATTCTGGATGGCGATGCCTAGCGAGACAACAAGCGCACCGGCCGCACTGATGCTGACACCCTCTTGGCCAGAACCCGCCAGAACGACGCCGATGGCCATGCCCTCGGGAAAATGATGGATGGTGACGGCCAACATGAGCATTGTCGTGCGGGACAGGCTCGAGCGCGGACCTTCGGGCTGGGTGTTGCCGATGTGGAGGTGCGGCGTCAGCATGTCTATGGCCAATAGGAAGCCGATGCCCAACAGGAAACCCGTCAGAGCGGGCATCACGGCCCATTTTCCTGCCTCCTCATTCATCTCGACCGCCGGCAGGAGCAACGACCAGAACGACGCAGCGACCATCACACCGGCCGCAAATCCGAGCAGGGACTTCTGCAACAGCCCCGACATCTCCCGCTGGGTCAGAAACACGACGGCTGAGCCAAGCACGATGCCCAACATCGGCACCAAAAGACCAATCAGAATTGTTTCCATAACGCCTACTTTTTCTTTGCCCTGAAATAGACCATTGCGCCCTCGACACAGAAATCGAGGAGCTCAAAATGAGGCTCCAGCCGCTTCCGAAGGCTGGCCGCCGTGTCAAATGGCGGCGTGAACCACCCCATGCGCGTCATCACGGTACGCGCGAGCCAATCGGCCGTCCGCCGCTCGCCGGCGATATAGAAGCAGGCCAACAGCTCGCCGCCGGACTTCAGTGTGCGGCATATTTCGGCATACGCCCTGTCCTTGTCGGGAAACACGTGGAATCCGTTCATGCAGAGCACCGTATCGAACGTCGCGTCATCAAACGGCAACGCACCGACATCGCCCTGCATCGTCTTGACATTGGCCAACCCGGCCTCACTGAAACGTCGTTCGGCCTGCTCCAGCATGTCGCGGCTGTAGTCCAGACAGGTGATGTCGGCCAATGCCATTCGGCCATACTTTTCCGCGGTGAAGACTGCCGTACCGACGGGAACGTCGAGCATCCGGCCGGAGTAATCATCTGGAATCCAGCCCAATACACGACGGGCTATCTCGTTGTCGTCAACGCCGCCCCAGAGCAGTCGGAAATACAGGCGGCTCCACCATTTGCTCTGCGTAATGGCATCGTCATAGAAGCTCTTGCTGAAACTGTACGATTTCTTAATCTTGTCTGCCATAATTGATTTCTTTTAGTTTTCAGCTGCAAAGTTGCGGCATTTCCCTTGCAATCGGGTTGCAAAGATACGGCAAACCTCTCCCATCCGCAATACCCAAAAGAAACGTTTTTTAGTTTTTATGGCCGATGTCCATTGGCTATCCCCTTCATTCACTACTCATATCGCTCGATGCGGCACTTCGGCAGGCTGTTCACCTCGGTCTTCACACGCGAGGCGGGCGGCAGCGTCACCGACTCCAGCAGCGGACAGCCATGCAGGACGAAGCGCGACACAGACCTCGTCGAACGTGGGAACTTCACCTCGCGCAGGTTGCGGCATTGGACAATCATATATTGGCCTATGGCGTTCTCCTGCGTCTTGGCCGAGACCCGATAGAGCGAATCCGGCACGACCTCCGTCACGTCGATATAGGCGTTGTGGACCGCACGCGTATCGGCGATTTCGAGCCATTGGCCATGATCCATCCTGACGAACTGATAGTTCTTGCCCTTCCACGAGACCCACAGCTGATAGTCGGCCGCGTTGTACTGGAAATAGCTGGCGCTATCGGCCACAATCCTCGCCTCCGAGAGGTCGAGACGCGCCAATGCACCATGCCAAGACAGCAGATTTTCGGGCGAAAGATAACCGGCCATCTGCCGCAGGAAGTGGATGTCGCGGCCGTTCAACGGACCTGAGACCTTCAGTTGGCCGATGTCCTCGCGCCGCACCTCGCCTATCAGTTCCGGCAGCGTCCCCGGCTCGGTGCACGTGACCTCGACCCAGGCCTTTTCCGCCTCCGTACGCGGCACGATGTTGACGATGGCACCATCGAGCATCGAGCCGTGACCCAGCTGCGCCTCGGGCGTGATGAAGCGGTACCAGCCGTCGTAGTTGCCGCTCCAGCCCATGTTCAGGTGATAGTAGCCGCCATGATAGCCGTCACACACGAAGAGATGTCCCCGGCCGCACATCAGACTGGGCCGCTGCCCCAACAGACTGCGGTGCACCGCCACCAGCACGTCGCGCTCCGTCATGTTCCAGAGGTGCAGGGCGCGCGGCGAGAAGTCGAATTCGCGCACCATCCCGTCTCGCACGTTGTCCATCTGCACGCTTGTCCCCTTGGGGTGGAACTCGGCCTTGACCGCGCGGCCTATCCGCACCAGCAGCGGCGTGATGAACGCCGTGTCGCCCTTGGGATAGGCATAGGAATAGTCGGCCACCTGCCAGTCGATGCAGTCCATCGGGTGGTGATAATAGGCCATGATCTGGGCCAATGCCGTTGGTCCGCACCCCGTCAGGCTGCCCTGCGGGATGTCGCGTCCCTGGTTGCGCAGGTGGAACTGCCGCCACTTGATGTACTTCAGCAGCGAGAGCACGGGCCGGCGGATTGTGTCATTGGCCAATGCCTTTTCCCTCACCACACGCCCCTCGCGCATGGCCTGCAACGTGTTGTCATAGAAGGCCAGGAACTGGTAGATGCCAGCGTCGTTGTAGTCGCGCGCCAGCGTCGCCCCCATCGAGAAGGCCAGGACACGCTCCCGCAGGCAGTCGGCCGCCGAGTCGCGCGCCACGAGCACGAAGGTGCGGTGCGGCCAGTCCTTCAGCATGACGACATTGCGATAGGTGGCGCCCACAGTCAGGTTGAGCGTCACGTCGGCCCCACGGGGCAGCAGGAAACTGCGCGCATGGGCGACGACATCCTCCCGCTCCTGCCGCGACATGCGGACGACGGGCGTATTCTTCTTGGCCAATGCCCCTTGCGTCGCGAACAGACACAGGAGCGCGATGGCGAGGATGCGGAAAAACAGGGTGCGATTCTTCATTCGTCAGTCGTGTGTTTTTATGGCCGATGTTCTTATACCTCTCCCCTCACGGCCGCGCAGATTTTGACCGCCTCGACCGCCTCGCGCACGTCGTGGACGCGCAGGATGTGGGCGCCCGCCTCGATGGCCAATGTATTGAGCACGGTCGTGCCATTGAGCGCGTGGTCAGGGTCATTGGCCAACAGTTTGAAAATCATACTCTTGCGGCTGATACCGACCAGCATCGGGCAGTCCGGAAAATCGGCAATCAACTGCGGCAGGCGGCGCATCCAGAGGTAGTTGTCGGCCAATGTCTTGGAAAAACCGTAACCTGGGTCGAGGATGACCGTGCCATGCTGCGTGCGTTCGGGATGACGGCCAATGGCATCGGCCAACGCAGCCAACCGCTCGCGGAAGAAGTCATCGACCTGGGCGCTGTCGGCCATGAGGATATACGGCGCACCGGTGCGGGCCACAACGTCGAACATTGCCTCGTCGCGCGTGCCCGAATACACATCATTGATAATGTCGGCCCCGAGGCGGTTGACGGCAGCCTCGGCCACACTGGCGCGGAAGGTATCGACGGAAATCGGGACATTGGCCGATGCCACAATCTCGCGCACGATGGGCAGGCCCCACTCCAGGCGGCGCAGCTCCTCGTCGGCCGTGGGTGGCGTGTAGCCGGGACGGGTGCTGCACGCGCCCACGTCGAGCATCTGGGCGCCATCGGCCAGCATCATCCGGACACGGCGGCGCAGGGCGTCGGCCTCGTCTTCGGGGGTTGAGGCATCGGCCAATGACCTGGATGCGGCATAGAAGGAATCGGGCGTAAGGTTGATGATGCCCATGACGGCAGGGCGCGCGTAGGCGAGGCATCGGCCATCGCGCAGGGTGATTGAAAAACTCATGCTTTTGCTATTTTTGGACGGCAAAGATAGGGATTTTCTCAACAAAATGCAATTGGCCGATGCCGATTTCCTGTGTTTTTATTTGTAAAAGTCGGAAATCTGCCTATCTTTACACCGCAGAAAGCAAAAAACATTTCCTATAAAATATCAACCTAAAAAACTTTACTCTTATGCTTGAAACCTTCAAATCTTTCGAACTGATGCAGCAGGCCTACTGGGCATTGGCCGTCATTGCAAGCGTAATCTTTGTCATTCAAGGAATTATGACTTTTTCCGGCATGGATGCCGATACGGATACGGTCGACGGTGACGCGGACTTCGATGCCGATGGCTTCCACCTCGTCTCGTTTAAGACCATCGTCTGTTTCGCGCTGGGATTCGGCTGGACGGGTGCCCTGCTGTGGGACGATTTTGAGAGCCGCATCGCATTGGCCATCATCGCCATGATTGTCGGCTTCGCCTTCATGTCGCTCATCGCCTACCTGCTCTATCTCGTGTTGAAACTGGACCGGGACAACACGTTCAAGGTAGAAAAGGTCATCGGACTCAATGCCGATGTCTATCTCGCCATCCCCGCGCAGAAGGCCGAGACGGGAAAGATCATGGTCTCGTACGAAGGCTCGATGCACGAACTGGAAGCTGTCACGGCCGATGAGGAGCGCATCCCGACCGGTGCAAAAGTGAAAATTGTCGGCATCGAGGCCGGCGAGGTCGTCATCGTCTCGAAGATATAGGCATTTGCCAATGTCCCCCGACTCCGCAATCAAATAAACAAACACATATTAACCTCTTAAAAAACATTTTCAACTATGGAAATCTATCTTCCTGTCATCCTTGTGGTGGTGGCCTTCATCCTGGTCTCGGCCATCCTGAAGCGCTACCGCCGCTGTCCATCGGACAAAATCCTCGTCGTTTACGGTTCGACCGGCAAGGGCTCGGCCAAGTGCGTGCATGGTGGTGGCGTCTTCGTCTGGCCAATCATCCAAGACTACGCCTACCTCAACCTGACCCCTATCAGCATCGAGGCCAACCTGACCAACGCCCTGTCGCGCCAGAACATCCGTGTTGATGTACCTTGCCGCTTCACCGTCGGTATCTCGACCGAGACCGACTCGATGAACAACGCCGCTGAACGTCTGTTGGGTCTGTCGGCCAACGACATCCAGGACATGGCGCGTGATATCCTCTTCGGTCAGCTGCGTCTGGTCATTGCCTCCATGTCTATCGAGGAGTTGAACCAGGACCGCGACGTCTTCCAGGAGAATATCAAGAAGAACGTCGAGATTGAGTTGAAGAAGATTGGCCTCAAGCTCATCAACGTCAACATCACCGATATCAAGGACGAGAGCGGTTACATCGAAGCACTCGGTCAAGAGGCTGCTGCCAAGGCTATCAACGAGGCCAAGGTCAAGGTTGCCGAGCAGGAAATGGCCGGCGAATCGGGCAAGGCTAAGTTCCAGATGGAGACCCGTAAGGCGGTAGCTGCTGCCAATGCAGAAGCCGTCAAGGGCGAAAACAGCGCCAAGGTCGAGATTGCCAACTCCGAGGCCGACCTGCGCGAACGGGAGGCAGAGGCTCAGCGCCGTGCTACTGCTGCCGAGAAGATTGCCGCCGCCAAGGCTCTCGAAGAGTCATATTCGGCCGAACAGAAAGCCGAGTTGGCACGTGCCGAGCGTGAACGTTCGACGCAACAGGCCAACGTCATCGTCAAGCAGGAAATCGAGAAACAGCGTATCGTCGTCGAAGCCGAAGCCGAGGCCGAACAGAAGCGCGTCACAGCCAAGGGTGAAGCCGACTACGTTGCCTTCCGCGCCAAAGGTGAGGCCGAAGCAGTCCGCATCAAGGCAGAAGGCGAAGGTGCCGCTGCAGCTGCCAAGGCCAAGGGTGAAGCCGAGGCTATCTTCGCCAAGATGGAGGCCGAGGCCCGCGGTTTGAACGAGGTGCTCACCAAACAGGCTGCCGGTTACGACAAGATGATTCAGGCTGCCGGCGGCGATGCCACCAAGGCTTACACTTTGCTCCTCCTTGAGAAGTTGCCCGAACCTGCAAGCACATTCACGCCCACATTGTCCGTACCCAGGTTTTCACCAGTCACTGTGATGGTACCAGTCCTGTCGCCATTCTCGTTATTATCGTAGATGTTGAGCGGATTGGGCTCAGCATGCAACGTCGGCTCAGTGTTTTGAACATAGAGGTAGGCCCATGAGCCATCACTAGCATTGTAATGTCTGAAGCTGTCTCCACTTGTGCCTCTGAAATGCTTAATGTAACGGCTATACAGGGCATTTTTCACAACGAATCCACTTGTATTAGCAACTGAATTAGTAATAATCCACTTTGAATTATTGCTGGTAGCATTATTTACAATACTGAATTGTACAGCATCAGCACCTTGAATGTAACCATTGCCTGTAAATAATGTCCAGGCACCCTCCGTGCCGCCGAGGATCAATTCAAGAACATTCTTTCCAGAAATATCAACCTGATTATTGCTGAGAGATAATCCAGGTGCGGAAGTGAAATGCTTAGGGTTAGATGTGGTCTCAAAAGCACCCATTCCGACAGAAGAACTACCGTCCTCATACACGATAATGTACTTCTGACCAGGAATCAGGTCATCGGTACTG
>CACZAY010000070.1 GCA_902779265.1 uncultured Bacteroidales bacterium | reverse complement strand
CAACACGCCGGTCATCGTCTTCGTCAACAAGATGGACCGCGAGGGCAAGAATCCGTTCGACCTCGTCGATGAGTTGGAGAAGGAGCTGAAGATTTCTTGTCGTCCGATGACTTGGCCAATCAACATCGGCGAGCGTTTCAAGGGCGTCTATAACCTCTACGAACACAGCTTGAACCTCTACACGCCGTCGAAGCAGACCATCAGCGAGAGCGTTGCCATCGCCAGTCTCGACGACCCAGAACTGGATAAGCGCGTCGGCCAACAGGATGCCGACCAGCTGCGCGAGGACGTCGAACTGCTCTCCGGCGTCTATCCCGATTTTGACCAACAGGCCTATCTTGACGGCCGATTGGCACCGGTCTTCTTCGGTTCGGCATTGAACAACTTCGGCGTTCGCGAACTGCTCGACTGCTTCTGCCAGATTGCGCCTTCGCCACGTCCGACGACCACCGTCGAGCGCGTCGTCAAGCCCGAAGAGGAGGCCTTCAGCGGCTTCGTCTTCAAGATTCACGCCAATATGGATCCGAACCATCGTTCGTGCATCGCCTTCGTCAAGGTTTGTTCGGGCAAGTTCGAGCGCGGCGTCTATTACAAGCACGTGCGCCTCGACCAGAAGATGCGATTCTCGGCACCGACCTGCTTCATGGCATCGAAGAAGGAAATCGTCGATGAATGTTGGCCGGGCGACATCGTCGGTCTGCCTGACAGCGGCGGCACGTTCAAGATCGGCGACACGCTGACGAGCGGCGAGATGCTGCACTTCCGTGGCATTCCGTCGTTCTCGCCCGAGCTGTTCAAGTATGTCGAGAATGCCGACCCGATGAAGGCCAAGCAATTGGCCAAAGGCATCGACAAGCTGATGGACGAGGGTGTGGCCCAGGTCTTCACCAACCAGTTCAACGGCCGCAAGGTCATCGGTACGGTCGGCCAGCTGCAGTTTGAGGTCATCCAGTTCCGTTTGGAGCACGAATACAACGCCAAGTGCCGCTGGGAGCCCATCAAGCTTTACAAGGCGTGCTGGATGGAGAGCGATGACGAGGCCGAACTCAAGGACTTCAAGCGCCGCAAGATGCAGTTCATGGCACTCGACAAGGAGGGTCGCGACGTCTTCCTCGCCGAATCGGGCTACGTCCTTCAGATGGCGCAGCAGGACTTCCCGCACATTAAGTTCCACTTCACGAGCGAATTCTAAAGCTCGTGGGGCGGGGCTGGGGTGTTGGCCAATGAAAACCGCCTGAAACGTATTTTGAATTTGGCAGTTGACAACAGCCAAATTCAAAATGTTTGAAACTCAATGACTTGGAAAATGGCGGACAAAATCCGCCATTTTGGCAACAGCGCAATTCTACCGGAAAAACAATCCATCGTCAATTATGAAATCCGAAAAACAGCAGGCAGCAGCAGCCGCCGAGTTTGCACAGCGTTGGAAGGGACGCGGCTACGAGAAGGGCGAGAGCCAGCTCTTCTGGACGGAACTCCTCACCGAGGTCTTCGGCGTGGAGAATCCTTCGACGTTCATTCGCTACGAAGAGCAGGTAAAGGTCGATAAGACCAACTTCATCGACGCACACATCCCGACATCGAAGGTGCTGATTGAGCAGAAGTCGTTGGGCAAGGACCTGCGTAAGGGCATCGTTCAGAGTGATGGCTCTGTGCTCAATCCATTCCAGCAGGCCAAACGCTATGCCGCCGAGTTGCCATATTCGGCGCGTCCGCGATGGATTGTGACGTGCAATTTTGCCGAGTTCCTTGTCTACGACATGGAGCAGCCCAACGGTGAGCCGGAGCAGGTTCTGTTGGCCGATTTGGAAAAGGAATTCTATCGGCTGCAATTCCTTGTTGATGCCAAGAAAGAGCACCTTTCAAAAGAGATGGAGGTCTCGATGAAGGCAGGCGTGATTGTCGGCCGTATTTACGAGGCATTGCTGAAGCAATATGACGACAGCAGCCAGGAAGCACTCCGTTGGCTCAACATCCTTTGCGTGCGCATCGTGTTCTGCCTCTATGCCGAGGATGCCGGCGTGTTCTCGCGCGACCAGTTCCACAGCTATCTGGTTCGTTATGAGGCCGATGACCTCCGCAGCGCACTCTTTCGTCTTTTCGAGGTGTTGAACACGCCTGTCGAGAAGCGCAGCAAGTACCTGCAAGACGACCTGAAAGCCTTCCCTTACACCAATGGCGGCCTTTTTGCCGAGGAGATAGAGATTCCGCAGTTCACCGATGAACTGAAACAGACCATCCTGCAGAACGCCAGCCTTGACTTCAATTGGAGCGACATCTCGCCCACCATCTTCGGCGCAGTGTTCGAGAGCACGCTGAATCCCGAAACCCGACGCAGCGGAGGAATGCACTACACTTCGATTGAGAACATCCACAAGGTGATTGACCCGCTTTTCCTCGATAATTTGCGCGCTGAACTTGACGAGATACTGAAAGAGAAGGTCGAAAAGCAAAGGGTGAAGAAACTTGATGCCTTTCAGGACCGATTGGCCTCGCTTACTTTTTTTGACCCAGCTTGTGGTAGCGGTAACTTCCTGACCGAGACCTACTTGTCGTTGCGCCGCCTGGAAAACGAAGTTATCCGCGAACGTAACCATGGGCAAATCGTGATGGGCGAGTTCAAGAATCCCGTCAAGGTCTCCATCCGGCAGTTCTATGGCGTGGAAATCAACGATTTCGCCGTCACCGTCGCCACCACCGCCTTGTGGATCAGCGAGGCACAGATGCTGGCCGAGACCGAACGCATCGTGAGCCACGACATCGACTTCCTGCCCCTCAAGAGCTACACCAACATCGTCGAGGCCAATGCGCTACGCGTGGATTGGGAGCAGGTAGCACCGAAAGAACGTCTCTCTTACATTATCGGTAATCCTCCGTTTGTAGGTCAAGCAATGCGTTCAAAAGAGCAGACGGAGGATTTGAAAGAAGTGTTTGCTCCATCAAAGGATTACGGAAAGCTTGACTATGTGACAGGCTGGTTTAAGAAGGCCGCAGAGCTGATAAAGGGAACAAATACGGAGGCTGCCTTTGTGTCATCGAATTCCATTTGCCAAGGTGAAATGGTTAATCTCTTTTGGCAGCAGCTTCTCACCAAAGGTTTGTTTATCAACTTTGCTCATACCACATTCCTGTGGACGAGTGAAGCCAAGACAAAAGCTGCTGTTATGTGTGTCATAGTTGGTTTCTCATACAAAGAAAGAGCACAGAAGAAGTTGTTTTGGGGTGACAAATATGAATTAGTTGAGCATATTAACGGCTATTTGAAAGCAGCCCCAGATGTATATATAACAAACCGAAGCCAAAGTATCAACGAGGGACTTGCAAAAGTTGTTCAGGGTAGTCCTCCTGCTGATGATGGACGACTTTTGTTTAGTAAAGAAGAACGCGAAGCAATGGTTAATAAATATCCGGAATTAGCTGAAGTTCTGCTGCCATTTGTTGGTAGTCGCGAGTTTATTAACGATATTGGTTTTACTCGTTTTTGTCTTTGGCTTGTTGGCAAACGACCTGCAGACTATGCTCATATTCCTGAATTGACTGAAAGGTTCCGTTATATCAGTGATTATCGTCTCAATAGTCCTGTAGACCGTATTCAAAAGACTGCGAATAAACCTTATCTGTT
The DNA here is from genome assembly GCA_902779265.1 of uncultured Bacteroidales bacterium. GTDB lineage: Bacteria > Bacteroidota > Bacteroidia > Bacteroidales > UBA3663 > Liminaster. The sequence goes on along the minus strand of CACZAY010000070.1, from coordinate 8,694 downwards.
TACTCAAAACAGACAGCCAGAAACAGACTATTTACTTATTCCACGCGTTTCATCTTCTAATCGAAGATATATTCCAGTTGGTTTTATGCCTCCAACGGTAATAGCCAGTGATGCCGCGGTACTTGTCAACAATGCCACGCTCTATGATTTCGGCCTTATTAGTTCAAACGTACATAATGCCTGGATGCGTGTAGTAGCAGGACGCTTAAAGAATGATTATCGCTATGCACCTTCTGTTTACTATAATTTCCCTATGCCAAAGTCGACGGAAGAACAGCGTAAGAAAATAGAGCAGACAGCACAGGCTATTATAAATGCTCGTCGCCTCTATTCAGACAAGAGCCTTGCTGACATGTACGGTGACAAGATGTATCTCTATCCTGAATTGTTGTCGGCACATCAGGAAAACGACCGCGCCGTAATGGCGGCCTACGGCTTCGATGTCAAGTCCATGACCGAAAGCCAATGCGTGGCCGAACTGTTCAAGAGGTATCAGGAGTTGGTCAAATAAATCAAAAAAGATGAAAGACGAAAAGAGTCCACAAAATCAGACGTTCTTGATTTATCAAGACGATAATGGCATAGCTCGGGTCAATGTGCGATTCGAAGGGGAAGATGTGTGGTTGCCTGTAGAGTTGATTATGGAATTGTTTGACGCATCGCAGCAGGATGTGAGCTATCATATCAAACAGATTTATGCGGAAGGCGAACTGAATCCGGAACGAACTCACAAAAAATTTTTGTTAGTTCGGCAAGAAGGAACAAGAAGTGTACGTAGAAATATCAGCCACTATAATTTGGATATGATTATAGCGGTGGGCTATCGTGTGAAGTCACAGGTAGCGACTCGTTTCCGACAATGGGCAACAGCGCATTTGCATGAATTCATTCAAAAAGGTTTTACTCTGGATGATGATCGTTTGAAGGGAAACCGCAGTCGGTATTTCCGGGAGTTGTTGCAGCGAATCCGAGATATTCGCAGCAGCGAGCGTAATCTTTATCAGCAGGTGACTGATATTTTTGCTACCAGCATTGATTATGATTCTCAATCCGATTTGACAAGAAGTTTTTTTTCCACAGTCCAGAATAAGTTGCACTATGCTGCCCACCGGCATACGGCGGCAGAGGTTATTTATGAGCGAGTGGATGCAGAAAAACCAATGGTGGGTATGACTAACTTCAGGGGAAATTATATAACAAAGGAGGATGTCCAGATTGCCAAAAACTATCTCACAGAGCAGGAATTGACATACTTGAATCTGTTGGTTTCGCAATATCTTGATTTCGCAGAAGTTCAGGCTTTGCAGCAGAAGCCGATGCGTATGTCCGAATGGATAGAAAAACTAGACGATTTGATGAGGCTGTCCGGACGTCAATTGCTTGTCGGTAAGGGCACAATCAGTCATGAACAGGCCAAACAAAAGGCTGTTGCAGAGTTTGAGAAATATCGTCAGTTGGAAATGCAACAATATGAAAGTGATTATGACAGAGCAATTAAGGCATTGATACAAAAAGACCGCGAAAAGTAACTTTTATAACCACACTCATGTTCGCCTCACTCATCCTCCCCGTGCCGCTTGCGCGCACATTCAGCTATCGTCTGCCGGACGATGTGGCGGCGCGTGCCTGCGTCGGGATGCGTGCGAGCGTGCCGTTCGGCAAGAACCACACCTACACGGGCATCATTGAGGCATTGGCCGATGCCATTCCCGAAGGCGGTTTCGAGGTGCGCGACGTGCTGGAACTGCTCGACGAAGTGCCCACCGTGCGGCCGATGCAGCTTGAACTGTGGCGCTGGATTGCCGACTACTATATGTGCGCCATCGGCGACGTGATGAAGGCCGCCCTACCGTCGGAACTGAAGCCTGAAGAGGGCAAACAGGGCATCGTGCGCGTAGATTTCCGCCCCAAGATGAAGCCGTTCGTGCGCATCATCCTGAAGGACGAGTTGGCCGATGCCTTTGACCTCCTGAAGCGTTCGCCGCGGCAGCAGATGCTGTTCACGACGCTCCTCGACCGCAGTCACGCATTGCAGCAGGATGTGGCCGATGCCGTTGCGCAGGACGAACTGCTACGCGCCTCGGGCAGCACCACCGACGTGCTACGCGAGTTGGTCAAGAAGGGTCTCTGCGAGGTCTTCGAGCAGGAGGTGAGCCGTCTGGATGCGCCATTGGCCGACGACCAGCTCCAGCCCCTCAACGAACTGAGCGAAATGCAGCGTGTGGCCTACCGCGACATCTGCCAGTCGTTCCGCGTCCATGCCGTCACGCTGCTGCATGGTGTCACGTCGAGCGGCAAGACCGAGATCTATATGCACCTGATGCACGAGGTCATCGGCCAAGGTCGCCAGGTCTTGATGATGGTGCCCGAAATCGCCCTCACCACACAGCTCTGCCAACGTCTGCGCCGCGTCTTCGGCTCGCGGATGCTGGTCTATCACTCGAAACTCAGTGAGCCGGAACGTGCCGAAATCTGGAAGACGTTGTTGCGCGACGATGCCCGGATTGACCTCGTTCTGGGCGTGCGCTCGGCCATATTCCTGCCATTCCGTCAGCTCGGTCTGATTGTGGTCGATGAGGAGCACGAGCCGTCGTACAAGCAGCAGGATCCCGCTCCGCGCTACCACGGACGCGATGTGGCCTTGGTCTTGGCCAATAAGCACGGCGCAAAAGTGCTGTTGGGCAGCGCAACGCCCAGTCTCGAAAGCTGGTATCTCGCCCAACAGGGCAAATATGGACTCGTGCAGCTCAAGGAGCGTCACGCCGGCATCTCTATGCCCTCCATCCAGCTTGTTTCGATGGCCGATGCGCGCAAGCAGAAAGGCATGAACGGCCCATTCACGCCGCGTCTGTTGGCCACGTTGGGACATGCCCTGCGCGACGGACATCAGGCCATCCTCTTCCAGAACCGTCGCGGATATGCGCCGACGGCATTGTGCCCCAGTTGCGGCTGGTCGCCCCATTGCCCGCGATGCGACGTCGCGCTCACCTACCACAAATCGACGCGCAATTTCGTGTGCCATTATTGTGGTTATCAGACGCCTTGGCCGCAACAATGTCCGTCGTGCGGCAATCCGAACATCTCGCTCGAAGGCTATGGCACGGAGCGCATCGAAGACACGTTGAAGCAGATTCTGCCCATAGTCCGACCGATCCGCATGGACACCGACACGACCGCCTCGCGCAAGAGCTATGAGCGGATGTTGGCCGACTTCGAGGCACACAAGTCGAACGTCCTGATTGGCACGCAGATGGTGTCCAAGGGGTTGGATTTCAGCGAGGTGCAGCTTGTTGGCGTGCTCAATGCCGACAGCTTGATGAACATGCCCGACTTCCGTGCCCACGAACGCGCCTTCCAGCTTATGGAACAGGTGTCGGGTCGTGCGGGCAGGCGCATTGGCCAAGAGGGAGAAGTGCTCATCCAGTGCAGCGACACGCGTCATCCGCTGTTGCATCAGGTGGTGCGTCACGATTATGAGGGTATGGCCGAGACGCAGTTGGCCGACCGCCGCAGATATGGTTTTCCGCCCTACACGCGGCTCATTTCGGTCTATATCAAGGGTCGCTACGAAGATCGCACGCGCCGTCTGGCCGAACAGTATGCCGCCGCCATGCGTCAGTCGTTCGGTGCGCGTGTGCTTGGCCCTGATGCACCCGGCATTTCGCGCGTCAAGAACTTCTACATCCAGCAGATTCTGCTCAAGATGGAGCGTGAGGCCAATCCGACCCTTGTGCGCCAATATCTGAACCGCATACACGATGCGATGGTCGCGGCCAATGACGAAATGATGAAGGTCGTGTTCTATTACGATGTGGATCCAGTGGGCTGATAGCCAAAATATTAAATAATAAATATTAAATTTTAATTTTCCCGATGAAAAATTCCTCCCCTCGGGGAGGTTAGGAGGGGGTCATATATGGACTGGAAAGAAATACTTGCCTCTTCGGTTTCGGCCGATGAATTGGCCCAAGGTGCCGCCCAGAATGCGGCCGATGCCGCTGACCGAGCTGCCCGTGACAAGGCTGCCGGCCGGTTGGGAACGCTCCGCGTGGAGTATGACAAAAAGGGGCGCAAGGGAAAGCCCTGCACCATCATCAGCGGGTTTGACGGGACGGAAGAGGAGCTCGTGCGCCTCAAGAAACTGTTACAGACGCGTATCGCGACGGGCGGCAGCCACTGCTTCAACAGCGAACCGCCCTACGACGGCCAGATACTCCTGCAAGGAGACTGCCGCGTGAAGGCTGCCGACATCCTGCGTGGCGAGGGCTACCGGACGAAGTGATTCACGGGGGACATTGGCCAATGCCTTTATCCACACCAATGTTCACAACTCTGTGGATAACTCGGTTGATAACCCCGTGGATAAGTCGGTTTTCGGCCAATGTCCCGTCGCGGCAACGGCATTGGCCACAATCCGAATCCCTCAGATGAAGAAGAGCGCCACGCCCAGGACGCAGATGAACGCGCCGACGACCTCCCACACGGTGACCTTCTGGCGGAAAATCATCCAGCTGGGCAGGATAATCAGCACGGGCGTGAGCGACATGATGGTCTGGGCGATGCCAGCGTGGGTGTAGAGCGTCGCCATGAGCGACAGGCTCACGCCGATGAACGGGCCGAAGATGGCAGCCCCCGTGGCGCAGTACATCCCCCGGCGGTTGGTGACGGCCGCCTGGAGCCGTTTCCCGCCGTTGTGTGACAGGAGGAAGAGTGCGATGCAGAAGCCCGCCAGACCCGTGATGGCGCGTATCATCGTCGAGGCGAAGGGCATCAAGAAACTGAGCGGCAGCGGGATTATGGCCGATGGACTGGCCCAGGCCGAGAGATCATCGATGCCTTGTGTGGCCAATGCCGCTTCGTAATGCGCCATGCCCAACTTGCTCAGGACCAGGCCGATGCCCTGACACATGCCGGCACAGATGCCCAGCAGGATGCCCCGAGACGGCAGTTTGAGGCCGATGCGCCGTCTTTCGTCCCCGCGGTTGAGCACCGACATCCCGATGCCCACCAGCGTGATGAACATGCCCGTTATGGCCAATGGCTGCATCCGCTCGCCCAGCAGGAACCACGCCGTCAGTGCGGCCGATGGCGATGCCAGCGTCATGAACAATTGGCCGAAACGCGACCCCATCAGGATATAGCTCTGGAACAGGCACCAGTCGCCCAGCGCGTAGCCCACCAGCCCCGACAGGCTGAGCCAAAGCCACGTCTCGCCGTCGGCCCACATCGGGTAGGGGACTCCCAGGGTGAGCCACAGCGTCAGGGCCAACAGGACCAGCGACATCAACATTCGGATGACATTGAGCGGGAGCGAGCCCATCCGCTTGGAGGCCACTTCCGAAAATAGGGCAGTGGCAGTCCACGAGAAGGCCACGCCCAGCGAAATCAGTTCGCCTAAATACATTGGACAAAAAGGTTAATTTTAAAAGGGAAATTAAAGGGGAGTAAAAGAGTAGTAAAAGGGACGTTTGCTGTTTCACTTTATACACTACACTACACTACACACTACTCACTACGCAATCCCCTCTCCCCACTACATTTTTTGCAGGATTCCGACCGCCTCGCGGATGCTGTCCACCTTGTCGATGAGGATGGAGCGTTTGCCATTCTTCTCCTCCAGGCGGCAGCGGCGCGTGTGCTCCTGATAGTAGTTCAGGATACGGCCGAAGGCGTCGCTCTGGAAATAATCGGGCAGCGCTGTGGTAAAGTAGGCGCGCATCTTGTTCTGTTTTATGGCCAATTTCTCGAATCCGAGCTGACGGCCCAGCTGTCGCAGCGTCACTACGCGGATAAGTTCCTCGCCGGCCTTCGGAATCTTGCCGAAACGGTCGATGAGGCGCGCGCGGTAGGCATCGACCTCGTCCTGCGTGGTGAGGTTGTCGAGTTCCTGATAGAGGGCGATGCGTTCCGAACTGTCGGGCACGTATTTTTCGCCGAAGCAGATGTCAAGGTCGGTCTCGAGGGCGCAGTCGTCGGTGATGGTCTCGGCCTGTTCGCGCTCCTCGGCATAGAGTTGGCTGAATTCCTGCGTCTTGAGCTCCTTGACGGCCTGTTTCAGGATTTTCTGGTATGCCTCGTAGCCCAGGTCGCTGATGAAGCCCGACTGTTCGCCGCCCAGCAGGTTGCCCGCGCCACGGATGTCGAGGTCCTGCATGGCCAAGTGGATGCCCGAACCGAGTCCGGAGAAGTTCTCGATGGCTTGCAGACGGCGTCGTGCATCCTGGCTCATGGCTGTGAACGGCGGCGTGAGCAGGTAGCAGAATGCCTTGCGGCTGGTCCGTCCGACGCGGCCGCGCAGCTGGTGCAGTTCGCTCAGGCCGTAGTTCTGTGCTTGGCTGACAATCATCGTGTTGGCGTTGGGGATGTCGAGGCCGGCCTCGATGATGGTGGTGCAGACGAGCACGTCGTATTCGTAGTTGGCGAAGTCGAGAATGAGCTGTTCGACCTTTTCCGGCTCCATCTGGCCGTGGGCGAACGCTACGCGGGCATCGGGCACGAGTTTGCCGATGCGGGCCACAATGTCGGGCAGCTGCGAGATGCGGTTGTGGATGAAGAAGCATTGGCCATTACGGCTCAACTCGAAGTTGATTGCCTCGCGGATGATGTCGTCCTCGTCGCGGTGCACTTCGGTCTGGATGGGGTAGCGGTTGGCAGGCGGCGTGGCGATGACCGAGAGGTCGCGTGCGCCCATCAGACTGAACTGGAGCGTGCGCGGAATCGGGGTGGCGGTCATGGTGAGCGTATCGACATTGACGCGCAGCTGCTTCAGCGCCTCTTTGGTCTTGACGCCGAATTTCTGTTCCTCGTCGATGATGAGCAGGCCGAGGTCCTGGAACTTGACCTGCTTGCCGATGAGCTTGTGTGTGCCGATGATGATGTTGATTGAGCCATTGGCCAAGTCCTTGAGAATCTGCGTGGTCTGTTTGGCGGTGCGGGCGCGGGTCAGGTAATCGACGCGCACGGGGAAGTCCTTCAGGCGCGATGCGAAGGTCTTGAAATGCTGGAAGGCCAACACCGTTGTCGGCACCAGTACGGCCACCTGCTTGCAGTCGTTGCAGGCTTTCAGCGCGGCGCGGATGGCGACCTCCGTCTTGCCGAAACCGACGTCGCCGCACACGAGGCGGTCCATCGGCTTGTCGCTCTCCATATCCTTCTTGACGTCCTGAGTGGCCTTGAGCTGGTCGGGCGTGTCTTCGTACATGAACGATGCCTCCAGTTCGTGCTGCATCTGGCTGTCGGGGCTGTAGTGGAAGCCCTTCTCTTCGCGACGTGCGGCATAGAGGGCGATGAGTTCGCGCGCCATGTCCTTCATCTTCTCCTTGGTGCGCTCCTTCATGTGTTCCCACGCGCTGCTGCCCAGACGGGAGAGCGACGGCGGTTCGGCATCCTTGCCGCGATATTTCGACAGTTTGTCCAGCTGGTGGATGGAGACGAAGAGCAGGTCGTTGTTCTTGTAGATGAGCTTGACGACCTCTTGCGTGCGCTCTTCGCCCGTGTCGGGGTCTTTGCCCATCGGCATCTGAACAAGGCCGCCGAACTGCGCGATGCCGTGATCGACGTGTACGATGTAGTCGCCCAGCATGAACTCCTTCAACTCCTTGATGCTCAGAGCGATCTTGCCGCTTCGGGCGCGGTCGCTGCGCAGGTTGTAGCGATGGTAGCGGTCGAAGATCTGGTGGTCGGTGAAGTAGCAGTTCTTCGTGTCGTCGTCAACGAATCCGGCGTGGATGGCGCGCGGTATGCGCACGAGGTGGAACCGGTCGCCGCGGTCGTCGAAGATGGCCTCGATGCGGTCCAGCTGCTTGGGCGAGTCGCTCAGGATGTGTAGCGTGTAGCCCAGTTCCTGATAGTGGCGGAAGTCATTGGCAATCAAGTCGAAATTCTTGTGCCATTCGGGTTGCGGTGTGGTGTGGAACTCGATGACCGACAGCGATTTGTCTTTCTTGGCCGATGGTTCACGGTCGGAAATCAGGATGTGCGAAAATGCCTCGAACGACGCGCGGAAATCATCGGCCGAAACCAGTTTCTTCAGCGCGTCCACGTCGCCCTCCTCGCTCTTGATGAGCTGTTCCGACAGCTGCTGGCGGCTGATGTCCTGCACGCGGTCGCAGATCCATTCGGCGTCGTCGCACACCACGACGGTCTGACGGGGCAGGAATTCGGCCAATGAGATTCCCTGCGTCTCCTGTTGCGCGAACGATGGCGACAGCGTGATTTCGTCGAGCTGGTCGCGGCTCAGCTGGCTATCGACCTCAAAACTGCGCAGCGAGTCGATTTCGTTGCCGAAGAAGTCCAGTCGGAACGGATATTCGCTCGAAAAGCTGAACACGTCGATAATAGAACCGCGCACGGCGAACTGTCCCGGCTCATAGACGTAGTCAACCCGCTGGAAACCAGTGCTGTTCAGCATCTCGATGACGAATTGGCTGTCAACCTTCTCACCCTTGTGCAGGTGCAGGATCTGCTCGTTCACCTGCTCCGTCTTGGCCACCTTTTCGGCCAATGCTTCAGGGTAGGTCACGATGGCCAATGTCTCGGCTCCGGCGCTGATGGCTCCGATGGTCTCCGTGCGCAGGATTTCGTTGGCCGAGTCCGCCTGCCCGTACTTGATGCTGCGCTTGTAGCCCGACGGGAAGAACGAGACGTTCGCATCGCCCGCAATCTGGCAGATGTCGTGGTAGAAGTAGCCGGCCG
>CACZAY010000069.1 GCA_902779265.1 uncultured Bacteroidales bacterium | reverse complement strand
GGTCTTCAACGATACTCCGGGCAGCAACCTGAACTTCATCCCGGGTTCCCGCAGCGAAACCGTCTATGACAACCAGCGCGACGGCACCATCGACACCCACGACAAGGCCCTACAGGCCATCCGTGAGGCCGACTGCTTCATCCTTACCGACATGGGCACGCCCGCACGCATGGGCGACATGCAGAAGGAGGTGATGGCCAATGGCGCTCCGAAAATCGTCATCGACCACCATCTGGATCCAGACCGCTCAGCATTTGACGTGGTGATGGCCAATCCGGAGGCCGCAGCCGCCTGCGAACTGGTCTATACCTTCATCCTCCAGATGGGCGACGACGCACTCATCGACAAGCAGATAGCCACACAGCTCTACTGCGGTCTGATGACCGACACCGGCCAGTTCGTCTTCAGTTCGAGCCGTCCGCAGGTCTATATGATTGTGGCACGACTGCTGCAGGAGGGCTTCGACAAAGAGAAGCTGCACCGCGACTTGATGCTCGAACCCGAACGGCGCACAAGGCTGAAGGGCTACGTCCTGCAACAGAAGGTGCAGATTGTCCCCGAATACAAGGCCGCCTACTTCAGCCTCAACAAGGCAGAACTGAAACGCTTCAACCACCAGAAGGGCGACAGCGAGGGATTCGTCAACATGCCGCTCGACATCTACGGCATCCAGGTGAGCGGCTACTTCCGCGAAGAGAAGAACTTCGTCAAGGTATCGCTGCGCTCCAAGGGCGAATTTCCGGTCAATCTTGTGGCCCAGAAGTTCTACAACGGCGGCGGTCATCTGAACGCTGCAGGCGGCGAATTTTTCGGCACATTGCAGCAGGCCGAATTACTTTTTGTTAAAGCGATGCAACTTTTTGCCAATTATCTTGAAAAATGATTGCCGCTTTCGAGAAAAAAAACTATATTTGCACCCGCATTTAAAATCCGTGCAATGAAGAAGACATTCTATCTGTTTTTAGCCGTGGCATTGGCCAATGGAATTTTCTCATCGGCCGATGAAAAGGAATACATCAACTCGTGGCTCAGCAACGACCCGTACGACGTCAACTTCGGCCATATCATCAACAAGGACGAAGAATGGGTGAACGACGTGAGCAGCTACGTGCTCGAAGACTCCATCCATCCCAGCAAGTATATTGACCTTGGCCAATGGTACCAGATCACCGAAGGCGACTTCAAGCGCCTCTATTTCCGCATCAACAGCTGGGGCCACGACGGTCTGGCCGACCTACGCGCTAAGGGCATCGAGCCAACGGACGAGGAATACCTCAAGGCGATGCGCAACGAGAAGAAATTCTACACGAGCAAGCCTGTGCTGGTGCGCTACGACAGCCTGTACTGCCTCTCGACGTTCGACTACGACAACATTGACGAGAACTCGAAGGCCGACAATCTCGATCCGAACAGTTTCCAGATCTGCTACAACTGGAACACATCGTACTACGCCTCGACCTACTACGGCAATTACTACGGCAGCAGCTCGAGCTACGAATGCACGTCGGGCGGCGTGGCATTCCCCATCCGTTTCCTGTGGGAAGGCGGTGAGGCATCGATCATCTGCCCGTTCTCATTGGCCGAAAGCACCTTCGCCAGCTACTACTACACGCTCTATTACGGCAAGATAACCTACACGAAGCCGAACTATTTGCCGCAATGAAGCTAAAAGGGAGTAAAAGAGAAGTGAAAGGGACGATACCACCTGCCAGTCACAAAAATTTCGTGTTTTTTCGTGCATTTCGTGGTTATCTCCAATGACCCTAAGTAACCAAAGTTTCAAAAATAAAAACAAAAGCAATATGTCACTCATCAAGTCAATTTCCGGCATCCGTGGCACCATCGGAGGCCAGACGGGCGAAGGTCTGAACCCGCTCGACATAGTCAAGTTCACTGCGGCCTATGCCACAGTCATCCGCGAGAAAATCGGCGCTGGCAAGCGTGGCCGCATCGTCGTTGGCCGTGATGCCCGACTGTCGGGCGAAATGTGCTACCAGTGCGTCTCGGGCACACTGATCGGCATGGGCTTCGACGTCATCAACATCGGATTGGCCACAACCCCGACCACCGAAATCGCCGTGACAGCCGAGAAGGCCGACGGTGGCCTCATCCTCACCGCAAGCCACAACCCGATCCAGTGGAACGCGCTCAAGCTGCTGAACAACGAAGGCGAATTCTTCGACAAGGCAACCGGCGAAAAGGTGTTGGCCATAGCCGAAAAGGGAGACTTCACGTTCGCTCCCGTTGACCAGCTCGGCCAAGTGACCAAGAAGGACTACACGAACTACCACATCCAGAAGGTGCTTGAACTGCCTTTGGTCGATGTGAAGGCCATCCGCAAGGCCGGCTTCAGCGTGATGTGCGACTGCGTGAACTCGGTGGGCGGCGTTGTCATCCCTGCCCTGCTTGAGGCACTCGGCGTAAAGCAGATTTTCCAGCTGAACTGCACACCGAACGGCCAGTTCGCCCACACTCCAGAGCCGATTCCACAGAACCTGACCCAGATTTCGGGCGAAATGAAGTTGAAGAAGGCCGATGTAGGCTTCGTGGTCGATCCGGACGTTGACCGCCTGGCCATCATCTGCGAGAACGGCGACATGTTCGGCGAGGAATACACGCTGGTGAGCTGCGCCGACTACGTGCTCCAGCACACTCCGGGCAACACCTGCTCCAACCTCTCGTCAAGCCGTGCCCTGCGCGACGTCACCCGTGCGCGCGGCGGTGTCTATAATGCCGCAGCCGTGGGCGAAGTCAACGTAGTGACCAAGATGAAGGAGACCAACGCCGTCATCGGCGGCGAGGGCAACGGCGGTGTCATCTACCCCGAAATCCACTACGGCCGCGACGCATTGGTCGGCATCGCCCTGTTCCTGACCAACCTGGCCAAACTGCGCGAACAGCAGCCAGACCTCACCGTAAGCCAGTTGCGCGCCACCTATCCGCCATACTGCATCGCCAAGCAGCGCATCGACCTCACTCCGGAAATCGACATCGACAAGCTGTTGGCCACCGTCAAGGCAGAATACGGCAAGCAGAGCGACACCGAAATCACCGACATCGACGGCGTGAAGATTGACTTCCCCGACCGTTGGGTTCACCTGCGCAAGTCGAACACCGAACCGATCATCCGCGTCTATGCCGAGGCCGCTACCGAAGAGGAGGCTCAGAAGACAGCCGATGCCGTGATGAACGAGGTCAAGAAGTTCCTCTGAAAAGGGCGTTGAAGGGGAGGATTCTCCCCACCCCTCGGTTCATAGGAAGATTTCACGAAACCAGAACAAGATGAAAAAAGAAATACTGATATTGGCAGCTGCGGCATTGGCCATAACTGCATGTAAAGATACCAAGCCGGCGGAAGCCGACTTGGTCGTTTTATATACAACCGACGTACACGGAGCCTGTCTGGCATACGACTTCAAGCGCAAGAAGCAGGAGAAGACCAGTCTGGCCAATGCCAGCACCTACTTCCAGAAGGTACGCAAGGAGAATCCGGGCCGGGTCATCCTGCTCGACACAGGCGACTTCCTGCAAGGCCAGCCATCACTCTATTACTACAATTTCATCGATACGGTCAGCCCCCACATCGTACCACGCGTCTATAACTACCTGCAATATGACGCCATCGGCGTGGGAAACCACGACATCGAACCGGGCGCGGACGTCTATGAGCACCGGCTGCCCCAACAGTTCAACATGCCGTGGATTTGTGCCAATGCCATTGACACACGCACCGGTCAGCCAATGTTCAAGCCCTACACCGTCATTGAGCGCGAAGGTCTGAAAATCGCCGTGCTGGGCATGGTCACGCCGCACATCCCCTATTGGCTGCCCAAGACGCTGTGGCCGAACATGCAGTTCGAAGATATGGTCGAGAGCGCACAGAAGTGGGTGCCCATCATCCGCCAGAACGAGAAGCCCGACCTGCTCATTGCGCTGTTCCACTCGGGTTATGACTACTCCAAGAACGGACGCGACTTCGATTCGCACTGCAACGAAAACGGCTCGGTGCCGGCCCTCGTCAAGGTGCCCGGATTCGACCTCTGTCTCATTGGCCACGATCATGAAACACGTCTGACCAAAGTGTGCAACCAGGCGGGCGACAGTGTACCCATCATCGATGCCGGAGTGAATGCCTATCACATTGGCCGCGCTGATATCCACTTCTCGCGTCGCGACGACGGCACCTACGACAAGCAGATACGCACCCAGCTTGTCGAAACCTCCGACTACCCGGTCGATACACTCTACACGGAACATTTCCGCCACGCCGTCGATTCCATCAACCGGTTTGTGGACGAGCCCGTCGGCGAAATCACGACCGATTTGGTTGGCATTGACGGACTCATCGGCCCCTCCGTATTTGAAGATTTCGTCCACGAGGCACAGTTATGGGCGACCAAGGCCGATATCTCGCTCCATCCCGTCCTGTCGCCCAACGAGACCATCCACGCGGGCACCATCACGATGGGCGAGCTGTTTGCGCTCTACAAGTACGAGAACCTGCTCTACACCATCTACATGACGGCCGATGAGGTGCGCCAATATCTTGAGCACGGCTACAACATGCAGTTCAGCACGATGCGCTCGCCCAATGACCATGTGATGAACTTCGAGCCGGGCGACAATGCGCGCGGACTGAAATTGGCCGGGTTCACCTTCAACTACACATCGGCCGCAGGTATCCGCTACGAGGTGGACCTGCGCAAGACGCCGGGTTCACGCGTGAGAATGATTTCTATGGCCGATGGAACTCCCATCGACCCCGACAAGCTCTACCGCGTGGCCATCAACAGCTACCAGTATTCCGGCGGCGGCAACTTCGTCCCGCTCGGCCTCCACTGGAACCGCGAGAAGCTCCAGTCGCGCACCATCGACGTAACGCCGATTGACATGCGCCGCTACCTGAAGCTCTACATCCAGTCGTTCGGTCCGGTCACGCCCCACCTGCTCGGCAACTGGAAAATCGTACCCGAAGACTGGTATCGCATTGCCCGCGAACGCGATATGGCCATCCTCAAGCAACCGTATTATTAAGGGCTGTGAAGGGGAGTAAAAAAGAAGTGAAAAGGGAGTGAAAGGGACGATTGCTCCAGCTGACAACTCTTATTTCTTAATTCTTATTTCTTAACTCACTCCAAAGTCATGAAGTTACAGGACCTGGGCATTGGGCACAACACAGAAATCGTTTCTGGCATCGACGCAGAGTTGATGCCAGGCGTTTTTGTGTGCCTCACGGGACGCAACGGCACGGGCAAATCGACACTGCTGAAGACTTTGGCGGGCCTGCTGCCGGCACGTTCGGGACGCATCGAACTGGACGGAAACGACCTGCGCAACTATTCAGCTGGGGCATTGGCCAAGAAAATAGGCCTCGTCCTGACCCATATGCCCGAACTGCCCAACACGACCCTGCGCGAGATGGTGGTTTATGGCCGATTGCCTTACACGACGTGGCTGGGGAAACGGAGCGAGGAAGACTGGGCGGCGGCCGATGCCGCTATCCGGACGCTCGGCATCGGCCATCTTGCACATCGACGCATCGGAGAACTGAGCGACGGAGAACGGCAGAAGACGATGATTGCGCGCGCCCTGGCACAAGGCACCGACTACCTGCTGCTCGACGAACCATCGGCCTTCCTCGATTACGAAAGCAAGCAGGAACTGATGTCCCTGCTTGTACGATTGGCCCACGAGGAGCACAAAGCTATTCTGCTGTCGTCCCATGACCTTGAACTTGTCCGCCAATACGCCGACGAAATCTGGCATATCGAGGGCGGACGAATGACATTGGCCACAAAACGCTGACTAAAACGACCTTACTTTCCTGATTCTTTCAGATAATCCTTGCTGGCATCGATGACGACCAACACGTTATCGCGGCCGGCACCATAGCTCATGCCCGTCTGGAAAGTCTGGCTCTTCACGTTGTCGAACTCGCCGAGGTCGGTCAGCGCGCCGGTCGATGGGCTGTACCACCACGCATGCTTCTTCTTGCCCGAAATCTTGGTCAAATCGAGCGTCAAGGGCGCTCCGGTGTAGGTGTAGGCCACAATATAGTCCTTTCCACGGCTGGCAATCGGACGCTCGTAACGCTCGCCGTATGTACCGACGAAGACGCTCTGGTCGGGCACTCGGTCGAAATAGGGCAACTTCAGAAGCAGATCCTTCACGAAGTGCATCTGCTGGAATCCGGGGTCGTAGATGGCCTCATACCACGGCGTCTTGCAGCCGTATGCACCCATCATTCCAGGCTTCCAGAACTGCATAAGCGCGTTGTTGCCGTAGGTGTGACCGCAACTTCCGGCCAAGACCGACCACCATGCGTAGCGACGGCAATCGGCAGCCGACCACTGCGGCTCATTCACGTCGTGCAGCCCCTGCGGAATGCGTTCGTACGACGGTTCGCCGTCCAGAATCGGCTTGATGGTCTTCATGGCCAATGCCGTTTCCACGTAGCGCCAGTTGTCCTCTTCGGTATCTTCGGCAATGGTGTAGTCACCGTCGCCGTTGCGTTGGCCATAACGACGATGACCGGACTGGAACATATTGAAATCCAGCCACTCAGCCTCGTTGAACCATGCAGACGAACTCGTGCGGCCACGCGGATGGAACGTCATCAAGTGGTCGGGATCGATGGCTCGGATGGTCTTGGCCAATGTCTCCCAAACCTCGGTCTTGACATCGCCACGGATGTCGCCGCCGATGATCCACACGATGTTCGGACAGTCCTTGTAGCGATTGGCGAGGAAGGTGCCGTATGCCACAGCCTGCTGCTCGTCCATCAGTCCGGCCTTGACCAGATTGCCCCAGATGCAGACCATGCCGATGTAGATGCCGTAACTCTCGGCCACGCTGACCAGATAGTCCATGTGCTGCCAATAGCCGTACTGGCCAGGCTTGTCGATGGCCGAAAAGTCGAAGCCGTCGGGATTGGACAATGCGCCATAGACGTTGATGGCCGGAACGCCGTTAATCGTCTGAATCTGAACGACATTGTAGCCGTTTTTATTACATTCCGAAAGGTAGAACTGCGCCTCCGAACGGTTCAAGTTTTCTGGCAACAGCCAACCCGTCTCGCCCAACCAGAAGAAGGGTGTTCCGTCGGCATGTTGGAGGTAGCGATGATTGGCCGACACCTGTAGCTTGCCATGTTCCCACGGCTTCTCGATGACGGGCGCGGCCGATGCATTGGCCATAAACGACACAAAAACGGCAAGTGCCAGAATGATTTTTTTCATAAAAAATAATATATGACCCCCTTCCATCCTCCCCGAGGGGAGGTGTCTGCCAAACGCAAAGGAGGTTCGTTGTTATTGGAGGTAATTCGTAATTTGTAATTTATTTAGATACAAGCACATACGTCTGTCCGGCCTTCGTCGCGAGGTCATAGACATACTGCTCTGGAGCGGCGACTGCGTTCAACTTCGCATCGGCCGAAACCAAGACCTCGGCATCGGGCACGAAATGGGCGAAAAGCGGATTCGGATTGGCCTTCTTGACCGACTGGCCGGGCTTGGCCAACAACTTCAGACCGCTGCCCGACAAGGCCGATGCGCTGCGCAGACGACAGTTTCCGCCAATGCGGCTTGTGACGGCCAATCGTGTCACCTTGCCGGCCTTCCACTCCATGTCGAGCACGAAACCGCCTCGAGCCACCAGTCCACTGATGCGTCCCTCTTCCTTCCAGAAGTCGGGCAATGCTGGCAGGAGGTCGATGGCTCCGTCGTAGCTCTGCATCAGCATTTCGGCGATGCCTGCGGTGCATCCGAAGTTGCCGTCAATCTGGAATGGCGGATGCGAGTCGAACAGGTTCGGATAGGTGCCGCCTGTCGGTTTTGAGCCATCGGCCGGATTCTCATGCACGAGCTTCAACTGGTTCTCCAACAGCGTGTAGGCGTGATTTCCGTCGAGCAGACGCGCCCAGAAGCAGACGCGCCAGCCCATTGCCCAACCGGTCGAAATGTCGCCGCGATGAATGAGCGACGTGCGTGCAGCATCGAACAGCTGCGGAGTGCGTCGGAGCGATATCTGGGCCGATGGGAAAAGCGCGTAGAGATGCGAAATGTGGCGATGCTGGTCTTCGGGGTCATCCCAGTCGCCAATCCATTCCTGCAACTGGCCCCATCGGCCGACCTGATTCGGCACAAGTCGGTCACGCACCTCGGCCAAATGCTGGGCATAGTCGGCATCGCGGCCAAGAATCTGTGCGGCATTGATGACATTCGAGAAGAGGTCGCGTAGCAACTGATTGTCCATCGCACAGCCATAGCTCGTGGTTGCGCCATGTCCCTTCGGCATATTTTCGGGCGAATTGCTGGGCGAGACGACGAGCCAATGGTGCTCCGGCTCTTCAATCAAGGTCTCGTCGAAGAACCGCGCCGCGCCGCGCATAATCGGATAGATGCTGTCGAGGAACGCCTTGTCGCCCGTGTAGAGATAGTGCTGCCACAAATGCTGCGTGAGCCACGCTCCGCCCGACATCCACATGCCCGACGGTGCATTGTCGATGGCTCCCGTCACGCGCCAGATGTCGGTGTTGTGGTGCAGCACCCAAGCCTCGTCGTTCTTCGTGCCGTACATGATTCTGGCCGATTCGCGACCCGTATGGGCAACATCGGCAATCATCGAAAAGAACGGCTGGTTCAACTCCGACAGATTGCAGACCTCCGACGGCCAATAGTTCATCTCGGCATTGATATTGACGGTGTATTTCGAGTCCCACGACGGCAGCATCTTGTCGTTCCAGATGCCCTGCAGGTTGGCCGGCTGACCGCCAGGCTGCGAGCTGGAAATCAGCAGATAACGGCCGAAACGATAGTACATTGCAGCCAGATGCTTGTCGTGCGTCTTGCGGAAGTTGGCCAATCGGACATCAGTCGGCTGGTTGGCGAATTTGTCTTCGCCGAGCCAGAGCGTATTGCGGTCGGCCTGCTCCTGATAGCGCGCTACGTGACTTTGCCACAGCGAGTTATAGCCTTTCTTTATGGCCGATGCCATTTGGTTGCGCGTGCGGGCCTTCTCGTCGGCCGAAATGTCGTTGTAGTTCACAAAATTGCTTGCGATGGCGACGTAGATGATTGCCTCATTGGCCTTGATTACGTTGATTGAACCGTCGCGCGACAGCTTGATACCGCCCTCGGTCTCGATGTGCAGACGACCCTGGAAGCGAACCTTGTTGCGGCGTTTCTCGTGGCTGCCGGTCAGACCCGACACGGTCACCTCGTCGCCCTCGCTCTTCCAGATGCAGTCCTGCTGCGGCGTGGCGAACTGCGCGGTGAACGACAGACCTTCGGGCCTGTCGGTGGTCAGACGAATCACGACGACGCTGTCGCCCATCGGACAAAACGTCTCACGCTTGTAGTGGAAATATTTCTGCTGGCCGGAAACGCCCGGCTCGCTCTGCACGTCATATTCGACCACCGTGCGCGCCGAATCGAGGTCCAGTTCGCGACGATAGTTCGAATACCACTCGTGGCCGGGGAATGTGAGCACAAGACTACCGAACGTCTGATACGGCATTCCCTGGTTGGTCGGCGACTTCACATATTGCGTGCAAAGTATCTGAGCCTCAAGATATTTGCCCTCGAAAAGCAGTTGGCGGATTTCAGGCAGATGCGACAAGGCTTCGGGATTGTAGTTGTTGTTCGGCGAACCGGCCCAGAGCGTCTCTTCGTTCAGCTGGATCTGTTCGACGCCTGGCTTGCCATAGACCATCGCACCCAGCTTGCCGTTTCCCAACGGGAGTGCCTCGGTCCAGACTGCGGCCGGATTTTCATACCACATGATGTTGCGGTTCTGCGTGGGGAGTGTTTGGGCTATGGCCAATGCCCCTGCCATCGCGCCCGTAAAAATGAGAGATATTTTCTTTTTCATGCTATAAAACATTAAGCTCCAATCCATCGCCAGCCGCCCGATGGGGCGACCTGGCTGGATTGGAGTCGTTTTCATTCTGTTGTCTTTATTCTTCCGTAGCGGATTCGGCCACCTCTTCGTCGGCCTCGGCGCCACCTTGAATCTTGGCCATAATCTTCTCTTCGATTTCTGCGGCCAAGTCCGGATTGTCGAGCATCAGCTGGCGCGTTGCATCGCGGCCCTGAGCCAGCTTGCTGCCATTGTAGCTGTAGAACGAGCCCGATTTCTTGACAATGCCATAGGCCACACCCAAATCGACCACTTCACCGCTGCGGCTGATGCCCTCGCCGTACAGGATGTCGAATTCGGCCTTGCGGAACGGAGGAGCCACCTTGTTCTTCACGACCTTGACGCGCACGCTGCTGCCGATGGCCTCGTCGCCCACCTTGAGAGTCGTGACGCGGCGGATGTCAAGTCGTACCGATGCGTAGAACTTCAGCGCGTTGCCGCCCGTCGTCGTTTCGGGGTTGCCGAACATCACGCCGATTTTTTCGCGTAGCTGGTTGATGAAGATGCACACCGTGCCGGTCTTGTCGATGACCGATGTCAGTTTGCGCAGTGCCTGGCTCATCAGACGGGCCTGCAGGCCGACCTTGTTGTCGCCCATTTCGCCCTCAATTTCGGCCTTCGGGGTCAATGCGGCAACCGAGTCGATGACGATGATGTCGATGGCCGATGAACGGATCAGGTTTTCGGCGATTTCAAGTGCCTGCTCGCCGTTGTCGGGCTGCGAAATCAGGAGTTGGTCGGTATCGACGCCCAATTTTTCCGCGTAGAAACGGTCGAAGGCATGTTCTGCGTCGATGAAGGCCGCGATGCCGCCCTGCTTCTGCGCCTCGGCGATGGCGTGGATGGCCAATGTCGTCTTGCCTGACGATTCAGGACCGTAGATCTCAATGATTCTTCCCTTCGGATAGCCGCCTACACCGAGGGCTGCGTTCAGGCCGATACTGCCCGATGGAACGACCTCGACATGTTCGACCTCCTCATCGCCCATACGCATGATGGAGCCCTTGCCGAATGTCTTGTCAATCTTGTCCATGGCAGCTTGAAGTGCCTTCAGACGGTCGCTTGATGGCTGTGGATGTTCGTTTTTCATCTCTTTTTTATAAGTTTTATGGTTTGGTATTCTCCTCCCCTGCCGCCGCTTGTTCTATTCGGTTTTATGGCCAATGCGCCATGCGGACACGGGAGGACTGTGGTCTCTTACTTCACCTTATAGCTGCAGCTCACCTTACCCTTCAGGATGGCGCCCAGCTTCGACTTCATCAGCTGCTTACGCAGTGGCGAGACACGGTCGATGAACATCTTTCCGTCCAGATGGTCATATTCGTGCAGCGTCATTCGCGCAGCGAAACCTGTAATCTTCTCCTCGTGCTCGACATAGTTTTCATCACGATAACGGATGACAATCCAGTCCGGACGCTTCACCGACTCATAGATTCCTGGAATTGAGAGGCAGCCCTCATCCTTCACATTGGTCTCCTCGCTCTCCTCAATCACCTCGGGATTGATCATACAGCGGCGGAAGTCACGACACTCGGGATAATCCTCCTCCAGGCCGTTACCATCGACCACGAACATACGCAGAGCCAAGCCCAGGCCATCGTCTGGAACATATTTTCGGCCAATGTCTTGAGTTCGGGATAGTCGGCCGGAACCTCTTTGGCGGGCTTCCGCAACACCGGTTGGCCGTATAGATAAATTGGGAGTAGCATATTCTATTTCTTCTAATTACAAATTACGAATTACAGATTACATTGGCCGAAATCAATCAATTTCAGCATTTGAACTTTCGCGCCTCCAGATAACTTTGCAGGATGATTGTGGCCGAAATCTCGCCATTGCAAAAGCTTGCGGCTATCCTAATGCTGTATGCGTAGATAACTTTGGTGATTTAGATAAAGAACTTGATGTAGCAAAAGCAAGAAATGAACTTTCCTTGATTGAAGTTAAATGCTCAATCGGAGCCAGAAGTGATTTGGGCAGGCCGACCACGATGCGTTCGACCTCCTCGCGGCTCAGATAGTCGAGCAGGAAACGCTCCAAATCGGCGGTGGCGACGGTTGTAAGTCCGTTGGCGATGATCTGAAGCGGGTCGGTCACGGCAAGGCCGGTTCGTTTGCGTCCGTAGTCGATGGAAAGGATTCGAGCCATGAGTTCATTTTTATCGGGCGAAGATAGCCTTTTTTTGCCAATTTCCCAAAGGATTGGCGGATTTTTTGCCATTGGACAAAAAAGTTTTCACGTTCCATCGGATTTTTGACTTTCCACGCGACAATGTACGTACCGCAACGGGTCATTGGCCGTCACCTCATCTTTAAATATAGGCAGACAAAGCGGAATCGGGACATTGGCCAATGAAACAATCAAAAAAAAGAGGTCTCCCACGTGTGGAAAACCTCTGTTCTGTTGCGGCCAACGGCACTTTATGCGTCGATGTTGGCGTAGGTTGCGTTGCTCTCGATGAAGTCACGACGCGGAGGCGACGATGCTCGGGATCCATGGTGGTGTCCCAGAGCTGTTCGTTGTTCATCTCACCCAGACCTTTGTATCGCTGCACCTTGATGCGGTCTTCCTTGCCCTGGCCGTACTTCTGGAAGAAGGCACGCTGCTCGGCGTCGTCCCAGCAATATTCCTCAATCTTGCCGATGGAGCACTTGTAGAGCGGAGCCTGGGCGATATAGACGTATCCGTCTTCGATGAGCGGACGCATATAGCGGAAGAAGAGCGTAAGAATCAACGTAGCGATGTGAGCACCATCGACATCGGCATCGGTCATAATAATCACCTTGTGGTAGCGCAGATTGGTGATGTCAAGCGTCTTGTCTTCGCGCAGGTTGACGCGGAAGGCACGGAACATATTCTGAATCTCTTCGCTGTCGAGCATCTTGTGAATCAAGACCTTCTCGACATTCAAAATCTTACCACGCAGCGGCAGGATGGCCTGGAACATTCGGTTTCGACCGGTCTTGGCCGTACCACCTGCGGAGTCACCCTCGACGAGGAAGATTTCGCACTCCTCCGGGTTCTTGCTGGAGCAATCGGCCAACTTGCCTGGCAGGCCGCCACCGGTGAGACGGCTGTTCTTCTGCACATTTTCGCGGGCCTTGCGGGCGGCAACGCGGGCCTGTGCGGCCAATATCACCTTCTCGATGATAAGGTGAGCCTGCTCGGGATGCTCCTCCAGATAGTTGTCCATCGCGTTGCGGACCGCCTTCGTCACAGCCGGACGGACCTCGACATTGCCGAGCTTGGTTTTGGTCTGACCCTCGAACTGAGGCTCGGCCACCTTGACACTGACGACCGCGGTAAGGCCCTCCTTGAAGTCCTCGGCCTTGATTTCGACCTTGGCCTTCTCGAACATCTTCTCCTTGTTGCCGTACTCCTTGAGCGAAGAGCCCAATGCCGAACGGAAACCGTCGAGATGCGTACCACCTTCGTGCGTGTTGATATTGTTGACGAACGAATGAATCGTCTCACTGTAGCCTGTGTTATAGGTCAATGCCACCTCGACCGGCACGCCCTCGCTTTCGGTGACGAGGTGGATGATGTCCGGAATGAGCGGTGTGCGGCTTTCGTCCATCCACTGAACGAACTCCTTCAAGCCCTCGGTGCTGTAGAACTCCTGGAAACGCGGGCTTCCATCGGGCTGCATAGCCTCAGGACGCTCGTCTGTGAGACGCAGACGGATGCCTGTATTCAAATAGCAAAGGTCGCGCAGACGCTCGGCCAGACGGTCCCACTCGTAAACGGTCTCGGTAAAGATCGAGGCATCAGGATGGAAGATGATGGTCGTGCCCGTATCATCGGCATCGCCCACAATCTCGACCGGAGCGAGTGGCTTGCCGTAGGCGTAATCTTGACGATAGATGTGACCCTGACGATGTACGATAGCGGTGAATTGGTCAGAAAGTGCATTCACACAACTCACACCCACACCGTGCAGACCGCCAGAGACCTTGTAGGTGTTCTTGTCGAACTTACCGCCAGCGTGCAGCACCGTCATGACGACCTCAAGAGCCGAACGATGCTCCTTCTGGTGCATATCGACCGGGATACCTCGGCCATTATCAATGACCTTGATGGAATTGTCGGGCAAGATGAAGACCTGAATGTCGTTGCAATAGCCGGCCAATGCCTCATCAATACAGTTATCGACTACCTCGCTGACGAGGTGGTGCAGACCCTTGACGCTGGTGTCGCCAATATACATGGCGGGACGCTTGCGCACAGCCTCCAGGCCTTCAAGCACCTGAATATGACTGGCATCATAGTTGTTTTGAATCTCGGACATAAGGTTTTAAGGAAAGAATAATTCGAGAATTGATTTTATGTATGTGTGTGCGCACGCGCGCGAAAAGAAAAGGAACCATCCCCACCGCACCCTTTTGTGGGCAAAGTGGGGAGGTTTTATGACACTACCGGAGAGTATCAAGCGAGCTTGTTAACCTGCTTGGCCAACTTGCTCTTCAGGTTAGCAGCCTTGTTGGCGTGGATTACGCCTTTCTTGGCCAGACGGTCGAGCATTGAGCTAACAGCTGGGAGCTGAGCTGCTGCCTCGTTCTTGTCTGTAGTAGCACGGAACTTGCGGACAGCGTTACGTGTAATCTTGCCGTAGTAACGGTTGCTCTCGTTACGGGTGATGGTCTGCTTGATTCTCTTCTTCGATGACTTGTGATTTGCCATTGTTGTAGTTTTATTTTTTTGTTTTTATTTCCAATGTTTTGCATTCGATCGGGAGGCCGATGTTCCGTCTGGCTGCGCGCCGCCAATTGCTTTAGCCAGTTTTGCCTGCACACGTAGTCAGGACTTGAAAAAAGCCTCAACTCTGCCGAATTGCGGGTGCAAAGATAGTTTTTTTTCCGATGTAAGCCAATTTTTCGGCCGATTTTTTACGAATTACTTGACAATTTTGAAGAATTTCCCTATTTTTGCGCCCGAAGATGACAAATTCAATTACCAAAACCAAGGGTGTAGTGCTCAGCATGGTGCCGTACAACGACCGCACGCAGTTCGTACGCATCTACACCGAGCAACTCGGCAAGGTGACCTGCAAAGTCACCCTGTCTCGCGTGCACCGCAATGGCGGCCAACGCCTTCTGTACGCGCCGCTCACCGTGCTGGAACTTGTGCTGGAGGGGCGCATTGGCCAAGATTTCAAGCAAATCAAGGAGGCAACATTGCTCAACTCACCCTACACGCTCTCGATGAGCGACCCGGGCAAGGCGGCGCAATGCCTCTATATGGCAGAGCTGCTGGACCGCACGATCAAGGAGGTTGAGGCCAATGGTCCGTTGTGGCAGTTCATCAGCCAGTCGGTCGAACTGTTGCAGCTCACGCAGCGCGGCAGCGCCAATTTCCACTTGGTCTTCACGACGAGGCTGTGTTACCACATCGGCTTTCATGTTGACAATTCGACGTGGCGGGAGGGGATGCTGTTCGACATCAACGAAGGCGTCTATACCATTGGCCCCATCTATCATCCGCACTATCTTGCGGCCGATTCTGCGAGCTGGCTGCACCAGTTGCTCGACACGCGGTTTGCCACACTCGACTCGCTGCGGCTCACGAGGGAGCAGCGCAACGTCCTGTTGGACATGATGCTCACCTTCTTGCGCATCCATCTGCCGGAAATCGGGGATTTGCGCTCGGTCGAGGTGCTAAAAGAACTTTTCGCATGACAAATCGGCCATAAAATGAGGCTTTTAGGAACTTTTAACGCAGTTCATTGGACAACGAACCATAAAAAACAGTATCTTTGCGAGCTTAATAACAAGAACAAAATGACAAAATCTTTCCCACTACGACATTTCCTGACCACCTTACTGATTCTCTTCGTGCAAGCCGCCGTCATGACATCGTGCAGCGACGAAGAAGGGCCGGAAATTGTCTTCATCCACACCAACGACACCCACAGCCAGGTTGATGGCATCTATATGGACGAACGCCCCACGGGCGGCGTCATCGAGCGCGCCTCGTTTCTGGAGCTGATGCGGCAGAGCGACCCGCAGCTCATCTACGTCGATGCGGGCGACATGGTACAGGGAACACCCT
Organism: uncultured Bacteroidales bacterium; assembly: GCA_902779265.1. Classification (GTDB taxonomy): domain Bacteria; phylum Bacteroidota; class Bacteroidia; order Bacteroidales; family UBA3663; genus Liminaster. The sequence continues at coordinate 8,753 of CACZAY010000069.1, read as the reverse complement.
ATTTCAACATCTGGAACGGCATGATCGAGATGAAGGCGATGAACCTGCAGGGACTTCTGTGTGCCACATTCGGCAACCATGAGTTCGACAACGGCATCAATTTCTTGGCCAATATGCTGAACTACGCCTGTTTTCCCATCATCAACTGCAACTACGACGTGACGGGGACAGCACTGGAAAAATACACACGTCCCTCGATGATCGTGGAACGCAAAGGTGTAAAAATCGGCATCACGGGTGTCACCGTTGACCCGAACAACCTGATTTTCAACCGCAACTGGGAGGGCATCAAATACACAGATCCATCGATTGCGGCCAATGCTGAGGCCAAGAAACTGCGTGCCGAAGGCTGTGACCTCGTGGTCGTCATCTCACACGTCGGCTATTACATGAACGACTCCATCGGCGACCGCTACATTGCGCGCAAAAGCACGGACATCGACCTCATCATCGGCGGACACACCCACACCAACATCGAAAATGGCGTCGAAGTACCGAACGCCAACGGCAAGCCCGTCATGATCACCCAGACCGGAGCGAAGGCATCGCCCATCGGCCGCGTAAAGGTCAAGATGGTGGCCAATGGCAAGCGCAAGAACGGCGAGCCGGCCTATCGCGTCGGCCAAATCACCTGCAAGAAACTGCATCCCGACCTCTACGACCTGCGCACCTTCGGCAAGGCCATGAGTGACTTCATCCAGCCCTACCGCGACAGCCTAGAGATGAAGATGAACGGAGTCCTGGGCCGTGCCTCTCACGACATGGCACGCTTCCGCCCGGAAAGTCCATTGGGCAACTTCACCAGCGACGTCCTGCGCGAGGTGGGCGAGGAATATTGCGGCCAACCCATCGACGTGGGCATCATGAACATAGGCGGCCTGCGCAACGACCTCTATGCCGGAGACATCAAATTGGGCGACATGTACCGCATCTTCCCGTTCGAGAACACCCTGTGTATCCTGGAACTGAAAGGCGAATATCTGGAAGAGGTCATCCACCAGATCGAACACAAGCGCCTGGAGGCCATCTCGGGCATGGAAATCACGCTCCACGTCCGTCAGGAGACACTGGAGGATGGCGAGTTGCGTGAATACATCCACGCGACCGACATCAAGGTGGGCGGCAAACCCATTGACCCCGAGCGCACCTACCGTATCGCCACCATCGACTATCTCGCCGAGGGCAATGACGGGCTACTCTCGCTCACCAAGGCAAGCAAATACACGAACTCAGGCATCCTGCTGCGCAACATGATGGTCGATTACATCTCCAAGAAGCACAAGCAGGGCAAGGCCATCGACGGCAGGATTGACGGACGCATCACGGTCATCGACGAGAACGGAAGCAATTGAAGATGATTGATTGTGGCCAATGGCGCAATCCCACACAACCATCCGATTCCCCGCCCCGCCGTCACCGAAACGTTACTCTTACTCACTTTTTAGACATCAGATGAAGCGAGCTACATTCCTCGTTCTTTTCACACTCCTTATTTTATTAGACGCACAAGCCCAGAACATGCTGCTCCGCGCCGACAGCGCAAGCATGAACCGCTGGGTGGACAGCGTCATGTCCCAACTCTCACCCGACGAACGGCTGGGACAACTCATCATGCCCATCGCGGACAGCCGCAACGACGAGGCGCACAGACAGAACATCCGCCGCGCCATCGAGGTCTATCACGTGGGCGGCCTGCTATTCTCGAAGGGAGACATCGGCCAACAGGCGAAAATGACGAAATACGCAAGGTCATTGGCCAAGAAATCACCACTTTGGATTGCCTTGGACGGAGAGTGGGGATTGGCCATGCGATTGGCCGATGCGGTAAAATACCCACGCAACGGCGCACTGGGCACCATCGACCCTGCAGTGCGCGATAGCCTGATGTACCTGTACGGACGGGAGGTCGCGCGGCAATGCCGGCTGATGGGCATCAACATCAACTTTGCACCCGTGCTCGACATCAATTCGAACCCGAACAATCCCGTCATCGGCAACCGCAGTTTCGGTGCGACGGTCGAGGCGGTCACTCTGCCCGCCCTCAGCTACAGCCGCGGACTGGAGGACGGCGGCATCCTGGCCGTAGGCAAGCATTTTCCCGGACACGGCGACACAGACACGGACAGTCACAAGACGCTTCCCCAGCTCAGCCACGATGCCGAGCGGATGCTCAGTTTTGAGTGCGCTCCGTTCCGCCACTTCGCCAATGCCGGTCTGGGCGGCATGATGATTGCACATCTCTCGGTGCCAGCACTCGATTCATTGGCCAACAACCCGTCATCGCTCTCCCACCCTATCGTCACGGGCCTGCTGAAGGAGCGATTCGGCTTCAACGGACTGATTTTCACCGACGGACTCGCCATGAAGGGGGTAAACAACATCGCTGACTATAGCGTCAAGGCCCTGTTGGCCGGCGTGGATGTCCTGCTCGACCCCATTCCGCTCAAGTCGCAGTGGGAGAGTCTGAAAAAGGCATTGGCCAATGGCACAATCACGCAAGAACTGATTGACGAACGATGCCGGCGCGTGCTGCGCTGGAAGTATGTGCTGTGCGTGGGCCGCGAGGAGGAACTGCAGCTCAAGGGATTGGCCGAACGCATCAACACCGCCGACGCGCGTCGCCTGCTTGAGACATTGGCCAATGAGATTGAACGCGCCAAGCAGAACCCGACATTGGCCACAACCCAGACATTGCCGCCGCTCGACGACATAGACCCGACCGAGCAGGCCCTGCCCCAAGAGGTCGCGCCCACCGTCCGCGAAGTGATTCCGCCCGACACAATCACCCACCAGCCGCAGGTCTATAACCCGAAATTCCACCGCGTGGACAGCCTCGTGCAGGACGCGCTCGACAAGGACGCCTTCCCGGGCTGCCAGATTCTCGTGGCCCACAAGGGGAAAATCATCTACAACCGCGCCTTCGGCTGGCTCGACTACGACCGCAGCGAACCGAACTCGCTGGAGACGGTCTATGACCTTGCCTCGGTCAGCAAGGCGGCCGCCACCATCCCCGCACTGATGCTGGCCTATGACCAGTACGGACTGAAGTTCAGCGATCCGATGAGCCGTTACATCCCGCAGCTGCGCAAGGCGGCCGACAAGCGCAACCTGACCATCCGCCAGGCCCTGCTGCACGAGACTGACATCCGCGACGGCTACTCGTTCTACGCCATGACCTACGACACGACCTCGTTCGAGGGCAACCACTACAGCCCCGTCGAAGTCGAACCGTACACCATCCGCCAGGACAAGAAGTGCTGGTTCCACAACGGACTGCGATTCGATACGCTTTGGGTGGCCAATGTGAAGGACGCGCGCCACACGCTCACCATCGCCCGCGGCCTGTACCTGAACCCGCTCTTCCGCGACAGCATCGTGCAGAAAATCATCGACCTGCCGCTGCGCAAGCCGCACCGCTACCGCTATTCGTGCCTGAACTTCGTCCTGCTGCGCCAACTGATTGAAAACGTCACCAAGCGGCCGATGGACCAGTATCTCTACGAAAGGATGCCACAGTTCTTCGGCGACGAGAAACTCTGTTTCAACCCACTGGAGCATGGAATACCATTGGCCAGAATCGCCCCCACTGAAAATGACCAGGCGATACGGCACCAGCTGCTGCGCGGCTACGTCCACGACGAGACCTGCGCCTGGAGCGGCGGAGTGGAGGGCAACGCAGGCCTGTTCGGCAGCGCGACACAGCTCTATCCGCTCCTCCAAATGTTCCTGGATGGCGGCCGATGGCACGGCAAACAGATTGTCAATGCCATAACCGTCGAACGCATGACCACACAGAAGAGCCACATCTCGCGACGCGGCTTGGGCTTCGACAAGCCGGAATTTGACCCCAAGAGGATGGCCAAGAACAATCCATGCAGCACAGAATGCTCCCCCGCGACCTACGGCCACTCGGGCTATACAGGCACCTGCTTCTGGATTGACCCGAAGTACGACCTGATCTACATCTTCCTCTGCAACCGCATCAACCCGTGCCGGTGGAACACGACCCTGGGCGAAGAGGAATACCGGTCGCGCATCCAGACATACATCTACGAGGCAATCCGGAAGTGACCGAGTGCGATGATAATGACATTGGCCAATGATATATCAATTGTCAACCGCCAAATCAATCCCGCTTCCTTTTTGCTACATTTTTATCGGATTTTCTTGACCGAAAACGCAAGTTTTCCCGCATAAAACTTGAATAAAATTTCCCCAATGCCGATTTTCTTGCAGAAAAGCAAAAAAGTCGGCCTTTTTTTGGCACTTTCAGAAATTTTCAGTAAATTTGCGGCCGGAAAATCGAAAAACATCCCACAGGCAGCCTTTACCACTGCCATCGGACAAGAAAAACAACTAAATCTATCAATATGGAAGGATTAACGCCAATGGAAACCGCCCTTTTGCTGATGATTATCGGCATGGGCACTGTATTCGTCATTCTTATCCTGATCATCAACCTGTCGAAGTTGCTGATTGTAACGGTCAACAAGGTCGCACCCGAAGAGGCTCCCGCAGCCAAGCGCAGCGCATCGGCCCCAACCGCAGCTCCCGTTCCGGCCAACATCGAGGCAGCAATCAAGGAGGCCATCAAGCAGGTCGCTCCAGGTGCTATGGTCACTAAAATCACAAAATGAAGTAAGGAATCATCAACGTCAATCAACAATCAAAATATATTATGGCAAAAGAAGTAAAATTCTCTCTGGTCTTCCGCGATATGTGGCAGAGTGCTGGCAAGTATCAGCCTCGTGTTGACCAACTTGTTAAGGTAGCACCCAAAATCATCGAGATGGGTTGCTGGGATCGAGTAGAAACCAATGGTGGCGGCTTCGAGCAGGTCAACTTGCTCTACGGCGAGAACCCAAACAAGTCGGTTCGTGAGTGGACCAAGCCTTTCCACGAGGCAGGTATTCAGACCCACATGTTGGACCGCGCGCTGAATGGTCTGCGTATGTTCCCTTGCTCTAAGGACTTGCGCAAACTCTTCTACAAGGTCAAGAAGGCTCAGGGCACCGACATCACCCGTATCTTCTGTGGTTTGAACGACCCACGCAACGTCATCCCTTCTATCGGCTATGCCAAGGAGGCTAGCATGATTGCACAGGCTTCTCTCTGCATCACCTTCTCTCCTATCCACACCGTCGACTACTACGTCAATTTGGCCAAGACCTTCATCGAGGCTGGCGCTGACGAAATCTGCCTCAAGGATATGGCCGGTATCGGTCGTCCAGAGTCATTGGGCAAGATTGTCAAGGGCATCAAGGCCATCAAGAAGGATATCGTCATCCAGTATCACTCACACGCTGGTCCTGGCTTCAACGTTGCCTCTATCCTCGAGGTAGCCAAGGCAGGTTGCGACTACATCGACTGCGGTATGTCACCTCTCTCTTGGGGTACCGGTCACGCCGACATCATCACTGTTCAGGAGATGCTGAAGGATGCAGGCTTCAAGGTGAAGGACATCAACATGAAGGCTTACATGGAGGTACGTACCATGATCCAGGAGATGATGGACGACTTCCTCGGCTACTATATTCCAGCCCTCAACCACTTGAACAACTCTCTGTTGGTTAAACCAGGTCTGCCTGGCGGTATGATGGGCTCGCTCATGACCGACCTGGAGGAGAACCTGGAAGGTCTGAACCGTTGGAAAGAGAAGAACGGTCAGCCGAAGCTCTCGACCGACGAACTCCTCATCAAGCTCTTCGACGAAGTGGCTTATGTATGGCCTCGCGTAGGTTATCCTTGCTTGGTTACTCCATTCAGCCAGTACGTCAAGAACCTCGCCCTGATGAACGTCATGCAGATGGAGAAGGGCAAGGAACGTTGGAGCCTCATTGCCGACAATATCTGGGATATGATCCTCGGCAAGTCAGGTCAGTTGCCTGGTCCTGTTGCTCCAGAGTTGGTCGAGTTGGCCAAGAGCCAGGGCCGTCAGTTCGAGACCGAAGATCCTCAGACCTATGCACCTGACTGTCTGGACGAGTTCCGTGCCAAGATGAAGGCCAATGGCTGGGAGCTCGGTCAGGACGACGAAGAACTCTTCGAGTACGCTATGCACCCATCTCAGTATGAGGCATATAAGAGCGGCAAGGCTAAGGCCGACTTTGAGGCCGACCTCGCCGAGCGCAAGGCCAAGAAGGCTTCGGCCGGCACAGGCGCTATCAAGGCTCAGGACCTCAAGGTCACCGTCAATGGCGAGACCTACACCGTAAGCATTGCTCCTAACGATGGCAGTGCTCCAGCCGCTGCTCCTGCTGCCGGTGCTGCTCCAATTGCCGCTGGCGAGGGTGCTGATGTGCTCGCTCCACTGGAGGGCAAGTTCTTCCTCGTGAAGAATGCATCCGAGGCTCCTGTCAAGGTTGGCGACATGGTCAAGAAGGGTCAGACCATCGGCTACATCGAGGCCATGAAGACCTACAACGCCGTTGCTGCCGACTGCGATGGCCAGATTACCGCAATCTTGGTCAACCCGGGCGACAAGGTATTTGAGGATGATCCTATCTTTAAGATTAAGTGAGCCTGACTCACTTAATCTTAAAAGAGTTATTAGTTATTAGTTGAAAGTTAGGGCATGGAGGACACAATTCTGCAAAAGAAGTGCGATGACTTTGCTGTCAGAATCTATAAACTAGACCGATTTCTGAAAGAAAAGAAAGAGTACTCAATCAGCAGTCAAATTCTCCGCTCTGGCACCTCTATTGGAGCCAATGTAGCAGAAAGCCCTAACGCAGAATCAAAGGAAGATTTCATTCACAAGATTGCAATTGCCAGAAAAGAAGCAAACGAAACTCAATATTGGTTAAGATTGCTACACAATGTCGAACTAATAGACGATAATTGTTTTGCTTCAATGAAAAGTGATTGTACTGAGTTGCAGAAAATCATGGCAGCAACAGTCAAAAGTCTCTCTTCGAAACACAATGACGAAATTGGCTAATAACTAATAAATAATAACTAATAACTTAAATTTTTCCAAAAAATGGACTTCAGTACAATTTTTGAAAAATTATATGAGATGACCGCGTTCAGCAACATTGCGGCTGAACCGACATTCCTCATCATGTATGCGCTCGGCTTCCTGTTCCTCTATCTGGGCATTGCCAAGCACTACGAGCCTTTGCTGCTCATTCCGATTGCGATGGGTATCCTATTGGCCAACTTCCCTGGAGGCGAAATGGGCGTCTATGGCGCTACCGACTTGGTCATCAACGGCATCAACTATCACAATGCCATCACTCTGTCCGATGGTTCATTGGCCAACTCCTTCCTTGCCACATTGAAGGACGGCACACAGGCATACATTTACGGCGACCCAATCACCAAGGTGCCATTTGATGTATATCACTGCTCTCTGCCTCAGATTGCACATGACCTCGGTCTGATGAACATGATTTACTACTGGCTCATCAAGACCGGCTTCATTCCACCCGTCATCTTCATGGGTGTAGGTGCCATGACAGACTTTGGTCCAATGCTCCGTAACTTGAAGCTGGCCATCTTCGGTGCTGCTGCACAGGTTGGTATCTTCAGCGTCATTCTGGTAGCCGTTGGTTCGGGTGCATTCACTCCACAGGAGGCCGGCGCACTCGGCATCATCGGTGGTGCCGATGGTCCTACCGCTATCTACACGACCATCAAGCTGGCTCCTCACCTTCTTGGCCCTATCGCCATCGCAGCCTACTCGTACATGGCATTGGTTCCAGTAATCATTCCATTGGTCGTAAAACTCTGCTGCACCAAGAAGGAGCTGGAAATCAACATGAAGGAGCAGGACAAGCTCTATCCGAACACGTTGCAGATCAAGAATATGCGCGTAGCGAAGATTATCTTCCCGATTTTCGTAACCGTTCTGGTTGCCATCATCGTTCCATCGGCCGTATCGCTGATCGGTATGCTGATGTTCGGCAACCTGATCAAGGAAATCGGTTCGGACACAAGCCGTATCGCCGACACTGCATCCAACGCACTGATGAACATTGCCACCATCTTCCTGGGTCTCTCTGTAGGCGCCACGATGACCGTGCAGTCGTTCCTCAACTGGCAGACAATCGGCATCGTAGCCGGCGGTTTCTGCGCATTCGCAGTCTCTATCGCAGGCGGCATCTTCCTCGTGAAGCTGTTCAACCTCTTCACCAAGAAGAAGATCAACCCGCTTGTCGGCGCCTGTGGTCTGTCGGCCGTGCCAATGGCAAGTCGCGTAGCAAACGACATCGCAACGAAAATCAATCCGAAAAACAATATATTGAACTATTGCATGTCGGCCAACATTTCCGGAGTCATCGGATCTGCAGTTGCCGCCGGCGTATTGATTGCTTTCCTTCGATAAACAAAAAATTTCGATTCGATGCAAAAAATCCTTACTATCGGGCTGCTGTGGACTCTCTCTGCAGCAGCCTTTTCTCAAACTGCCTATCAGATGGACAATATGTCCACCGAGTTCCTGAACCGAGGCCTCGTGGCGATGCGTCAGACGGAAGACAGCATGTCCGTCTCATGGCGACTGCTGCGCGACGACCCAGAAAGCGTAACCTTCGACCTCATTGCCGAGGGAAAGACATTGGCCAAAAACACATCGGCCACCTACATCAAGCTTTCCACGAAGGGATTTGACTTTTCGCGGCCGATAACCTTCACCGTGCGCGCCCACAGCAAGAAGGGCAAGGTGGCCGATGCGCTGCAAGAGGAGACCTACACACTGCCGGCCGATGCACCGCTGGGCTACATCGACATGAAGCCCGATACGCTCATTG
>CACZAY010000068.1 GCA_902779265.1 uncultured Bacteroidales bacterium | reverse complement strand
AGCTTCTTCGACTTGGTGACGTTGACGGTGAGGTCCTTGTCCTTGGCGTGCTCGCCGACGACCTGTCCGGCATAGACCTCATCCTGCGGGAAGATGAAGAACTTGCCGCGATCCTGGAGCTTGTCCAATGCGTAGGCGAATGCAGTGCCGCCCTCCATGGCGATGATAGAACCGTTGCTGCGGCGTACGATGTCGCCCTTCCAGGGTTCGTAGCCGAGGAACTGGTGGGCCATGATGGCCTCGCCGGCCGATGCGGTCAAGACATTGGTACGGAGGCCGATGATGCCGCGTGACGGAATCTTGAACTCCATGTGGATGCGGTCGCCCTGGGTGTCCATGCTGACCATCTCGCCCTTGCGGCGGGTCACCATATCGATCATCTTGGATGAATATTCCTCGGGGCAGTTGATGGTCATCTGCTCGATTGGCTCGCACTTCTGGCCGTCAATCTCCTTGACGATGACCTGGGGTTGGCCGACCTGGAGCTCGTAGCCCTCGCGGCGCATCGTCTCGACCAGAATGGAGAGGTGCAGGACGCCTCGGCCGAAGACAAGCCACTTGCCGTCGCTTGTCTCGTCCTTTACTACGCGCAGGGCAACGTCCTTCTCCAGCTCCTTCATCAGGCGGTCCTGAATCTGGCGGCTGGTGACAAACTTGCCGTCCTTGCCGAAGAAAGGTGAGTCGTTGATCGTGAAGAGCATCGACATGGTCGGCTCATCGACGGTGATGCGGGGCATGGCCTCGGCTGCTTCGATGTCGCTGATGGTGTCGCCGATCTCGAAGCCTTCGATACCGGTCATGGCGCAGATGTCGCCCGAGAATACCTCATCGGCCTTCTTCTTGCCCATTCCCTCGAAGGTGTAGAGCTCCTTGACGCGGACGCGCTTGCTGACGATTCCCTCGTCGGTGTGGTGCATCAGGAGGACATCCTGTCCGGCCTTGATGGAGCCACGGTGTACGCGGCCCACAGCGATACGTCCTACGAAGCTCGAATATTCGAGTGAGGTGATGAGCATCTGCGAGGGGCCTTCAATGATTTCCGGGGCAGGGATGTTGGCCAAGATGGCATCCAACAGGGGCAGCACGTTGTCGGTGGGTTTCTTCCAGTCATCGGACATCCAGCCCTGTTTGGCCGAGCCGAAGATGGTCACGAAGTCGAGCTGCTCTTCGGTAGCGCCGAGGTTGAACATGAGGTCGAAGACCTTCTCCTGGGCCAGGTCGGGCGTGCAGTTCGGCTTATCGACCTTGTTGACGACGACGATGGGCTTGAGGCCAATCTGGAGTGCCTTCTGGAGCACGAAACGGGTCTGCGGCATGGGGCCTTCGAAGGCATCGACCAGGAGCAGACAGCCATCGGCCATATTCAGGACGCGCTCGACCTCGCCGCCGAAGTCGCTGTGGCCTGGGGTGTCGATGATGTTGATTTTCGTGCCTTTATAGTTGATTGATACGTTTTTGCTGAGGATGGTAATTCCGCGTTCACGCTCCAGTTCATTGTTGTCGAGCATGAGGTCTGAAGTCGACTGGTTCTCGCGGAAGAGGTTGCCGGCGTAGAGCATCTTATCGACGAGGGTGGTTTTGCCGTGATCGACGTGGGCGATGATGGCGATGTTTCGCACGTTCTGTTGCATACTGAAATAATCTGAAATTTTCTACCTTAATTTGAATATTGACGTGCAAAATTACGAAAATATTGGATTGGATGGTATTTTTCTCCCTAAAAAAGAAATTCTGTCCGTGCGTTTTTTTGTCTTTTGCTATCCATGTGGCCTAAAACGGTCGGTTAGGCGGTGGGGTTGATTTGCTGCATCGGCCATAAGACTGAAAAAAATTACAGCCCCGTAACTTCGCGGGTTTGTCACGCGCAGATAGCGAATCTTGTGGTTTTGTCCGTGCCGGGATTGTTTTTTATTGGCCAATGCCGTTATTCTCGCCAAAAAGCCCATCTTCGCGGAAAATTGTATGACTATGGACAACATCACTAGCAGGATTATCGGTGAGATGCAGGCGCAGCGCGATGCCGTCCAGCGGGCGAACCTGATGCGTTTCTTCAAGACGGGCAAGGGCGAATATGGCGAGGGCGACGAGTTCCTGGGGCTGACCTGCCCGCAGACGCGCCTGTTCGTCAAGCGGTATCATGCCGAGGTGCAGCTGGAGGATGTGGACGTGTTCCTGCAGAGTGAATTCCACGAAATCCGGCTCTTCGGCCTGCTGGTGATGGTGGAGAAGTTCCAGCGGCTCATGCCCCGTTCGCGCGGACTGAATCCATTGGACAAGATGATGCAGCGCGATGCCATCATCCGGAAATATCTGGACAACTCGACGCGGGCCAACAACTGGGACCTGGTCGATATGTCGGCGCCGAAGCTGCTGGGGCGGTGGTACACGCTGCCGTCGGCCGTGAGTGGGGTGGAGAAGGAGGCGATAGTCGATTCATTGGCCAATAGCACGAACCTCTGGCAACGGCGCATCTCGATGGTCTTCACGTGGATGACGACGCGCGACGGCCACCCGGAATTGGCCATAAAATACGCCCTGCACCACATCCACGACCCGCACGACCTGATGCAGAAGGCTGTCGGCTGGATGCTGCGTGAAGTGGGCAAACACGCTTCGCCCGACCTGCTCCGCGAGTTCCTTGCCGACCACGTCCACGAGCTGTCGCGCACTTCGCTGCGCTATGCCATCGAGCATTTTGACGAGCGCGAGCGGCGGTACTGGATGGCCCAATAAAATGAAGAAGGAGTCTGTCATTTCCGGCAAACTCCTTCTTTCTTGTTTTTGTCTCTTTATGGCCAATGCCCCTTATCTCCTCCGCCTGCCGCTGGTGCCCAGCATGTCGCGCAGTCCCTCCAGGTCAAAGCCGAGCGAGAAGCGCAGCGTCTGGTCGAGGGCCGATGTCTGGGCCGTCGAGAGCACGTAGCCCGCATCGATGTGGAAGACGTTGAGCACAATGCCGCCGCCGAAGGTGAAATACTTGCGGTCGCCCTTCAGTTCATGCTCGTGGTGATAGCCTGCGCGCAGGAAGAAGTTGCGGTCGTAGGTATATTCGAGGCCAATGCCCCAGTTGATTTCATGCAGCTCCTCCTTCTGGCCGCCCGGCGCGTCGTTGAACGACTTGAACAGGCCCTTGATGCCCGACATGTCGTAGTATTTCTGCCGCGCCTCGACCAGGGCCGGGTCATCCTCGCTCTCAAACTGCCAGGTCTGCGGGAAGGTCGGCACGAGCAGCTTGTTGGCGTCATAGTTGATTGACAACAGGTTGTAGTCGTCCAATGGGAAGGTGAACGACGTGCCCAGACGCAGGTTGCAGGGCAGGAACTGTGACGTCGCATTGCCGTCGTACGAGATCTTGCCGCCCACGTTCGACAGGTTCAAGCCCCAGGCCCATTGGCACTCACTGTAGCCAATCTGTGGATAGGCGGTGTAGTAGGCCGCAATGTCGGCCGCCCAGGTGTTGGCCGGCTCGTTGTCATTGTCGGCGTAGGTCATGCTGCTGTGGATGTAGCGCATCACGACGCCCATCGAGAAGTTCTCGCTCAACTGGCGGCTGTAGCCCAGGTCCAATGCCATTTCGAAGGGGTCGATGACGTGCTCCATCTGGCCTTGGCTGTTCCACACTTCGACCTCGCCCAGGCTGAAATACCGCAGCGAGGCGGAGATGGCCTGGTTGTCATAGTAGCCGAACTTCCAGTAACCCGACACATAGGCCAGGTTGATGTCGGCCACAATCTTGCGCAGCCACGGCGTGTAGTTCACCGAGATGCCGCCCCGGCTGTAGGCAAAGGCATATTTCGCGGGATTCCAGTATTGGCTGTTCTCGTCCGGTTCGGTGGCAACGCCGACGTCGCCCATCGAGCCTCCGCGTGCGTCCGGAGCCACGCCCAGCGAGATTGCGCCTGTCTGCACCGGATTGGATTTTTTTGCCAGATCGCTGGTCGAAGACTTGCTCTCGGAGGTCGGGAGCTGGGCCCATGCTGGCAGGGCCACCAATGTCATTGCTATGATTGAAAGTTGTTGCTTCATTACATTCTGTTTTTTGGAATAACGCGTCTCTGCGCGCTTTATTGTCACGTTAAGATTTTTTCACCGCTAATACACAATCAGCATCTTCGATTGCGTGGCGGTCTCGTTGCCGCCTGCCGTCAGATAGGCGCGGTAGAGATAGACGCCGGGGGCCACATCGGCCGTCCAGGTCATTGTCGTGCAGCCCATAAGCTGTGAGGTCTCGTCGGCGTTCAGGGCGCTGTTGAGGTCGGTGATGGCCGATGCATTGGCCGAAAGATAGACCACCTCGCCAGCGCTTGTCGTCGCTGTCTGGTCGAGCACCTTCACGCCCGTCTGCGTGTAAACCTGCAGGCGCAGCTGGTCGGCGCTTTCGGGGCGGTTGTGCAGGGCGCGGAAGGTGACGGTCCCGCCTTGCTTGACGGGCGAGGGGAAGGCCTGCAACAGGGCGATGGCAGGCTTTGTCTCGCTGCTCGTGGTGAAGGTGAAGGTCCGGGCCGATGTGTTGTTATAGACGTCCCAGACGCGGAATGTGGCCCGGTAGGTGCCCTCGGCCAGGTCGGTGAGGCTGTATTTCACGTTGCCGTGGGTCGGCGTGGCGGTGAAGGTCGTGAATTGGTCGTTGAGCACGATCTGGCGGCTGGCCACCAGCGGATTCGACAGGCACTCCAGCGTGAGGCTCACGTCATGGCCGATGCTGTTGCCCGTGGCGTTGATGCCGCTCGCATCGGCCACCTCGGCATAGAAATAGGGTGTCGCGCCCACGACGTCGCCGCTCTGGAAGGTCGGATCTTCCAGGAAGCAGGCAATGATTTCAGGACCGATGGTATCGGCATCGGCCGCCGCGGTCCCGCGTCCCAGCACGAAGTCGTCGTAATATCCATTGGCCTCATTCCCCTCATCACTGCACGCGTAGAGGTTCACAAGGCCCGACCCCGTGCTGTAGCTGATGTCCTGCGGGATCATGAAGCTGAACTCGAAACGTCCGTCGCGCACGATGTCGCGTCCGGCAAAGACCTTGCGCGTGCGTTTCGTGAAGTTGTAGATGGGTTCCTGATAGAGGCCCTTGTCGGCCGTAATCGTGTCCTCGGCGTCGTAGATGGTGGGGTAGATGAGCCCGTTGAAGCCTGTGTCTATGGCCGATGTCCCCCGCTGGCACACGTGGCCGCAGATGGTGACCGTCTCCAGCGCGCGGAATTCGCCCTTCACGCTATCGACCACGGCCCGCTGTTCGGGGACGGCCAATGTCATTGACGGGTCGCCTATCAGACAGTAGTTCAGCTTGTTATAGTCATTGGCCAATGACACTTTCGCCACTCTCAGGATGTCGCCCAGGCGGAACCGAGTCCCGTCGCTGTGACGGTCGAACAGGTGGGCGATGACCGCCTTGTTCAGCTTCAGGTTCTGGGACGCATAGACCACGCGTGTCGTCGAGATGAGTGCCGCAGCGCCTCCCTGGGCGTTCAGCATCAGGTTTTCGCCCATCGACGCATCGTCGGCGTCAAATCGCGAGCCGTCACACGAGGCGGTGATCCACAACGGCAGGTGCTTCATGCGCAGCTTGCTGGCCAATGAGGCCGACATGATCTGCTCGTGTGTGATGTTGTTGGTCGAGCCGTGGCCCGCATAGTTCAGTAACAGCAGGCCCTGCTGCAGCGCGTTGTTCAGTTCCTTGCGTGCGTCGGGATAGTCCGTACCCGAGGCCGATGTCGTCTGCTGGTAGGCCGGCAGATAGATTTTCTGGTAGAGGAACTCCAGGTGTCCGTCGTCCTGCAGCTGCTTGACCAGCTGGTCGTTGTGGCGCATGTGCAGGTTCGGCGAGTCGGTCGCGCTGCTCTCCATCTTGTCGTCGTCCGCGAGGAAACACAGCCTGTTCTTCCAGCTGCCGTATTGGTCGCTGTCATAGCTGATGATTTTCGCCACGACATTGGCCGCCTCCTCATTCGAACTGACGGGCAGACGGCCGATGCCGATGTCCAGCTTGTCGGCCGACAGGATGTAGAGCCCGTCGCCGCCCGTGCGTCCGCCCTCGTTGTCGTCCAGGAAGCCGAAATAGTCGTCACACACGCACGACGACGTTTCGACCAGCGATGCCTCGCTCTGGTACGTGGGCAGCAGGTAGCTGCTCTTGCAGGCCGTCCGGTTGTCGTAGGTGCCGTCGCCCATGAGCAGCAGGTAGCGCAGTGTGTGCTGTCCCAGCGAATCGACCTCCTTGTCATACTGGTGTTTCAGGAAGAGGCGTATCGCCGTCACGTCCGGCACACCGCTCGAATATTCGTTGTAGATGGCCTCGGGTGTCACCACGAGATAGCTCAGCCCGTCGTGCTTGTTGCGGTGGTTGGCCAATGTCAATGCCTCCTGCACCAGGCCCGGAGCCGTCACGATGACCAGATTGGCCGCCTGCTTCCCATGCAGGTCCTGGTTGGCCAATGTCCCGATGCGGCTCACCATGGGGAACGACTTGCTGGCCAGGTTCACCACTGCATATTCGCGCAGGCCCTTCGCCTCGGGCACGAACGCAGCGCCATCGGCCGACAAACCCTGACGGAACACCTCGTTGGCCGATGTCACGTCCCACACCTCCATCCGTTCCTTCAGCCCCGCGATGCGGTAGGCCACCAGCCGGTTGATGGCCGCGGCGTTGCGGAACAGCATGAAGGCCTCCTTGTCCGATGCCTCCAGCTCGCACTTGCCCTGCAGCCTGATGTAGTTCAGCCTTGCCGTCGTCGTCGAGGCCGCCTCCGCCTTGTGGACAATCTCCACCTGCGCGCCGGTCAGTGGGATGCTGTCGGCCAATGTCTTGTTCATCGTTGCCTCCGTGCCGAACGTATATTCGCCCGTCGTCGCGCCGATGGTCTGTGTGCCCGTCGTCGCGCCGTTCACCGACACCGTGATGCTCGTCGCCGTCGGTGTCTTGGTCACGAAGCCCACCGTCAGCAGCGCGCTCCCGGCCTTCAGTGCGTGGCCCATCTGCGGAGCCTCTTCCGGCAGGATGAAGCGCTTGGCTTGCGACCCGACGAACGATTCGCCGTACCATTGCCGGCCCGTCTGCCCCAGGTTGGCCAATTCCTCTTCGTGCAGCCAATATTCATCGTAATCCGTCAGAGTGTCAGCGG
The DNA here is from genome assembly GCA_902779265.1 of uncultured Bacteroidales bacterium. Classification (GTDB taxonomy): domain Bacteria; phylum Bacteroidota; class Bacteroidia; order Bacteroidales; family UBA3663; genus Liminaster. Next base: position 11,001 of record CACZAY010000068.1, on the reverse strand, counting down.
GTTGCGACTCCGTGTTCGAGGCTCTCGTCTCTATGGCCGATGGCTTTTCCCCGCCCTCCTTCTCATGCAGGAAATAGCAGCTGTAGGTCGCGCAGGGATGCTGCCGCTGCACGAAGCGCAGTGTCGTATTCTTGTAGCTCCATTCGACCGTGCCGCGGCCGTAGAAGAGGATGCGCTGCCCCTGTTCGTCGTGCAGTGTCGCCACCTCGGGCACGTCGTCGATATGTCCATTGGCCAATGACTCGCTCAGCGTGTGGCCGCCGTAGCCATAGACGCCCACCTGGCTCGGGTCGCTGAATCCCCAGCTGCGCAGCTGGGCGTAGCTGATCTGGTAGATGCCGTCGTAGGTCTCGTTGAGGGCCACCTTGACCCAGGTCCCATGGGCCAACGCCGAACTGTCCGCCCACGTGTGGACGCTCGTCGCGGTGTCGCCCCACGCTTGCAGCGACAGGAAAAAGGAGAGGATTATCGAGGTGATTCTGTATGTCATATCGTTCCGATTCTTAGGGCCGATGCCAATTCCGGCACGTCGGCACAATCGTTTAAACGTCCATCCGTGCAATTTATTATAAATCCGCGTAACTTTCGCGATTTTGTTGGCCCATGGAAACCGACCGATTGTTTTTTTCGCTATCTTTGCAGCGTCATTGAGCCGCAACGGCGGAACAACTCATGACTTTTTTATTAAAAGACGCTTACAACGTCGCTGTCTTCAGCTTTGAATCTCGCAAATTCTTGTCTAAGAAGATACGGCAACTGAAAGTGTCCACAGAAGGTGTATGCTAACGCTGCAACTCTGCCCGTGAGGGCGGAGTGCGGTTGTAGACATATACCATGACGTGGGTTCTCAAAGGTTGCTTATCCTTAGACATGGCAATGCGAGAGCCCAAAGCAGGATAAGCTAAACACGTAGGGAGCTCCCGTCTTTTTTGTGTTTAAATCTAATGCCAATTTTGGAGCGAGGAGGCGAAAATACTGACTATGATTACCTCTGTTTCTAAGTATCTTGAATGGGTACATAAAAGTCATTCTTTGGAAGGTCCATATAAGGATTGTTTTTGTAATATCAATCATGTTTATTATCGTGGTCATGCTTCAACTTCTTGGAAATTAGAACCATCTCTATTCAGAACCGGAGAAAAAAGACATGACGAACATTGGATGTTACGTAAAGCGAACAATATGTTATGGCAAGAATTGTGTGATTGCAATTCAGATCTGGACAAAATGATCAGGCTTCAACATTATGGACTGCACACTCGGCTGCTGGACGTTACATTCAATCCGTTAATTGCACTTTTCTTTGCATGTCAAGAGGTAAAGAATCCTGATGATGAACAAGATGGCATCGTTTCCTGCGGATATACGGATGAAAACAACGTTAAAGTTTGTTATGCAATTGCAGAATATGTCTTCAACTATGAAACCTTAAAAATAAACGAAAGGAATTTATTAAAGATTTGCAAAAAATATGACGTAAGATTGGAAGAGTTGGAATCAGTACATTTTCTGTCCGCACCCTTTAACAATCCTCGAATATCAATACAAAATGGAGCTTTTCTTATGTCTCCAATAAAACAAGAAGGCGAAAAACTCCCAGTAACGGCAGAGTGTGGTTATATAAGAAACAGGATGGAAAAAGTTTTTTCCAAACAATGTGTAATTCCTCATAATTTCAAACATATTCTTCTTGATGAACTGGATTATCTTGGGTTTAACAAGGCGACCATTTATGCAGATATGACCAACAAATTACAATATATCAATGAAAAAGAAGACAAGGAGTGGGAAACTATAGACTTAGACCTGTCGGCTGCTTCTATCAATAATTATTGAATAATTTAATTTATAGAACTATGAAAAAGAGTATTTTGACAACGTGTCTTATATTTTTGTCGTTATGCCAATCGCTTTCTGCCCACGATTTTGTAGTGGACGGCATCTATTACACCTATCTGTCACAAACATATCAGACGGTAAGCGTCTCTTATAGAGGTAGTTCGTACTATGAATATTCAAACGAATTCTCCGGCAATGTCGTGATTCCTGCTTCGGTCACCTATCATGGAACTACCTACAGCGTGACAAGCATCGGCAACGATGCGTTCCATGGCTGCACTGGGCTGACGAGCGTCGAGATTCCGAGCAGAGTGACAAGCATCGGCAGCAGCGCGTTCTCTGGCTGCACAGAACTGACAAGCGTGTCGATTCCGAGCAGAGTGACAAGCATCGGCAGCAGTGTGTTCTATGGCTGCTCTGGTCTGACGAGCATCGAGATTCCAAGCAGCGTGACGAGCATCGGAGAATATGCGTTTAATAACTGCAGGGGACTGACAAGCGTCGAGATTCCGAGCAGCGTGACCAGCATCGGTGACTATGCGTTTTACTACTGCACGGGGCTGACTTCCGTGACCGTCAAAAATCCAAATCCAGTATCAATTTCATCCGATGTATTTTCAAATAGTGCCAATGCCACACTCTACGTACCGACAGGCAGCAAGGCAGCATACGAAGCAGCCGACTATTGGAAGGAATTCAAGGAAATTGTGGAATTTGAGGTCTTGGATAGATTAATAATAACCGACGGCGAGGCATTGGCTTACGACCAGACCGAGACGCACGATGAACTGGTTTACACACGCACGTTCTCGTCGGCCGACAAATGGCAGGCGCTTTACGTGCCTTTCTCGATTCCGATCGACACATTGAACAAATACGGATTGCAGGTGGCCGAGCTGAACGACACGCACATGTACGACACCGACGATGACGGCGAGTTCGACCAGACGACGCTGGAATTCCTCTACCTGAAGCGCGGTGCGACCCAGCCGAACTATCCGTACCTCATCAAGTCGGCATCGGCCGGAGAAGTGACATTGACCATGACCGACGTTGAAGTGAAGGCGACGGAAGAGACCGAAATCGAATGCTCCACTACGCGAGCTGTATTCAAGATTCGAGGCACCTATGCGGGCGTTTCGGGCGCGGTGATGTACGCCAACAACTACTACGCGATGGGCGGCGGCGCGCTGGTGCGCATGGCCAATGCCGACAGCGGGCTGAAGCCGCAACGCTGGTATCTTGCGGTGGAGAACAAGGACGGTTCGCCGGTTGAATATCTTGCCGCACAGATGCGCATCGCCATCGACGGCATCGAGATTGAGGAGAGCGAGACGGCCATCCGCGAGGTGAACGCCATCGGCCAAAAACAGGACGAGGTCTATATGCTCGACGGCCGCAGGGTGAACGGCACGGATGCGCTGAAGTCGGGCCTGTATGTCAAGAACCACAAAAAACTGTTTGTACGATGAGACGAGCCTACAAGAAACCGGCCATCGAGGTCTATGAAATCTCGACCGAGGGCGTGATTGCCAACAGCATCCCTGGCGGCGGCGAAATCCCCATCGGCGGTGTCGGTACTGCCGATGCTGCCCGTCGTCGCAGCGATTGGGACGAGTACGAACAGCGGTAAATGACCCATCAAACTAAAACGCCCTCGCATCCGTTGAGATGTGAGGGCGTTTCGTTTTTCATTTCACTCGGTTAATAAACTCTTGGCCGATGGCAGGTCTTCGGTCCGCACCAGAATCGGCACCGAATAGGCTGCAGATGTACCGCCAGAACCGATCACGACAGAGGATGTGCTGCCTCCTTGCAAGATACAGGGTATTCCGGCCGTTTCCAGTTTGCCTTTCAGAAGCGATGCTTCGAAGGCGTTGCCACAGATGGTCAGTTGTACAAAATCCATAAGTTTTAGTTTTTTAAGGTTGTGATAATGAGTTAATGTGTATATTTAGTGATTCTGTGGGACAAGTTTATGAAATAAATCCATTGGCCGCAAAAATTTTCTCCTTTAAAATGATTTATCTGTGATATTTCCTCCTCTATGCGCCGATTTTGACATCTTTTGTTGCCAAATGCGAGTTTTGGCCAATGCCGTTCTTATAGAAAGTCCAATTCTTCCAGTATCGCAACCATCTCGGCCGGTGTGACAACAATCGGTTTTTGAGGAAAGTGTTTCGTGTTGCCCGTCACAAGATAGGCGTCCTCTTTCGACATCGCTACTTCATAAAACACGACATCTTTCGGGTCGGGGAGGGGTTCGTCGGTCGGTACACGATGCGAACGGATTCCCTTTTCGGCCATGATTTCCAGATATTGTTCTACCAGTTCGTCGGAAAAGTGAAACTTCGGCCGCTTCAATACATCTTCATATTCGTCAAGGATTTCCTTGTTGTACAATGGCGTAATCACGCCGTAGAGCATCGCTTCAAGAACGCGGAACGTGGCTGCCTTTGCATTGTGTGTGAACAGTGCAGAGACTAAGACATTGGTGTCAATGACGGCATAGATTTTCATTTTCCTTCTCGATACAGTCGAATTTCTTCATTGATTTCGTCCAATGTCATGTCCTGAAGCCCGTTTTCGTTGGCTTGCTTTCTCAGTGCGTAAAAAGCCTCTAGACTAGGCGTGTAGGGCGTGGGCTTCTTTTCCGCTTTAATTTCAAACGGAATCTTCCTCTGGCGGACTACGGCATTGGCAAAGATATTCATCGCGGCATTCGCGCTCATGCCGAATTGTGCGCATAGTTCGTCAAATGCAGCCTTGATATTCGAGTCCATACGGACGGTCATAGATACTTGTGCCATATTTTCTGATTTTTCAATTTCGCTGCAAATGTACGGATTTTATTTCACATTGCCATCATCTTGCATGAATTTTTCGTCAGATTTGTGTCATTGGCCAATGAAAATCGGGAAGCATCCGCATTGGACACCTCCCGAATCATTATTTTTATGGCCGATGGGACTTATTCCTTCTTGGCCTTGACGGCAGCCTGCTCGATGGCGAGACCTGCCTTGTAGTTTTCAATGTAAGCGTTGAAACCGGCAACATCCTCGGGCGTAGGAGCAATCTCGGTACCCGTGTTGCCAGCGAAGACAACGTCGTCCAGATAGTCGGGCAAAGAGAGGTTGCGATGGTTGTTGACCAAGTATCCGGCCAAGAGGGCGATACCCCAAGCACCACCTTCACCCGCTGTCTCCATGACAGAGATTGGCGAATTGAGGGCTGCGGCCAATATCCGTTGGCCAACACCCGGAGTCTTGAACAGACCGCCGTGACCGGTGATGCGATCAACCTTGATCTTCTCCTCCTTGAAGAGGACGTCGTTACCAATCTTCAGTACGGCTACGGTAGCGTAGAGGTTGGTGCGGATGAAGTTGGCCAAGTTGAACTTGTCATTGGCCCCACGCACAACCAGCGGACGACCCTCGGACAGACCGGTGACAGGTTCGCCAGAGATATAGTTGTAGGCCAATACGCCACCACAATCGGCGTCACCCTTCAGGGCATTGTTGTAGAGCAAGCCATAGACCTGGTTCATGTCAACAGGTACGCCGAGCAACTCCTGGTACTCCTTGAAGAGCTTGACCCAAGCGTTGATGTCGGAGGTAGACCATATCGATCATCTCGTTTGGCTTGCTGAGACTCTTCTCCAAGACAATCATCGAGAAGCTGGAGGTACCTGCTGAGACATTGCCAGTGCGCTGCTTGACAGCGTTGGTGGCAGTCATGCCCGTGCCTGCATCACCCTCTGGAGGACAGAGTGGGCAACCTGGTTTGAGGTGACCAGAGATGTCGAGACGCTCGGCACCGTGGGCAGTCAGCGTGCCGGCATCTTCGCCAGCCGAGAGGCTCTTAGGGAGGATATCCTCTAACTTCCAGGGATAGCCTTTAGGTGCAACGAGTTCGTTGAACTTGCGGACCATCTCTTTGTCGTAGCTCTTGGTGTTAGAGTCAACAGGAAGCATACCCGAGGCATCGCCGACACCCAGTACCTTCTGACCCGTCAGACGCCAGTGGATATAACCAGCCAGGGTGGTCAGGTAAGTGATGTCCTTGACATGCTCTTCGCCGTCGAGGATGCACTGGTAGAGGTGAGAGATGCTCCAACGCAATGGGATGTTGAAGTTGAAGAGCTTTGACAACTCGGCAGCAGCAGCGCCGGTGTTGGTGTTGCGCCAAGTGCGGAATGGAACGAGCAACTTCTCGTCGTGTCCGCCAAAAGCCATGTAACCATGCATCATGGCCGAGATGCCGATGGCAGCGAGTTGTTCTATCTCGCAGTCGTACTGAGCGATGACGTTCTTGCGGAGGTCAGCATAGCAGTCCTGCAAGCCGTACCAGATGCGGTCGATATTGTAGGTCCAGAGGCCATCGACCAACTGATTTTCCCACTCGTGGCTACCCTGAGCAATAGGCTTGTTCTCAGCATCAATGAGAACCGCCTTAATACGGGTCGAACCAAACTCGATACCGAGGATGGCCTTGCCTTGTTCTATAGTTTGTTTTGGTGTAAGCATATTTGTCACCGAATTAAACGAATGAAACAAATTGGGTTTGTATTTCGCTTTAACGAATAGACGTTCGTCAATAATTGCGAAAGTGTTTATATCATAATTAAACGAATTGCAAATTGGTTACCAACCTTGTATGCGAACTAATCGTTGAATTTCCAGCGATGTTTGACCAAAATTAGCCAATATTCCCAATTTAGAATTGGACATCTTCATGTAGTTCAGAGTTTGTGCTTTGAATTCTGGCAGTATTTTGTCAACAGCTTTGAGTTCAACAATGATTTTATTGTAGCAAAAGAAGTCTGCTTTGTATTTTTTCCCGATTATATTACCTTTATATCGGATTTCAAGTTCTTTTTCTCTTTCGTAAGGAATACCTTGTAGCTGAAACTCCATTTCAAGAGCCTCTTGATATATTGCCTCAAGAAAACCGCATCCAAGTTCATTGTGGACCGACATCATTGCTCCTACGATTTTGTAGGCTTCGTCTTTGTAAATGATTTCGTCCATAATAATTCGTTTAATTATGAAATGAAAATACCGAATTGAACTAACAATTGGTCTTAATTAGTTCAATTCGGTGAAGAAGTTTACATCAAAGACTTATTCAGCATGTAGTACACCTCATTCATGCGGAGTTCCTTCTTGAACTCGCTGGTGGTGGTGTTCTTGTTGATCTGAACGTACTCGATGCCAAGGATTTCGGCGAAGTCCTCCCAGTATTCGGCAGTGATGTCGTACGAGAAGGCACTGTGGTGAGTACCACCTGCGAGAATCCAAGCGCCGGCACCCACCTCGAAGGATGGCTGTGGAACCCAGAGAGCAGAAGCAACAGGGAGGTTAGGCATTGGCTTTGGTTTGATGCACTCTACCTCCTGAGTGATGAGGCGGAAGCGGTTGCCGAGGTCAACGACAGTAGCCTTGATGCCCTTGCCGACCTTCGAGGTGAAGACGAGACGGGCGGTCTGCTGCTTGCGGATACCGATGCCGAGGAAGTGAACCTCGAGGGTTGGCTTGTCGGTAGCGATGAGAGGACAAACCTCGAGCATGTGGCTCTGGAGGATAGAGCTGCGGTCGCCAGCGAAGTTGAGGGTATAGTCCTCCAGGAAGGAACAACCGGTTGGCATACCCTGCTGGATAACCCAGAGAGTGCGGTAGAGGCATGCAGTCTTCCAGTCACCCTCGGCACCGAAACCATAACCCTCGGCCATGAGTCGCTGAGAAGCGAGGCCTGGAATCTGGTCGAAACCTACGAAGTTTGGATCGTTGATGTCGGCATCGCCGAGGTCATCGAAGTTGGTGGTGAAGGCGGTAGCACCTTCGTCCTTCAAGACGCGACGCAAAGCGATTTCTGCCTTGGCGGCATTCTTGACCTTCTCCCAATATACCTTCTCGCCCGACTCGTCAATCTTGATGGTGTACTCCTTCTTGTACTCCTCAACGAGAGCGTCTGCCTCTGCATCGGTCACTTTCTTGAAGTAATCCATCAACGAAGAAACTGGGTAGTAGTCAACATGGTAGCCGAGACGCTGCTCGAACTCAACGCGGTCACCATCGGTAACGGCAACGTTGTTCATGTTCATACCGAACATCAAGCAACGAACGTTGTGAGCGTCAGCTACACCGGCAGCTACACGAGCCCAAACGGCAATCTTCTTCTGAGCCTCTTCGCTCTTCCAGTAACCAACAACGACCTTGCGTGGTACACGCATACGGGTGCAGATGTGACCGAACTCGATATCGCCATGAGCGCTCTGGTTGAGGTTCATGAAGTCCATGTCCATGGTGTCCCAAGGAATCTCGGCGTTGTACTGAGTGTGGAAGTGGAGTAATGGCTTCTGCAATGCCTGCAGACCTTTGATCCACATCTTGGCTGGAGAGAAAGTGTGCATCCAGGTGATTACACCGACGCACTTAGGCTCGTTGTTAGCAGCCTTCATCACGGCCTCAACTTCGTCCGAAGAATTGGCTGTATTCTTATAAACTATCTTGATTGGGATGATGCCGCTCTTGTTCAAGCCATCTACCATCTCCTTGGAGTGAGCGTCAACTGCGACTACTGCATCTCCACCATAGAGCAACTGGGCACCAGTTACCCACCATAATTCTAAATCAGAGAATTTCATAATTAAAAATTAACAATTTGAAGTAAAAAAAAATATGTGGTACTAAGGCGCTTTTTATTTTACAGAACCTTGTCCCTTTTTGTCTTTTGTTGTTTTAACGATGGCATGGAGCATGCTGAGCAGTTCTTTGCAATCGTTGTGTAAACTTTGGAACTGTGTTTCGTCAAGATATTCTCCTTTAGAAAGAAGTTTCAGCCAATATTGCGTTTCGTTAGCCTCTTTAAGGGCAACGCTCATCTTGTTGACAAAGTCAGCACGGCTTTGAGCATATTCAGCTTCGCTGACATTCGCTCCAATGCTGGTGCCCGACCTTAAAATTTGTTCGGACAAAGTGTACTCTTTATGTCTTTGATTAAGATAGCGACGTAATTTGACGATGCGAACTGCAAATAGAAAACTCTTTTCTTTGATGAGATTCTCTTTGACTTGTTCCATGTGTTTGTATATTAAAAGAGAAAAACTAAATATAAGATAATTCAGCAGAGGAATTTTTAATTTTTCACTTTTAATTTTTCATTCTATCAGTGCTTCTGTCCCTTCTGTCCATAGTAAGCATTAGGACCATGCTTGCGCATGTAGTGCTTCTCGACCAGCAATGGGTTCATCTTCGTCATTGGGTTGATGGTGAACGAGACGAAAGCCATCTTGGCGCACTGTTCCATGACCTTGGCGTTATAGACAGCGTTGGCAGGAGAGGTGCCCCATGAGAAAGGACCGTGGTTCTTGACAAGGACAGCAGGAGTGTGGTCAGGATTGATGCCCAACTCGTTGAACTTGTTGATGATGACGGTACCTGTTTCCTTCTCGTACTCGGCCATCTGCTCCTTGACCATATCGTCGGTGCAAGGGATGTCCTTGTAGAAATAGTCGGCGTGGGTGGTGCCGATGTTTGGGATTGAGCAGCCAGCCTGAGCAAAGGCAGTAGCGTATGTCGAGTGGGTGTGGACGATGCCCTTGATGTTGGGGAATGCCTTGTAGAGTTCGAGGTGGGTCGGTGTGTCGCTCGATGGGTTGAGGTCTCCTTCGACGACTTTGCCAGTCTGCAAATCGACTACAACCATATCATTGGCCTTCATGACGTCATAATCAACGCCCGATGGCTTGATGACTACCAATCCCTTCTCGCGGTCAATGCCCGAGACGTTGCCCCATGTGTAGATGACAAGTCCCTGCTTGACGAGTTCGATATTGGCATCGAACACTTGTTTCTTTAATTCTTCGAGCATAATTCTATTATATAAAAGTAATTGAAGGGGAGCGAAAACCTTTTCACTCCCCTTGCTTGATTTACCACAATGCGATGTAGAGAATGGTCAGGACAAGCATGACGCCAATCGCGCCGAGGTTGAAGACACTGTCGGTGTCGAACACCTTCAGGTCGATGGCAACCAGTTTTGGATCCTGTACCTTGTCTTTCGCGTTCGAGCGCAGATAGAAGCCGATGGTGGCTGTGATGGCCGAGAAGAATATCATCGCACCTTCGAAGCCGTGGATGTGCATCGTCTCGTTGAAGAAGCTGCAAATGAACAGTACCAGAGAAACGGCAGCAACGCAGTACATGATGGTGCTCCAACGCAGCTGGGCCTTGATGTCTTCCGGTTCAATCTCATCGGCCGAAACAGCCTTCTTGCTCTTGAGAGAAATCCAGACGAAGAGGATGACCAATGTGATGAAGACCACACCTGAACGAACCAGGAACGGCATCTCGGGGAACGCAAACTTGTAGATGATTGAGAATGCGAATGTGCCGATGGCGCAGACTACAGCAGCTGTGCCGCTTGCACGCTTCCACAACAGACCGAGACCGAAGATGACCACAACGCCCGGATAGACGAAGGCCGAGTACTCCTGAATGAACTGGAAGGCCTGGTCAATACCGCCCATCAAAGGATAAACGGCGATGAGGGCGATGACCAATGCGCAGACCGAAGTGAGACGGCCCACGTTGACCAGCTTCTTCTCCGATGCCTCCTTGTTGATGAACTGCTTGTAGATATCCATCGTGAAGAGGGTAGAGGTCGAGTTGAACATTGAGGCCAATGACGAAATGACGGCTGCGGCCAATGCTGCGAAGCTCAAGCCCTTGACGAACGTAGGAGTGAAGTTGCGGATGAGGAACGGATAGGCATCATCCGAACGCTCGATGCCGCCGGCCAACGTCTGACGCAGACCCTCACACTCAGGCGCATTGATGATGTAGAATGCGCAGACGCCAGGGATACATACGATGAACGGAATCAGAATCTTCAGGAAGGCAGCGAACACCATACCCTTCTTGGCTTCGGCCAATGACTTGGCAGCGAGACCCTTCTGGATGATGTACTGGTTGAAGCCCCAGTAGCCGAGGTTGGTCAACCAGAGAGCACCGAAGATGAGCACGATGCCAGGATTGGTGAAGAATGGGTCATCCTGAATGTTCGGATAGGCCGATTCGTTACGCGTCACAACCAGATTGAAGTGCTTGTCGGCAGGATTCTGGGCCAGATAGTCCTTGATATGGCTCAATGCATCCACAG
>CACZAY010000067.1 GCA_902779265.1 uncultured Bacteroidales bacterium | reverse complement strand
ACGCGGGGCCTGCCGTTATCCCTCCTTGAACCAAAGAACACAAGGTCTCCGGGCTGGAGGGCATCCCTGTCTTCGATGGTTTCTCCCACCTTGCTCTGGGGGCCTGCGTCACGGGGAATTATAATGTCGTGCATAAAGAGGACGGTCCTTACGTAGCCGCTGCAGTCCATTCCCTTGGGGGACATTCCCGCCCAGATATAGGGGAATCCCAGCATGCTCTTTGCCGTTGCAAGGATAGCTTCCGGACTCTGGTCAAGTTTCATTCTCCATTCCCTCTCAACCATAGCAACCTTTCGCTGAATCCAGCCCTGACGGCCGTCAGGGAACTCAACCTTGAGCCAGGCGCCGCGCTTTTTAAGGAGCTTGAGCCTGTCTCCCGCCACAACGTCCGAGATTGTTTCGCTATGGGTTGAGGATTTTGCGTATACGACTCCCGTAAGGGCCGTTACGACAGCCTTGGGAGCTGCATTCCATGCGTGGTACTCGTCAAAGGACATACGTGTTATGGCGGCGTAATGCACCCAGCCTGAATAATCGTCGGGGGTGTCAATCTCCGGCCAGGGGTAAGGCTTTGAGTCGCTGCCTCCGATAATATGCACAGGCGTGCCCAGAAGGGCCTGGGACACCATTTCTGCGTCACGGAGATGTTCACCACTCCGTATTCCTGGGCGCCGAGGCTGAAGAAACAGAGAGTGGCAATAGATAAGAGTATCAGTCTTTTCATACTTCTTTGAAATAAAGGGGCCAGCGTTCTTTGTCGATATCCGGCAGATGAATCTTGATGCCGATCTCCCTTACGCCACCGAATTCCTCAAAAATAGCGGCGCCGTAATAGCGCATGGTGGTGGTGAGGTTCATGTAAGACTTCAGGATGGGAGGGAGGTATAGTTTATTCTTGATGAAGAAGGATGTGAGCGCGCGGAAATTGGCGCGGAACTCCTTTGCCGAGAACAGTTTGCGGGCATTCCTGGCGGCAGGTGCCACATATGGCTTGATGGGAGATATCTCGTTGTCTATGCAGCAATGCTTCTTCATAAATGAAATGACAAGCGAGAAAGCCTCCTTGGGATAATCCTGATAGAATGTAACCTTCCCGAACACATCTGTCATCTTACCGTCCCTTGCAACCACGCAGATACCCTTGAACAGGCAGTCCAGGATGAAGATGCTCTTCCTGGCAGAACTTGTCCTCTGGTGGTCTTCCACTATATATGAACGGCTCAGTTCCATTGTATGAGGCAATTCTTCCTTCATGAATTTCTCTGAGAAATGGAACATATGCGCTGCGGGAATCATAGGCTGGCCTTCATCATCCACTTTCATATCATAGCCGTATACAAAACGGTAGCCGCCGCAGATGCATTCGTCCTCCGCGTCCCAGATGACCAGTTGCTTCACCTTGAATGAAGGGTCTGTGTCAAAGGGCTCCAGGTCACAGGCCAGGCCGGTGCCGGCGCCGCCCTTCCGGAAGGCGATCTCCCTTAATCGGCCCACTTCCCTTAAAATATTGGGGAAGGAGGAATCTATGCAGTAGACCTTTATGTCACCGCGGGATGCTTCCGTGAGTTCCGGAGCGCGGCTGAACTCCTCTTTGAGGAGGCCGATGTCTACAGGATCAATGATTGGTTCCATTGTGGTTCAGTCTTGTTTTAGCGCGTACACTTGCTCCCTGACGTATTGCGCCCACTCCGTGTCCGATTTCTCTGAGGTAAAGGTTTTCCAGGGGATGGGTTTTCCGATTACCATCTTGAAATGCTGCCCGCGGTAGCCAAACAGTTCATCCGGGAGGGTGAACATCTCAAGGTTAAGTTTTATCTTGAAAAACTTGCGGAAAGCCGCAATGCGGTAGAAGCGTTTTGAATTCTGGCCGGAGAACCATACGGGGATAATGTCCCTTTTTGTCTCACGGCTTTTGGTTATGAAGGTTTTCTTCCATTCAAGGTCACGAATAATACCATTCCTGCGACGTGAGCATAGGCCAGCTGGGAACATCAGAATGTGGGCGTTGCTATGGAAACCCGCTTCCACCATCGCGGGAAAGTCGCGTCCATTCTTACCGGTCTTGTTGATGGGAATACAGAGGGGCGCTAAACCCGGTAGGTTCATTAAAAGGTCGTTTACCAGATAGCGGAAATTGTCATCGTAGTGTTCGCCTATAATCGAACCGATGGCAATGCCGTCGATACCTCCCAGAGGATGGTTGCTGACAAAGGTGTAGCGGCGTGGGTCATTCTTGTCAGGCAGGTTTTCAAGGCCTTTTACTTCGATGTGGACATTCAAATAGTCCAATGTCGCCTTGAGCCAAGGGGTGCCTTTTAAGTTGCGCGAATTCCATAGATGGGTGTTGACCTGATCTTCATGAACAATGTGCTTCAGCCACAAAACCAATGGACGAGGAACCCAACGGCTCTTCTTCCCAAGTTTGTTTTTGAGAATCTTGTCTATGTCGATAACCTTCTCCATCTGTACTTTAGAAATAGCTTTTAGTAAAATCGAACTGCAAAATTACAGAAAAACTTTCTTTTTCTATCTTTTTTTAAAAAATTAATGCACATTTTTACACATATTTAGTTCTTTTCATGACAAGATGCGTTAGAAATGGACAAAAAAACGATTGCACAAATGAAGGCCGGCGAGCGAGATACGGCCTCGCTGTACGTGTGCCTGCAAATCATCGGCACAGAAGAGTGGCAACGCGCCCAGACGGTCTTGCTTTACAAGGCATTGGCCGATGAGATTGACCTCTCACTGCTGATTCAGGATGCCGAAGGGAGCGACAAGCGCGTCATCATGCCCGAGGCTTCGGCCGATGCCCCTGCCCTGCCCGACGACGAGCTGCGGAAAGTCGAACTGGCCATCATCCCGGGACGCGCCTTCACACGACGCGGCGACCGTCTGGGGCGCGGCAAGGGTTATTACGACCGCCTGCTCGCCAAGCTGGGCTGTCCGAAGTGGGGCGTGGCGTTTCCGTGCCAAATCGTACGCGAGGTACCAACGGACGCGTGGGACGTGACTTTGGATCGTGTCATTTTTTAAAAAGGACTAAAACCATGCAGATTTCGGACATTGGCCAACGGACAAAAGTCTTGCAGTCGCAACTACTGCTGCAACAGGCCGGCATAGAGCATTTCTCTTCGACCAAGGCGACCGAGAACGCCGACGAGGGCGTCTGGATGCCGAAGCAGGTACACGGCACGACGATTGTCGAGGTGCACGAAACAGATTGTATCGTCGAAGGGGAACATTGGCCAAAATCAACTGAAATACAAGCAGATGCAGTCATCACCTCCGTCGATGGCGAGTGGATCGGCGTGCATACGGCCGACTGCGTCCCCGTCCTGCTCTACGACCCGAAGAGGCGCGTGGTGGCAGCCGTCCACGCCGGTTGGCGAGGCACGGTGAAACATATCGTAGGTAAGACAATACGGGAAATGAAGGAGAAATTCGGGTGTGCGGCCAATGACCTTTACGCCGTCGTGGGGCCGAGCATCTCGCCCGAGCGGTTCGAGGTGGGACAGGAAGTGGCCGATGAATTTGTCGCAGCAGGCCGCGGGGAGTGTGTCATCGGCCAATACAGAAAACCACATATTGACCTGTGGCAGAGCAACGTGATGGACATGCTGGACGAGGGCATGGACATTGGCAAAATCGACTGCACACCCCTCTGCACCATGCAGGAGGCCGACCTGCTCTACTCCGCGCGGCGGGAAGGCATCGGGACGGGACGCATCGTGACAGCCATCAGACTGACGCCTGCTCACGGAACTCCAGCGGAAGCATCCCTGCCTCGCGCTTGAAGAACTTGACAAAATAGGACGGATCGTCAAACCCGAGACGGAAGGCGACCTCCTTGCTCGAAAGGTCGGTGTAACGCAAGAGGCGGCGCGCCTCGAGCAACAGACGGGCATTGATGAGGGCCAATGGCGTTGCGTGGGCGCACTCGAGGGTGCAGGCCGTGAGCGTCTTGGTCGTGGCTCCGAGCTGTGAGGCATACTCCTGGACCGTGTGGATGTGGCGGTAATGCTGCTCCAATGTCCGACGGAAGCGCACAAAGAGACGGTTCCGGGACGAAGTGACATTCATGTCCATGGCCGATGCATCAATGCGCCCCGACCGCTGGATGGCGATGAGGAACAGGTGGACCAGCATCGTAAGACAGTCGTGATGGGCAAAATCGGCCTCACAGTCCACCTCGCGCTCGATGGCCGAGACGATGCGCTGGAGACCGGCAACGGCATCGGCCGAAAGGTCACGATAGGGTAACGTGTCGAAGGCGTTGAAGACGTCATACTTGAGAAAAAGGCTCTCGCTGGTCAGTTCGTCCTGCAGGAAATCGTCACTGAACTCGAGGATGTAGCCCGTCTGGTTGTGCAGACTGTCGAAACGGTGCAGCTGGCCGGGAGAAAGGAAGAAAATGCGGCCCGGAACGATGGGATATCGGCTGAAATCGACAAAATGCTCACCGCCGCCCGACTGGAACCAGATGGCCGTATAGAAGGAATGGGTGTGCAGCCGCTCGTCGCGAAGGCCCTCTTTTTCAAAGGCTTCCGGCATGTGGCGCAGGCGGAAACGCTCTTCGCCCTGATGAGTGGGCTGCGAGAGTTCGTAGTTTGTAATGGAATTGTTGTCTTTCATGCTGCAAAGATGGGACATCGGATTGTAAAAAGCAAATCTTCGATGGTAAATTCAGGAGTTTGACGGCCAATATTCCGTAATTTACCATTATTTGGCATCTTTTGTTTGCAGTCACATCGGCCAAAAGACCTACCTTTGCGGCGTCAAATCAAAAAATCTCTACTATGCTCAACAACAAATGGATGCGCGGAGCAATTCCCGCACTTTTTCTACACAGCTGCATCGGCAGCGTTTACTGCTGGTCGTTGCTGAAGGGTGACATCGCCACGGAAATGGGCGTTGAGGTCTCCCGCATTGAGTTTGCGTTCTCATTGGCCATCTTCTTCCTAGGAATGAGTGCGGCGATCGGCGGCCGTTTCGTCGAGAAGGCCGTCCGGCTGAGCAGCCTGCTGTCGTGCTTCTGCTTTGCGACGGGCCTGCTGGGTTCGGTGTGGGCCATCCGCGCACATAGCGTTGCGGGGCTGATGTTGAGCTACGGCTGTCTGATGGGCATCGGCCTCGGTCTGGGCTATCTGTCGCCTGTGAAGACCCTGATGCTGTGGTTCTCGCGTCACAAGGGATTGGCCACGGGCATCGCCATTTCGGGCTTTGGTCTGAGCAAGGTGCTGTTTTCTCCCTTCATCGAGTGGTGTAATGTGGCCTATGGCGTTCAGACGACGCTGGCGAGCATGGCCTGCATCAGCATCTTCTTCATGCTGACGGCTGCGCTGCTGATCCGCAAGCCGGAGGGCTGGGTCGAGAAGAAGGACCCGTTCTCGATGAAAGCGGCATTGGCCATCATCACGAACCCGACGTATATCAAGATCTGGACGATTTTCTACCTGAACATCACGTGCGGTCTGGCCATCATCTCGTTCGAGAAGAACCTGGCGCTGCTGGTGGGCATCACGAGCGTGGGCCTGCTGTCATCGGCCACGGCGGTATTCAACACGGTGGGGCGTTTCGGCTATTCGTCGGTGAGTGACTTCATGCGCCGCAAGGAGCATATCTATATCATCATTTTCGCGTCAAGTGCATTGGCCACAATCAGCTGTTCATTTACGACTGTGCCGTACATCGTGCTCGCCGTAATCCTGCTCTGCGTTGTCAATGCGGGCTATGGCGGCGGCTTCTCGACCCTGCCTACGCTGCTGTTCAGCAAGTTCGGCATGGAGAAGATTTCGACCATCCACGGCTTTGCGCTGTCGGCCTGGGCCTGGGCAGGCATGTCGGGCAACCAGCTGACAAACCTGATCATCAACGTGCATGGCGGCACGTACCAGCAGCTGTTCTGGGTGCTGAGCGTGCTGTATCTCATCAGCCTGGGCATCACGATCAACCTGCGCAGGCAGGCAACGCGGGAATTGGCATCGGCCAACGAAAACTAACGAACGGACTTTACATATACACGCCAAGAGGATGTACCGGAATTCCGGTGCATCCTCTTGTTTTTTGCAGGATTTGGGTTGTGGCCGATGAGAAGCACTACGGCCGCCAGGACTCTTCAAATTCACTTGAATAGTGGCCATTGATGCGGGCATTGAGGAACGTCTTCCAGATTCTGGCCTTCACCTCGTCACTCACCATACCATAGATGTTGAGGGATCTGATTTTCAGGTCATAAAACCAATCCGGGATGACGACGTCGTCGGGGAAATAAAGGAAAAGGATTCCGATGCTGTCCATCCGGGCAAGGATTTCCGGCATCTCACGGACTCTCAGATAAAGACCCGTTCTCGAATCATGCTTCATCTTCTTCAGCAGGTCTTCTTCCGAATCGGACTTGCGCACCAGCCAGCCGATTTTCGGGCGGAAGGCGTGCGTCACGGAATCCACCTCAGTGCCGATGAAGCCTGACCAGAGTTCCATCGGAGTTTCACTTACTGGGGTTTCGTCGGCCAAAGCCACACGATATTTGAAGCCTACACGGACGTATTCTTTCGGCATATCGGCGGTGTGTGAGACGCTGTCGCGGGTCACCGCCTCTTTGTTGGGGAAGAACTGCAGCAGCCATCCGTCAATCACGGTCGGCTTGTCCATGCTGCAAGCGCCACCTGCCAACTTGTCGAGCGGCCGGCGCATGACGATGTTCTGCCAGAAGTGCTGGTCGGGATGGCCATCGGCCGCAGCGACGAACTCGGATAGAATCGGTTCAAGGCGCTTGAGCCATTGGCCGAAATCCGAAGAATAGACCTCCAGCTGGCGGGTCTTGTCCAATAGTTTCTGCCAGTCGGCGGAGGTGCCTTCGAGCGTGATGTAGGGGATGCCGCACGTCAGGCGCAAGACGACGAACTCGAAGTAGGCCTTGACGCTCTCCATCAGCGTAATCTGTGATGCGGTGCGTTCGACGGAGCCGGTCGTCGTGAAGTCGGACGTAAGGATCTGGGCAAGATTGCCCTTGGTGTGACGGTCAATCCGCGCGGCGAACTGGTCGATGAGCATTGGCCAATCCAAAGAATCGCCCTTGGCCATAATGACCAGTTCCATCTTGTCGGAATGGCTGACCAATGCATCGCGCATCTCCTCGGGATGGGCATTGACGTAGCGGGCGAACCCTTGGCCAATGAGCAGCCAAATCATATCGGGCGAGAGTATGACGGGCCGATGCTGGGCATAGGCGGTGACGACACTGCGGAAGAATGCATCCTGCTCGTAATAGTACAGCGACTTTTCACCGGCGAAACTGGAGGACACAAGCTGCTGCCGCTCGGACGGAATATCCTCATCGGAAAGCAAGCGGTTGGCTATCTGCTCACCATTGGACAAAAAGTTGTCCTTTTCCTGGCAGGGCGAAAGGCCCTCATCGACGACAAAAGTGATACTGCGGTCTGTGCGGCCAATGATTTTTTCTCCTTTTGCCCAGCCCGTCATGGCTACGAGCGTGAGCAGGATTGTGATAATGGAATGTTTCATAAGGTTTAGGGCCAATGGGAATTTCCTTACAGTTCCACCTTCCAGTCAAACAGGCCGTCGCCCCAGTGGTAGCTGCCGGGCTTGAAGGTGACATGCGTCTCGGGCGCATCGAGGCTCTGCATACGGACGACGCCGGGAGCCACCTGCTCGGTGATACGGAACGACGTCCAGCCCAGCCGCTGCATGACGGCAAAAGCTGTCGCACCGCCCTCGACGACCAGTTCGGCGGGCTGCATCCTCCCCACGAGCGCGAAGACGACCTGCGCCATTTCAGTACGGAGACGAAGGGCTGCGGCCGATGATCCACTGCTCTCGAACGGGATGTTGAGGATGAGGCCGTGGCGGGCGGGACGGATGGCCGACTTGGCGAAATGCAGAATCTGAATCTTCATCAGCCAATAGGCCGCACCCTGCGTTCCGTCGAACACGTCGCGCGGCATGGAATTGAGCGGCAGGTCGCGCTGACGGATGTAAGGTCGCGTAGTGAGGTCAGTGCTCTGGGTCGAACCGCACACGATGAGCGCGGCGCCCGTGCGTGACAGGCCGGCGAAAGCTGGAGCATTGGCCAATGGCATAAATCCCTGATTCTCAATCAACGCTGCAAAGAGGTCGGACGCGCCGGACAGAAGCGTCGGTTCGGGATTCTGGAGGGCTTGGCCAATGGCTTGCCGCACGTCGTCGAGGGTAACGGCATCGGCCACACGGATACGGCTCGACGGTGTGATGCCGAGGCGCAGGCAGATGCTCGCCGTGAAGGCCGGAAAGTCAGGATCGAGGGCAAACTGCGTCTGGTCGATGGGTACGCCGTCCACGTAGCAGCATCCGCCGCTGATGGTGCGTCCCTTGCTCGGATTGGCCGGCAGATAGAGCGCCTGTTCGTAGCCGAGCGTCTCCATGAGCGTCTGCAACTCGGCCACGACATGACCGCGCACGGCCGCATCGACCTTCTTGTAGAGCGTGATTGGGGCATTGGCCAATGAAATAATCCCGCACAACCACTGGCCGATGGTGCGTGTCTCGGCGACGGCCTCGGCCTCGGTCATTGAACGGGTATCGGTGGCCAGGACGACAAGCTGCGCATCGGGCATCGCATCGGGCAACTTGGTCAGCAGGATGGTCGAGAGCCCGTAGGTGCTGCCCAATCCGGCAATCTCGGCGGCTCCGGTAATGTCATCGGCAATGACAAAGAATGGAGACCCCTCCCCGCCCCTCCCGAGGGAGGGTGATTGGAAGTTACTATCGGTTGTCATGGTCATAAATTAAGCTTTGTGTGTTCCTACTTGGATTTTCTTTGACATTCGGCCAACTTACACACTGCACGAACTGGGATTCCAACGATACGGGTTGCTCGTCCAATGCCACAAGCAGTCAACCGGAATTGCAGTACGTATGCATCATATGGGTCATCCTCAGAAAGCGAACTGGACCAATAGGTACCTGGATCGAAATTATCAATTCTGCTCGATTCAAATAAACAACAATTCACCGCTGGCAAGAAGATGCTATTTCCATTAGAAAGGCTAGTAAATTTCCTGCCGTGCACACCATTTTGGTATATAAATTCGCTCGTACAATATTCCGTGTTTATCAATTCTTGCCAATTGTCTATTGTCGGCATACGCCACGAACCGCCCCAATTCACAGCAGCGGCATCGTCATCAATACTCAGGCATTCGCCTGCTTCAAGATATTTCGTCAGCGACATATAGAACGCTGGCTCGTTCCATTGGTAGGAATCCCAAAAGTAATAATCCTTGGTGGTCGTCTCTCCCCACGCATATAGATTTCCGGGACCTTCGGGTTTAGTTGCACCGACATTACACGTTGCCCACTTCAACCCACTGGGCAGACCGAGATCGACCCATTTGTGTCCATTCTCGACATTGGCCATGTGGTCATCATCTTTTTCACAACTTGCCAATGCGATACTCATGACGGCCAAAAGGAGCATCGGCCATTGAAATAAATGTTTTTTCATCTTATCTGGATTAAAAGGTTAATATTCATTTTATTTCCCCATCGCCACGTCGGTCAATTTGCTGAACCGCTTCAGCTGGAGGTAGAGCAGCGTGCCGGCGATAACGGACGAAATGAGATCGGAAATCGGCATCGACCACCAAACGCCATTCACGCCGCCCCAACCTTGTCCGGCAAAGAAATCGGGCAGGAAAAGCAGCAGCGGCACGAGGATGAGCATCTGTCGCGTAGTGGAGATGAAAATGCTCTTCTTGGCCTGTCGGATGGACTGGAAGAAGGTGCTCGTAATCATCTGGCCGCCTACCAGCGGGAAGATACACAACATGATGCGGATGACCGGCACGCAGAGCTCAATCATCTGCTCGTCGTTGGTGAAGAATCCGGCCAACGGTCGTGCATAGATGGCCATAAGCACGTAGCCGAGCGTCATGATGAACGTCGCAAACATATAGGTGAACTTCAAGACCGCATTGACGCGATGGAAAAGCCGCGCGCCGACGTTGAAGCCGACAATCGGCTGCATTCCCTGTCCGAAGCCCATCACCATGAGCACGAGCAGCATTGCTACGCGATTTACGATGCCATACACGCCGATATACATGTCGCCATCGGAGCCGCCATGTTCCAGCAGACTGCGGTTGATGAGCACCACCACGAAGCAGGCGCATACATTCATGCAGAACGGGCTGAGGCCAATGCTCACGATGTCGCGGATGATGTCGGTGCGCAGAATCAGACCCTCGCGGCTGAAATGGACAAAGTTCCGCTTGTCGCAGAAGAATCGCACCGTGAAAACCCACGCGATGAACTGTCCGAGCACTGTGGCCAATGCTGCGCCGCGCATCCCCCAATCGAACCCGAAGATGAAGAGCGCGTCCAATGCGATATTGGCCACAACCGCAATCAACTGCGCGCACATGGCCCGTTTCGGATTGCCCGACGCACGCATCTGGTCGTTCAGGCCGAGGAAGGTGTGCGAAATGACGCTGCCCACCAGAATAATCTGCATGTAGTCGCGCGCATAGGGCAGAGTCACATCGCTCGCACCGAAAAGCCGCAGAATCGGATCAAGGAAGAAAAGGCCGATGCAGGCCAGCATCAAACCGACGAAAAGGTCGAGCCGGATGACGTTGCCGAACACCATGAGCGCCTGATGCTGGTTGTTTTCGCCCATACGTACCGAAGTCTGTGCACTGCCACCCACGCCGACCAACGCGCCGAACGCATGGCTGATGTTCATGAGCGGGAAGGTTATGGCCAATCCGGCAATCGCCATCGAGTTGACGCCCTGGCCGATGAAGATGCTGTCGCACAGGTTGTAGATACTGCTCGCCGCCATCGCGATGATACTGGGCGTAGCAAATTGCAGAAGCAGCCGACCTACCGGTTGGGTGGCCAACTGCTTGCTGCGTTCGTCTGAATATTGAGCCGCCGCGCGGGCGTTCAATTCTGCTTGAGTCATTAAAACGTTTAATTGTTAAAAAATTCTGCCGGTCATGCGGACGGTCAGCTGCGGGTAGAACATCACGCGGCTCAGCACGTTATAGACGCTCTTTATCTCGCGGGCCTTCTCGTCATATTGCTCCATCTCCGTCGGACTGACAATCTCCGGCCGGCCGTGCATCCACGTGCCCAACTCGACCTGATAGCCCAACCTTCGCCGCGTCGGAATAGCCTCGCCCCAGCCCACGCCGATATACGGACGCACCCGATTGATGCGTATTTTTGCATCAAAGCCGAGGTCTTCATACACGCTGTAGGTTGTCTTGTCGATGTTGAAGCGGATTTTCCGCTCCAGTCCGGGCACGCCCTTCGCATCGGGATCTTCATCCTTATCCAGCTGCTGGTTCAGCGCCAAGGCCTGCGTGTAGATTTTGCGCTCTTCCGGGCCAGCCTGGCCGTAGAGCGTGATGAAATCTTCATCTTGGCCAATGAAGACGCCCGCCGTGACATACATCTTTTTCTCGGCCGATGGATAGTACTGGGCCAATGCCTTGAACGAGGTGAGCCGGATCCTGGCATCGGCCGTAACCGTCACACGCTTGTTCTTGAAGTTGTTGACATGCTCGTAACCCGGATGCCCCTTGGCCAGCAGGATGGTGACCTGGTTGTTCAGTTCGTCGATGTCACGGTTCCACTCCTCGACGCCCAGGCTCACGTCTGTGTGATAGTTGAACCTCGGTACGTTGTAGCCCAGGATGACCACGACACGCTGCGGCACAACCGGCACCGCCACGTTGACGCCTGCTCCCATCAGGCCGACCTCGACGCTTGCTCCCAGGCCCTCGACCCGACGGAAGATGTCCAGCCACGAGGCATCGGCAGCTGGCTCCTGCGCCCGGACGGTGGCTGCGGCGAGCAAGATTGCAATAATTCCAAAATGTTTCTTCATCTGCGTCATGTTTTAAGGTAAATATCAGTTCCGTTTTTAGCCGATAATGCCATTGGCCACGACTATCATAATGCAAAGATGAAGAAAATTTTTCAATTATTGCAATTTTTTGCGCAAAAAATTGAATATTTACTGCTTCAAGGCCTCATAAAGGCGGTCGATGGCCTTCTGTGCATCGCCATTGGCCGCATCAAGCAGCTGCACGAACTTCGAGCCGATGATTGCGCCGTTGGCATTGGCCTGGGCCGACTCGAGCGTCTGCTTGTTCGAGATGCCGAAGCCGATCATCGTGGGGTGCGTGAGCTGCATGGCGTGAACCTTGTTGAAGTAGGCCTGCTTTGCTTCGTTGAACTCGCTCTGCGCGCCGGTGATTGCGGCCGACGACACCATGTAGATGAAGCCGTCGGTGTTCTGGTCGATGAAGCGGATGCGCTCCTCGCTCGTCTCGGGCGTGATGAGCATGATGATGCGCAGGTCGTACTTGTCGGCGATGGGCTTGTAGTCCTCCATGTAGTCCTTGAACGGCAGGTCGGGCAGAATCATGCCGTCGATGCCGACCTCGACGCACTTCTGGCAGAAGCGTTCGAAGCCGAACTGCATCACAGGATTGAGGTAGCCCATCAGAATGAGCGGAATCTGGACGTCGCGGCGGATGTCCTTCAGCTGATCAAAGAGCAGTCGGAGCGACATTCCGTTACGCAGGGCCTTGGTTGCGGCATCCTGGATGACAGGTCCGTCGGCCATCGGGTCGGAAAACGGCACACCGATTTCAATCATGTTGATGCCATTCTTTTCGAGCGTGCGGATAACGTCGGTCGTCCCGTCGAGCGTGGGCGCGCCGGCACAGAAATAGAGGCTGAGCAGATTCTGCGGCCTATTGGCAAAAAGTTGGTTGATGCGATTCATATGCTAAAAAATTAAAAGACCCCTTCCCCTGACCCTTCCCCGTTATATAGGGGAAGGGAGTAATTTGCTTCAGTTTCTGGAGCCGATTCTTAAAATATTATTAACTATTGCAACCGATGGTATCCCCTGCTCCCTCCCCATTAAGGGGGAGGGCCGGGGAGAGGGTCTCTACGATAAACTCGCGCAGTTTGCTCACATCCTTGCGGCCCGGTGCGCTCTCAAAACGCGAATTGAGGTCGATGCCCTCGCAGCACGGATGGTTGAATTCCTTGATGGCCGATGCGCTTTCGGGGCCGATGCCGCCGCTCAAAAGGAATGGCGTCATGAGGCGATAATTGTCGGCCAACAGCTTCCAGTCGAACGACTTGCCGCTGCCGCCACGTCCGGCCGTCGGTGTGTCGAACAGGAAATAATCGACGAAACCGACGTAGTTCTCGCACTGGGCGATATCGGCCGCACTCTTTATGGCCAATGCCTTGGCTACGGCGCACTTCACACCTGCTGCGGCCAATGCCTGACGCATCTGCATGATGTACTGGCGGTTCTCGTCGCCATGCAGCTGCACGATGTTCAGTCCGTATTCAACCGCGTAGCGAACCACATCGGCCACATCGGCATTCACAAACACGCCGACACGCTTGCACCGCGTGGGCAGATAGTCGGGTTTCCTGTCGCAGAAACGTTTAGACTCGGGCCAGAAGATGAAGCCCATCCAATCAACGCCGAGAGCCTCGACGGCGCGAATATTGTCGGCTTCGCGCATACCGCATACCTTGATTAGCATTACTAAAAAAAGAGACCCTCTCCCCTGCCCTCCCCCTTAATGGGGAGGGAGCATCGGTTTGCTTCGGTTCTCGGGGTCAGTTCATTGATTGAAAATATTTTATATTTCTTTTTTCTACGCTTTTACTACGCGATTTTTGACGGCCGATGGTATCTCATGCACCCTCCCCTTCATGGGGGAGGGCTGGGGTGAGGGTCTCATTTACAAACTCGCGTAGCGCCTCGCCCGGATTGGCCTCCTTCATGAAACATTCGCCGATGAGGAAGCCACGGAACCCCTTTTCG
>CACZAY010000066.1 GCA_902779265.1 uncultured Bacteroidales bacterium | reverse complement strand
CGTCGTCGTGCTCCTCTTCGCTGATATAGACGTCGATGGTGTTGTCGCGGTCGGCACGCTTGATGTCGGCCTTGAAAGGCAGGTTCATCACCTTCGGATGCTGGCGCAGCCACCAGATGTCGGCCTTGTTGCCGGCCAGACGGGTGCAGTGGATACGGCTCTGCTGACCTGCGCCGATACCGATGGCCTGTCCGTCCTTCACGTAGCAGACCGAATTTGACTGCGTGTATTTCAGTGTGATGAGGGCGATGACGAGGTCGCGGCGAGCCTCGGCCGGAATGTTCTTGTTCTGGGTCGGGATGTTGGCGAACAATGCGTCGTCGTTCAGGTCAATTTCGTTGCGGCCCTGCTCGAAGGTCACGCCGAACACCTGCTTGCGCTCCACTGGAGCCGGACGATAGTTCGGGTCAATCTGAATCACGCAGTAAGTGCCCTTGCGCTTGTTCTTCAGGATTTCCAATGCCTCGGCACTGAAGGCTGGAGCAATCACACCGTCGCTCACCTCGCGGTTGATCAGCTTGGCAGTTGCTACGTCACATTCGTCGCTCAAGGCAATGAAGTCGCCGAACGATGACATACGGTCAGCACCACGGGCACGTACGTATGCGCAGGCCAATGGCGAGAGTTCGTAGTCGTCGGTGAAATAGATGCGCTTCAACGTGTCGCTGAGCGGCAGACCTACGGCAGCACCGGCAGGGCTGACGTGCTTGAACGATGTGGCAGCCGGCAGACCTGTTGCGGCCTTCAGCTCCTTGACCAACTGCCAGCTGTTGAAGGCATCCAGCAGGTTGATGTAGCCCGGACGGCCATTAAGCACCTGGATAGGGAGT
The DNA here is from genome assembly GCA_902779265.1 of uncultured Bacteroidales bacterium. Lineage (GTDB taxonomy): Bacteria > Bacteroidota > Bacteroidia > Bacteroidales > UBA3663 > Liminaster. The sequence goes on along the minus strand of CACZAY010000066.1, from coordinate 12,409 downwards.
TCCTTGTCTCCCTCCATGAAGATTCTCGACGGCTTCTGATTGGGATTGCAGCCGTACTTCAGTTCGAGTTCTTTCATTGTTAATTTTGTTTGGTTATTTTATGAAATCACTATGTCATTTTTAAGTTCGTGTTCAATAAATCAGCATCGAAAGCAGGAAGCCGACAATGCTTGACACCACGACGCACACCAGACCAGGCATCATGAACGAGTGGTTCAACAGATATTTGCCGATGACTGTCGTGCCAGAGCGGTCGAAATTGACCGTGGCGATATCCGACGGATAGTTCGGAATGAAGAAATAGCCGTAAACCGACGGCAGCAGGCCCAACAGGACCGGTCCGGACAATCCAAGTGAATAGGCCAACGGCAGCATTGAAACCACAACTGCGCCCTGGCTGTTGATGAGCACCGACACAGCGAAGAAGACGAAGGCTATCGACCACGGATATTGCGTGACGATATCGCCCAATCCGGCTTTCATCTCGGCCATGTAGTTGCTGAAATAGGTGTCAGCCAACCAGGCGATGCCGTAAATTGCCACCACTGCCACCATGCCCGACTGCCAGACGGAACCAGCGACAGCCTTTTTGGGCGATGACTTGGCAAAAATAATCATGAATGCGGCGGCGGCAATCATCACAATCTGGATGATAAGGTTCATGCCCAATGGCTTGACTATCGGCGAACCATCGTCGGCCAACTTGCCGGTCGGGAACGACGGACGGATGTCAAATCCCAATATCTGGCAGAGCGAAAAGAGCACAATCACGCCGATGGCACCAACAAAGATGTAAACGCTCAATTTTGCGTCGCGGCTGACCTCCTTGTCGAGGAGCGATGCGTTGCTGCCGTACATGTAAGCCTTGGTTGCTGGGTCGGCGAGCCGTGCCTGGAATGCCGGATCCTTATCCAAGTCCAAACCTCTGCGATACGAGCAGATTGATGCCACAATCAGGCCGCACAGACAAGCCGGAATGGTGATGGCAATCACCTGCAGGTTGTTCACGTCAAATCCATTGGCATTGGAAATAACCACGAACGACGCCACGGCTGCCGCAATCGGCGAACAGGTGATGCCGACCTGCGATGCAATGGAGGCCACGCCACACGGACGTTCCGGACGGATTCCCTTCTTCAACGCGATGTCGCAGATGATTGGCATCAGCGTGTAAACTACGTGACCGGTGCCGACGAGCACGGTGAGGAAAAAGGTGCACAGCGGAGCATAGAACGTGATGTGATCCGGATGCTTGCGCAAAAGTTTTTCAGCGATCTGAATCAGCCAATCCATACCGCCGGCTGCCTGCATGATGCCGGCACACGTCACGGCGGCGATGATGATGTAGATTACATCGGTGGGCGGATTGCCCGGCTTCAACTGGAATCCGAACACCAGAATGGCCAAGCCGATACCCGAAATGGCACCAAGGGCCAAACTTCCATAATGCGACCCGACGTAGAGGGCCAACAGGACGACCAACAGTTCAATGATGACTAACATAGGCTGTCTTCAATTTAATTGTTCAACATGGTATTTTTGATTCTATGCGCCGACGAATCTCATTCCTCTTTCAGATATTCGTCGCGCCAATAGTCGTAGTGCAGCAGACCCTGCGTAATGATGCGGTCGATGGCCTCGAGCGACAGCTTCTTGATGAACTTCGCCGGACAGCCGCCCCACAGTTCTCCGGGGCCGATTTCCGTGTTGCCCAAGACGAGCGCACCCGCCGCAACTACCGAATCGGACGCGATGTGCACGCCGTCGAGCACCGTCGCTCCCATGCCGATCAGCACGTGGTTGTCGATGTGGGCGCCATGCACGCAGGCATTGTGGCCGATGGTCACGTCGTCGCCGATGCGGATGTCGCAGTCGCCCAGCGAGGTGTGGAGGCACGAACAGTCCTGCACGTTCACGCGGTTGCCCAAACGGATGTTGTTCACGTCACCGCGCAACACGGCACTGTACCAGATGCTGCACCCCTCGCCCATCTCGACCTTGCCGATGACGGCGGCCGTCTCGGCGATGAAGCAGTTTTTCCCGATTTTTGGTTCGATTCCTTGTAGTTTTCTGATCATTTCACTTATATTTTCGGCCAATGCCCTTATCCTCACGCCCCGACGCCCGGGTGCGCGGCCGATGCGCCATCCATTCCCCATCGGGAGCAGCTGCGGAGCCGGATTGGCCCCTCGACAGCCATGCCATCGGCCATAAAAAACAGCGCAAAGGTAGTGAAAAAAATCGAGATTCGTCCATTTTTGGCCGATTTATTTTAAACCATCGGACATAATGCCCGTCACAGAAAGCAAAATTGTGTACCAATGCACCCATTTCTACGTTTCTCTCTCTCCTTAATTCTGTGCCTGATTGCACAGCAATCCATCGCCTATGTGAATGTAAAGGGCCGTCTGGCCTCGGCCACCGATGACACTCCGCTCGTCGGTGCGACACTGCGTCTGCTGCTCCTGCCCGACTCCACGCTGCTCGTCGGCACCTACACGAACAAGGACGGCACATTCGCCATAGCGAGTTCCAAGGTATCGGCATCGGCCAATGCCAAAAATCCCACCCAGGTGCTCCTCGTGGCGACCTACATGGGCTACCAGACCGTCGAGAAGAAGGTCACCCTGCGCCCGCGCGTCAAGGAATATGACCTGAAGGATGTCTATATGCAGGAGGATGCGCGCATCCTGGGCGAGGCTCTCGTCAGCGCCACTCCCCCGCCCCTACTGATCCGTGAGGACACGGTCGAATACTATGCCGACAGCTACAAGACGCAGCCCGACGCTACGGTCGAGGACCTTCTGAAGCGCCTGCCCGGCGTGGAGGTAGGGACCGATGGCAGCGTCACGGCCCAGGGAGAGACGGTCGAACAGGTCTATGTCGATGGCAAGGAGTTCTTCGGCAAGAACGTGCAGGTCACGACCAAGAATCTCACGGCCGACATGGTCGAATCGGTCCAGGTGGTTGACATGAAGACCGAGGAGGCCCGTCTGACGGGCATCGACGACGGCGAGCGGCGCAAGGTCATCAACCTCAAGCTCAAGCCGAAGATGCGCCGCGGATGGTTCGGCAATGCAGCATCGGCCCTGGGTGACGGACGCGACATCGACATGCGCTTTGACGTGAAAGGCATGGCCGGCTACTTCCGTGGAAACAGCCAGAACGCATTGGTCATCAATGCCAACAATACGAACAATACGGCCTTCGGCGACCTGGGCGACGGCGTGATGTCGGGCTCCGCCATGCGCGGCACACGCAACTCGGGCGCTCGCGGCAACGGCCAGAACACGTCGTGGAGCATCGGCCTCAACCTGGGCTATGACGAGGGCAACCGTATGCGAGACCCGAACACGCCATTGGCCGTCAACGGCAATGTCACCTATGGTGGCAGCGACCAGGACGAGGAGTCGAAAACGCACCGCATCGACTTCTCGAACAAGGACGACTCGGTGAAGATGCGCGACAAGGAGTCGGACTCGTACAACAAGGGAAACAACCGCAGCCAGAACGTGCAGCTCGGCATGCGCTTCGAGAAGTCTTGGGGCAACGTCGAGTCGGGCCGACACCGCGTCCAGGTCTCCCCCTCGTTCAGCTACAACGAGACGCGCACCCGCGACTACAACGAGTCGCACGTTTACTGGAGGGACAGCTTGACATCGGCCGAAAAGCACGATTACGTGTCGCAGACGCAGAGCCGCAACGAGATGGACCAGCACGGTTTCAGCGCAGGACTGTCGGCCACCTACAGCTTCATGAAGAAGGTTGAGCATGGCCGACGCCGCACGAGCATCACCCTGAGCTTCAACGAACGGGCCAACGACGGCGACCGCTATACGCGCTCGAAAACGACCTACGACAGCGACTATGTGACATTTGACCGATATGCAGACTTGAGCAATCTCGCCAGCACGGGCAACAAATCGAGCATCAACCAGTGGCAGCAGGAGAAGTCACACAACGAGAGCTACCGCATCCGCCTCACCCACGTCGAGCCCATCGCCGACCGCCAGACGCTCGAACTGTCGGCCGCGGGCAACCTCTCCACGCGCTACAGCACGACCGACCACCTCTTCTGGAACGCGGACCAGCAGACGTGGTCGGACACCGTCGGCCAAAAAACCAGCCTCGACTACAACAGCGACACCGAGATGCGCAGCGTGAACTACACCCTGACGGCCAGCTACCGCAAGGTGACCGACATGTACAACTTCTCCATCGGCATGGATTTCCTGCCCCAGAGCCAGAAGTACACCGACTATATGGACCACTCGCGCGACTACAACCGTCACTACATCAACTACTCGCCGCGCGTGGAATACCGCTACAACTGGTCGCGCAAGAAGAACCTGCGCATCACGCTCAACGGACAGACCTCCCAGCCCTCAGCCAACCAGCTGCAGACGCGCAAGAACCAGACATCGGCCACACACGTCTCCCTGGGCAATCCCGACTTGGACCCGTCGTATTCGGCCAATTTCTCGGCCCGCTACCGCTCGTTCAACGACGAGACCTATGCCACCATCGAGGCCGGACTTTCGGCACGCGCCTCGTTCAACAACTTTGTCACAAAAAGATGGTATGACGCGACCCAGGTCATCGACACGACGATGACGGTCAACCTGGCAGGCGTGGGCAACTGGAATGCCAACGGAAACTTCCGCGGTTCGTGGCCTTTCTACGACAACATCTGGTATATAACGTCCAATACGTCACTGGGTTACAGCGAGAGCGACGGCTACATCTCACGCTACAAGCAGGACTCGCAGCTCAACACGACGCGCACCTACAACGGCTCGCAGCAGGCCGGCATCGCCTATCGCAGCGAGAAGCTCAACGTCGAGCTACGCGGCAACTACAACGTGCAGTACAGTGAGGCCGAAATCACGACATCGGCCAACCTCGGCACCGCCCATCGTTTTGGGGTGACGGCCAATGTCACTGCCTACCTCCCGTGGGACCTCACCCGCTCGTCCGACTTCAACTACACCGCCCGACGGGGCTACAGCGCCGCCCTGACCCGCAACCAGAGCATCTGGAACGCCCAGCTCTCGCGCTCATTCCTGAAGAAGAAGAACCTCTCGGCCTTCGTCAAGGTGTTCGACATCCTCCAGGAGCGCAGTGCCATCTCACGCAATGTGTCGGCCAATGCCCTTATCGACCGCGAGACCACCGTCCTGGGTCAGTATTTCCTCATCGGCGCCAGCATGAAGTTCAACCGCATGGGACAGCGCGGCGGAGGCCGTCAGCGTGGCAGTGACAACGGTGACCAGCCCTCACGCAACTTCGACGGCGGCGGCATGGAGCGCGGCGGTCGGGCCAATGGCGGCGGCAACGGCTGGCGCGACGACAATATGGGATTTTAGGCCGATGGAATGGCATTGGCCAATAAAAATGAAACACTTACCGAAATGCTGAAAGTCAAGATTACAGCCATCCGCAAGACGGAATATCCCGACCTGATGGCACGCTACGAGAACCCCATCGAACACACCTGCGACGTCGCCGTCGGGCAGACATGGATTTCTGTGGATGGCCAATGTCCTGCGGGCATGTGTCCGGCGGCGTGGGCCTCGATGCGCGAGTTCGTCGAGTCGTTGGCCCAGGGCAAGGGCAACTTCTACGACGGATGGATGCAGAACCCCATGAGCGCCATGATCAGCTGCAACGACGGCTTCCGCCCCGTCAGCTTCTACATCGAGGCCATGGAATGAACAAGAGAGAGGAAAGCCATTGGCCAAAATGAAAAAATAGCGGGAAAGCGTTGGCACTTCCGATAAATTTGCCTACCTTTGCACAAATTTCTATTGAAAGGATACGATTATGTTAAAGGACTTCGGAAAGACCGCCATCATTGCAGGCCAGCACCGCATAAGCTTTTCAGAGGTCATGCTCCGCGTCGATCTGTTCATGCAGGTCGGACCGGTGGCATCGGCCGCAAAGTGCATCATCTTGAGCGAGAACCGCGAGGGCTGGGTCTATGCGCTCTATGCCATCTGGCGCAACAGAGGCATCGCTGTGCCCGTCGATGCGACATCGACCGTACACGACGTGGCCTACATCCTGGACGACTGCCAGCCCGCGTGCATCTGGACATCGCGTAGCAAAGAGGCATTGGCCAAGGCTGCCATGAACGAGGCCGGCATCGACCTGCCGCTCTATGTGATTGACGACTACGAACGCATCGACCTTGCTGATTGCGGCCGATGCCTCACTCCCGCCCCATTCTATCCGCAGAACGCCGATGATACCTGCCTCATCATCTACACATCGGGCACGACGGGCAATCCGAAGGGCGTGATGCTCACGTTCAACAACATCATCGCCGTGGTGCGTTCGGTGAGCGTCGAGGTACAGATTTTCCGTCCCGAACTGCGCACGCTGATGCTCCTGCCACTGCACCATGTCCTGCCGCTGATGGGCACCGTCGTGGCTCCTCTGATGAGTGGCGGCGGCATCACAATCTGTCCGTCCATGTCGGCCACCGACCTGATGCAGACGTTGAAAATAGGCGAAGTGGGCATCATCATCGGCGTGCCAAGGCTCTACCAGACAGTCTATACGGGCATCATCCGCGTCATCAACGACAATCCAGTGACGAAGTCCATCTTCCGCACGTGCCGTTGGCTGCAATGGCGATGGCTCAGCCGACTGGTCTTCAGTTCGGTGCACAAGAAATTGGGCGGACGGATCACCTTCCTCGTGTGCGGCGGCGCAGCATTGGACAAAGAAATAGGCATCGGCCTCAAAACCCTCGGACTGGACGTGCTCGAGGGCTACGGAATGAGCGAGGCGGCTCCCCTCATCGCCTTCACGCGCCCCGACGACATCAAGCCGGGCTGTGTCGGATTGCCGATGCCCCACATGCAGATCAAGTTCGTGAACGGTGAACTGTGCTGCAAGGGGCCGAACATCATGCGCGGCTACTACAACCGACCGAAAGAGACGGCCGATGTGCTCGACGCCGAGGGCTGGCTCCACACGGGCGACCTCGGCCACTTCGACGACCAGGGTCGCGTCTACATCACCGGCCGAAGCAAGGAAATCATCGTCTTGTCCAATGGCAAGAACATCAATCCGAGCGAAATCGAATTCAAGATCGAACAATATGCCAGCTACGTGAAAGAGGCGGGCGTCGTGCAGGACTGCGACATGCTGCGAGCCATCATCGTGCCACAACACGACTGGGCCGTCAACTTGAGCGACGACGAGGTCGAAGAAACCCTGAAACGCGAGGTGCTTGAACCTTACAACCAGACGGTTGCGCAATACAAGAAGCTGATGAACCTGTTCGTCTATCGTGGCGAACTGCCGCGCACGAAACTCGACAAGCTGCAGCGATTCAAGTTGCCGTCAATCATTTTGGCCAATGTGCACAACGCGCCTGAAAAGGAGGACGTGCTCGTCGAACCGGCCTTCCCCGAATACAAGATCATCAAGCAGTACATCCGCACCGAAAAGCATTGCCCCGTGCGTCCGACGGACAACATCGAGACCGACCTTGCCTTCGACAGCCTCGACAAGGTTGGCCTGCAAGGCTTCATCGAACAGACCTTCGGCATGGAAATCTCGGCCGAGCAGATTGCACAGTTCCGTAACATCACCGCCATGGCCGAATACGTGGCCGACTACAAGACGCGTATCGAGGTCGAAAAGACCGACTGGCACAGCATCCTGCACGAAGAGACGCACTCGACGCTGCCCGCCTGCTGGCCCGACGGAGTGCTTTTGGCCAAGTTCTTCCAGCTCTTCAGCCGGCTCTATTTCCGCCTCGAAATCAAGGGGTTGGCCAATGTTCCTAAGCAAGGCTCCTTCATCCTTGCGGCCAACCACCAGAGCTATCTGGACGGAATGTTCGTCATCGGAGCGCTATCGGCCAAGACCATCCTGCGCACCTACTTCTACGCGAAGGAGGAGCACGTCCACCGAGGCTACGTGGCCTGGATGGCATCGCGCCACAACGTCATCGTCATGGAGCCGAGCAACCTGAAAAAATCCATCCAGAAACTGGGCGAGGCACTGCGGCAGGGGCGCAACATCATCATCTTCCCCGAAGGGACGCGCACCCGCACTGGCGCAATGGGCGAGTTCAAGAAGATGTTCGCAATCCTGGCCAAGGAACTTGACGTGCCGGTCGTCCCCGTCTGCATCCACGATGCCTATCGCGCCATGCCGCGCCACACGAAACTACCTCGTCCACAAAAGGTTACGGTCGAATATCTGCCTCCAATCAGTCCCGAGGCATTGGACTACGACGGCATCGCATCGGCCACAAGAGAGGCTATTGCGAAGAGGCTGTGACGCACCCAATGAATATTGATTTGCACCGATTTCACAAATTCTAACAATTTCAATCACATACTTTATCCATGAAAAAAATCATTCTTTGCATTGTCTGCCTGATGGTTAGCCAATATGCCATTCTTGCACAAGAAAAGACCTACATTACCGAAACCGATGACTACATCGCTTGGCAGCCAGGGGTCAAACTTACTTTCGATATGTTCAAGAACACCAAACCGTCGGAAAAGGATAGCGTTATAATGGCAAAATATGGCTTAAAAGCCGAGAGATATACCGGTTTCTATTATGTCTTGGATGTACCCAAGAAAGCCCGTCGCAAGGGCGGATGGAAAGACGGACTGGGTGAAAAGGCTTATTTCTGCGCCATGTTCAGCAAACATCAGTCGTGGATGTCGGTTTGCGACACCTTCGAGCTCCAAATGTCTCAGGCCATTTGGGATATCGAAGAGTGGGGAACGCGGTTGAGCCGCAAGTACTTGTCTGATATGGAGAAGCAATTTCAGGAGGCCAATGGGGGCCATAAGACAACAGGAGTTATCTCTATTTTCTATGTTGACGCGTGTCGGCATGGCAGGAAGTGGAAAAAACAACTGATGGACGAATTTATTCACCACGTAGTTCTTCCTAGCGACACCACAAAATATCTTGAGTATCGGAAATTGATTGATGAACTGTTGGCCGATACAGAAGAATTTGCCTCCAAACCAGAAGATGCCGAGCGTTTCCTTCTGGAGAAACCAGTAGATCAAAGATACAAAAAGGCAGAATTCACGATAGGAGACCCGGACAAAGATGAAGACGAGGTACGTAACGACAGCATAAATTAGAAGCCCCATAAAATAAATAGCGTCAAGTTCCATTCCAGGAGCCTGACGCTACTTTTTACGCATTGGCTTGATTTCAATGAAGGCTCATTGCCAGCGCCTCGGCGCACCGTTCGCCGTCCATTGCAGCTGACACGATTCCGCCGGCAAAACCGGCACCCTCGCCGCACGGATAGAGTCCGGCGATGGTCGGATGGCAGAGCAGTTCGCGGTCGCGCGGAATGCGGACGGGCGACGAAGTGCGCGTCTCGGCGGCAAGCAGCATCGCATCGTTGGTCAAGAAACCGCGCGCATTGCGGCCGAAGGTCTCGAATCCCATGCGCAGACGGCTGCTAATGAATTTCGGCATCCAGAAATGCAGTGGTGAGGCCAATGTGCCCGGCGTGTAGGACGACTGCGGCAAGTCGGCCGAAAGGCGACCCTTGACGAAGTCCATCATGCGCTGCGAAGGGGCGACCTGCGTGCGTCCGCCGTTCAGCCAAGCGAGTTTTTCGATGTTCTCTTGCAGTGCCATTACGGCCAATGGCGAAGCTGCGACATCGGCCACACCAAGCCCGTCGAGGAAGGCGCAAGTGGGCAATTCCGGATCAAAACCATCGGCCAAGATTGCCGGCACGTCGTCCGTACGGATTTCAACGACCATGGCCGAATTTGCCCACCTCGAACCACGTGCGCTGGCCGACATTCCGTTGACGACAACCTGCTGGGCCGCCGTCGCACTGGGCACTACCACGCCGCCCGGACACATGCAGAAGGAATAGACGCCTCGGCCGTCGCACTGCGTCACGAAACTGTATTCGGCGGCAGGGAGCCATTGGCCACGACCCTCACGGCTGTGGTACTGAATCTGGTCGATGAGTTGCTGCGGATGTTCCAGACGGACGCCCATCGCAATGCCTTTCTGTTCGATGGGAATCTGCTCGCGGTAGAGCATCCGATAGACGTCGCGCGCCGAATGACCGGTGGCCAGAATGACCGGACCAAGGAACTCCTCGCCCCGATTCGTACGCACGCCGCGCACTGCGCCATTGGCCAGAATCAGCTCGGTCATCGTGGTCTCGTAGTGGATTTCGCCGCCACAACGCAGGATTTCGTCGCGCACGTTGGCGATGACGGCTGGCAGTCGGTCGGTGCCGATGTGCGGATGCGCCGCGTCGAGGATTGCGGTGTCGGCCCCGAACTGGCAAAGACGCTCCAGAATGCTCTGCACATTGCCGCGTTTCTTGCTGCGTGTAAAGAGTTTGCCGTCAGAAAATGCGCCCGCGCCGCCCTCGCCGAAACAGAAGTTGCTGTCGGGGTCAACCATCTGGGTACGAGTGATTTGCGCCACATCGCGGCGACGGTCCTTCACATTACGGCCACGTTCCAGCACGATGGGCTTGATGCCGAGTTCGATGAGTTTCAACGCCGCAAACAGGCCGCCCGGGCCAAGTCCGACGACGATAGCCTGCCGATCGCCCTTCACTACGCGATATTCCTTGGGGGTGAAAAGCGTCTGCGGCGGCTCCTCATTGATATAGACGTCCAAATCGAGCTGGATCATCACCTGCCGCTGGCGCGCGTCGATGCTGCGGTGCAACGTGCGCAATCCACGCAGACTACGCGGCGAAATGGCGTTCTGGCGACAGACCTCGGCCTCCAACCGCTGCGCATCGGCCCACACTTCGGGCAAAACTCGTATCTTGATGTTCTTGAACATTTGAAAGGGCTATTAAAGGGAAGTAAAAAGGGAGTAAAAGAGGAGTTAAAGGGACGATTGCTTTTTTGGCCAATGCGCCATCTTTCAATTTTCAATTTGAAATGTTCTGTTCCCGATGCCGCAGCACGACCTCCACGTCGGGGAACTTCGCGCGGATATGGTCGGCCAAATGTTGCGCGCCATACACGCTGCGATGCTGTCCGCCCGTGCAGCCGAAGCTCACCATCAGGCTCGTGAAACCGCGCCGGCGATAGGTCTCGACCGCAGGATCGACCAAGGCATAGACGTGCTCCATATATTGCGGCATGGTGAGTTCGCACCCTATTGGCCGATGCTCCGGATTCGCGTCACGACCCTCCAGAAAGTCGATTACAGGCTGGTCGAGGCCAGTCAGATGCTTATATTCCGCATAGCGACCCGGATTGTGCGGCGCGCGGCAGTCGAACACGAAACCGCCGCCGTTGCCCGAAAAGTCGTCGGGAATACCCTTCTTGTACGAAAAGCTCTGGATTTTCACCGTAAGCCGCGCTTTTTCAGTGTTTTGGCCGATGGCAATCGACCGCCCGAACGGAGTCTCATCGACCGCGCGCAACACCTCGTGCAGATACGCATAGTCGAGGCCGACCTCGCGCAACATGGCCAATGCCTGCGCAATCGGACTAAGGAATGCGGCTTTCCGTTCGACGATGCCGCGCAGACCGTAGGCACCCAGCACCTGCAACAGGCGGAACAGCACGAACTGCTCCAGATTGCGGCGGAAATCATCGGCCGAAATGGTGAAAAATTCGCGTAGCGCGTTGAAATAGGTGTCGAGCAACGACTCGCGCAACGCCGTCGGATAGCCAGCACGCGCCTGCCACAGGAACGATGCCACGTCGTAGTAGAAAGGCCCCTCGTAGCCGCCCTGGAAGTCGATGTAGTAGGGTTTTCCGTCATGCACCATCACGTTGCGCGACTGGAAATCGCGGTAGAGGAAAAAACCATTGGCCGATGCCGCAATCGACAAGAGCCGCTCCTCCAGACGGTCGAAATCGGCTTGCAGACGCAGTTCGTCGATGGTGACGCCCGTGCCCTTCAGAAAGCAGTATTTGAAGTAGTTGAGGTCCCAGCGCACGTTCATGGCCGAGAAATGCTGCTCGCGGCAACAATGCGTCAGGTCAAATCCGCGTAGTCCCTTGCTCTGGATTTCGGGCAGGTCGCGCATCACCTGGTGAAGCATCCCGACAGTCTCGTCGTCCCACGTACCCGACTTCTGACATCGGCCGATGAGGTCGTAGAGCGACGTGCGTCCGAGGTCTTCCTGCAGGTAGCAGTTGCCCTGTTCGACGAGGACGCGCGGCACGCGCACACCCTGCGAGCGGAGGACATCGGCCAACTCGCAGAAAGCACGCTTTTCGAGCGGGTCGGGACAGCCCACGCCGATGACCGATGTGCCATCGGCCGCACTGAAACGTATATAGATCCGATTGCTGGCCGAACCGCCGATAGGCTCTTCCGAGACGGGGCATTGGCCGAAAAAACGCACGTAGAGTGCCCTGATTTGCTGAATCATGTGGGGAAAATTTTCGCAAAGGTAGTGAAA
>CACZAY010000065.1 GCA_902779265.1 uncultured Bacteroidales bacterium | reverse complement strand
ACATCTTGGGCGACTGGCGCGAGGAATTCATCCTTCCTACCACCGACAACAAGTCTGTCCGGCTCTACACCACGGTCACTCCGACGTCGTTCCGCAACTACACGCTGATGCACGACCCGCAGTACCGTCAGGCCATCTACTGGCAGCCGTCGGGCTACAACCAGCCGCCTCACGTCAGCTACTTCCTGGGTGAGAAGGAGGGCTTCATGGCACCTCCGCCGCCGGTTGTGACCAATGGCAAGACCCAGTTGGGCACGACGCTCGACAGCAGCACCGACGGCAAGTTCGTCATCGCCTGCAAGACATCGGCCACAGAGATTACGGCCAATGGCACAGTCTCGCCAGCCTACCTGCAGGTCAATTCTCCGGCCGACTACGTGATTTCCGGCGGCACATTCACCGGCGCGACGACCCTCTTCAAGCAGGGACTTGGCACATTGACATTGGCCAATGGTACATACTCGCACACGGGCAACACCGAAGTGTGGTACGGCACACTCAACCTCACGACCGACTACGTGACTTCGCCTGTCGTCATGAAGCGTTTCTCGAAGCTGAACAGCGCCGCTACGGTGGGTCGCGTCAGCATGGAATATGGCGCTACGCTGTTCCCCGCAGGTGCATCGGCCATCGGCACACTCAATGTCGGCACACTTTCGATGGACGGCGGCGCAATTGTCGAATTTGACATCGCCAACGACGGCACTTCGTTCGACGTGCTGACTGTCGATAGCCTTATTTTGGCCGATGCCAACTGCATCGGAGCCACACCGACATTCTACATCCGTCGCACCGAAGCCGGCACTCTGGCTCCGGGCGAATACAAGCTCGTCCACTTCAACAAGGGCATCAAGGGCGATGTCTCGGCCATCACCATCGATGGATTGAAGGGCCTTTCTGTCGAGTTGAAGACATCGGCCAACGACATTGTGCTCGTGGTCAACGATATGCGCGTGCCGACCGACATCGTCTATAGCGGCTCTGGTGACTGGGATCTGAACAAGACCGAATCGTTCCTCATCGACGATCAGCCAGTTTCGTTCGTGTCGGGCGACCGCGTGACGATCGATGCATCGGCCAAGAATGTGAGTGTCAAGATAGCTGAAGATGTCGAGCCGGAGAGCGTCACCATCATCGGCAACCACAACGTCGTCATCTCGGGCAGCGGCCGCATCGGCGGCACTTGCCAGCTGATCAAGAAGGGTCTGGGCATCCTCGTCTTCCAGAATGTCAACAACTATACCGGCGGCACCCGAATCGAGGAGGGCGCAATCAATGTTTCGAAGTTGGCCGATGCCCAGAGCGACGGTGCCTTGGGTGCCTACAATGCGACCGAGTACAAGATCTACATCGCTACGGGCGCGAAACTCAATGCATTGACCGCAATCACCAACCCGAGCGCCATCCAGCTGGGCGACTCTTCCTGCATCTCATGTTCGGGCAATTGGGTTCAGCAGGGTCCTCTGACGGGCGGCAAACTTGTCAAGCAGGGCACTGGTACGATGAGCTTCGAGACCGCACCGACCTGCAAGAAGGTTGAAATTCAGGCCGGTACGTTCCAGACAATGAACACGCAGACCACCAACTGCTTGGGCGATACCGTCATCCTGCGTGGTGGAACCTTGACGTTCGACAACAGCAGCTACTCCTACGGCAACCAGACGACGCCTTGGGTCGTGCCCGAGGGTTGTTCGGCCACGGTCAACCTCGACACGCGTTGCGTCCATGGCAACAAGCTCTTCGGCGCCGGCACATTGACCGTCAACTTCCCGAGCAGCACATCTTGTCCGCGCACCTATCTGTCGGGCGACTGGAGCGCGTTCGAGGGTCAGGTCAACTTCGTGTGCGGCAATACGGGTCGTCCCGTCATCATCGACAATGTCTACGGTATGCCGAAGGCTGCCATACAGATTGCCACGGCTGGCCACTCGATGCAGATTGGCGGCGATGCCCAAAGCAATTCCGGCAAGGCCAGCGGTACGTTCAAGGTGGGCGCGCTCGGCACGTGGAATGCGGCCCATACATCGGCCTCAGGCTTCCGGGGCACCATCAACGTGGGCTACAGCTCGACAAGCGCCTTCGAGGTGGGCGGTACGGATGCCGACATCAACTTTGCAGGTGTCTCCAACGCGCCGTTGATCAAGGTGGGCGACGGCCTCTTGACCTTGACCTCCGATACGGGTTCGGGTAATATTACGGCCAATGGCGGTTCCGTCCGTGTCAATGGCGGCAAATATACATCGGCCACAGACTTCACCTCTGCTTCTGGCACGTCCACGTTCATACTCAATGCCGGAACGACCCTCATGGCTACCGGCTGTATGGGCAACAGCACCGTCACCGTGCGTAGCGGAGCGACCTTCCAGCCTGGCTATTATTACACTGGAAATCTGACTCTTGTCGGCGTGCCGAATGTACAAGAAGGGGGCGTGCTCGAATTCCGTCTTTCCAAGAATAATACCTGCAACACCTTCACGGGCATGAGCAACTTCACGAACAAGGGTACCATCCGTGTCGTCCGGAATTCGAACTATACGCCGGCTGTCGGTGACCGGTTCTCGCTCTGGAATACACGCGCCTACGTATCCAGCAACAGCCCGACGCTCGAAATCTTCGACCTGCCAGACTCCCTCATGTGGGACACCGACAGCCTCAACACCAAGCTCGGCGTCATCAAGGTTGTGGCCAATCCCGCTTACATCCCGGCCGGTGTGCAATCCGTTGTGGCCGATGGTCCTCAGTCGGGCACATATTACAATATGCTCGGCCAGCCGGTCAGCGTTCTTTGCCGCGGTCAGATCTATATCTTGAACGGCAGGAAAATCATCTGGTAAGGGACATTGGCCCATGTAATTTGGTACTAAAATATGGCAAAACGGTCTGAAATATCGAAAAAACAGGCCGTTTTGCCCTTTTTTTTGCCTCTCGCGCGTGAAATTTGAGGAAAAATCACCATCTTTGCCAAGTTAATGTGACGAGTTTCGAAAACCGAATCTTATTCTTTTGGGCAAGAAAACACATTTCTTTTACATAACATCAAAACCTATTAAACACAAATCGCTATGAGAAAATTCTACTCTTTAGTAGCTGTCGCTATGTCTGCAATGACGTTGGCGCAGGCTCAGACTGTAGTATCCGAAGACTACGATATCGTGGATACTTGGGATATGTCCAATGAGTACGAGGCCGGAGGTCTGACCTTGGTCGGTGCAACCGCTACCGTCAAGTATTTCAGCCTCAACATCGGTGGCCTTCCAAAGTCTTATGCCAAGGACGGTTCGTGGCATCCTGTCACCTTGTCCAATGGTGGCGTCGTGAAGTTCTTCGACGAGCCCCGTTTTGACTATCCTACCGCCGAGAATTTTGAAGAGACCGATGCTTTGACCGATTTCGACTGGAGCTGGGACGATGTCACTGGCTACTCGTCATCGGCCGCAGCCATCGACAACGACTGGGTCGTCGAGGGTGAGGGCAATGAAATCTACCTCGACTCTTACTGCAACTTCGGCGGTACCATCACAGGCCGCGGTGAATTGACCATCTACGTGGGTGACCGCTCTACTTTGAGTTTCAAGTGCGGCAACGTTCAGAACAAGGTCGATTCTGCCTTCGTCGGCACTATCTACATCAAGCCACTTGCCGGCTATACCTGCGACACCATCCGCGTGACTTCTTCTTTCTCTCCTGCACGCTATCGTGTCGGTACGCTCCCGAACAAGACCTATGCCGGTTCTTCGAGCATCTTCGATATCACCGCATTCGGCGGCAACATCGTCTGGAGTCAGGTTGGGGCCAATAGCCTTGTCTATCCTCCTATCCGTGGCAAGGGCGTGATCCACACCTCCAACTATCCTTACTTCAATGGCGCTACCGATACCGAGGGTAACCCTGTCATCTTCGAGTACGATGCAACCATCGAAATCTCCGGTTCCGAGACCCACGACTTCGAGGTCTATGGCAACAGCCTTGCCTTCAATGCTCCAATCAAGGGTACGCAGAATCACCTCTATGTCCGTTCTGCAAGCGAGATTTACTTCAACTCTCCAGAGGCATCCGGTTCCGGTTTCCTGAACGGTATCTCTCAGCGTGGTACGGGTATCACCGGCGGTACCGGCTGGGCCGACATCGACTATTCTCCTAACGGTGGTCGTGCCAATGTCCTCTCTCCAGGTTATCCTTACAAGGAGGTCTCTTCCATGATCTGGAAGAACATCTGGGTATATTCAAACAACGCTGTCCGTTTCGACTTCGACAACGAGGGCCACGCCGACATTCTCGCCTTGACCGGCAAGTTCACCATGTACGCTGGTCAGAACGAAGTCCAGATCGGTCTGCCTGACAACTTCCAGCCAAAGGCCGGTAAGTACAAGGTCATCAACGGTACGATTGACGCAGGTCTCTCTTCTTACATCGATACCATCGGTTACGAGGTTTGGGACAACAACGGTCCTGCCTACGTTATCCGTTCCGTCAAGGGTGGTGAGGTCATTAAGTTGGCCGATGGCACCAATGACGAATACGTGGCTCAGCCTGGTGACTCTATCGGTGTAGCTTCATTCGGTCAGTTGGCCGGCACCTATGGCGCAACCATCATGGATGGCAACCGTCCTTACTATCAGATTATAAAGTGGGGTGCAGGTTCTTATTCCAACGGTGAGTCAGTTGACGACACCGAGTATAAGAACACCGAGAGCCCAAAGCTCTATACGCCTAATCCCGAGCAGATCGGTACCGCCGCATCCGACCCCGATTCTACCAAGTGGAAGGCCGTCTGGGAACAGTTCTTGGCCGATCATCCATGCTCTAACGCTTGGGAGCCCGTTGAGACGACCGATGCCTCCGTCATCCCTGGTACGGTGACCGACTCCATCTTCTTGACCTACTCACTCTATCACGCCGAGGAGGGTATCGTGGGCCACCACGCCTGGAGCTGGAAGAATGGTTCTGGCTGCCTCTGCGACACCAAGGGCTATCCATGGGCCAACCCAATCACCTATTCTTACTTCTACTATTCGAACAACACCGTCCGTCTCCAGTCGGGTGCTACCAGCAACTACATCACCGATGGCGACACCACTGCTGTTGTTTCATTCGCCCAGCGTGCATTCCCAATCGCTTTGACCCAGAATTACGACTCAATTGTCTCGAAGAAGGATACCGTTTGGGTGGAGGTTGAAGGAGTCAAGACCGATGAGATTGCTCGCGTCGATACCACATGGTCGTTCAAGACCGATACCGTGGGCTATCGCTACTACACCGAGTGGTCGAACAAGATTCCTCAGGGCACCGCAGGTGACTCTCTCCAGTACCGCTTCAACTTGAAGAACTACATCTCCGACGGTATCATCGCCATCGAGACCCAGTTGACCAAGGCCAATGGCGAAGTCGAGCAGACCTTGCCGGCCGAGGAAAACAGCGAGGAGATTGTCAACAACGACGACATCCTTGAGATTGGTACATTGGCCAAGGAGAGCCGTATCGTGGCCAACCGTGAGATCTTCTCTCTCGACGGCCTCCGTGTCAAGAATGCCGGACGCGGTGTGAACATCGTCCGCACGGTCTTCAACGACGGTACTATCCAGACCAAGCGTGTCATCATCCGATAAACCATCACGTGACTTACATATCCAGCCCTCTGGCCTGTCCAGGGGGTTGGAATGTGTATTTCTTATGCATAATGTACTAAACACAACCATTTGAAAAACAGCATTCTGAAATCTTTTCCTGACCGTTCATCCCATGAAAATCTATTGCGTGTGAACCTTTTCCCAGGATAACATTTCAATTCCATGTTTTAGTACTGCGTATAAAACACAAACACAAATATTAACTTTAATCATTAACAATCATGAAGAAATCTTTTTCTTTAGTGGCTGTGGCGCTTTTGTCGAGTGCTGCCTTCGCTGATGATTTGGCCGAAGGTGTGTACTATATCAAGAGTGCAACATCCGATGTGTATCTGACCCGAGGTCAGTCTTGGGGTACACAAGCCGTCGTTGAGCCTTATGGCCACCCTTGGGAGGTCAAGTTGGCCGATGGTCAGTACAAACTTTACATGCACGACATTTACACGGCGGGAGAGAAGACAAAGGGTTTTGGCGCCAATGCATTTGTCGATACAAATCCTCCGACGACATTCACCTTTGAAGCTGGTACGGTCGAGGGTTCTTACAAGATTTCCCTCGCTCCGAACGAGTCCAATGCTATTGTTCTCACAGAGACTCACGATTGGTTGTTCCTTTCTGCAGCAGATTATAACGCAGCTCAGGCATCGGCCACCGCAACTCAGGAAGCTGCTGTAGCCTCGGCCGCTGGTATTGATCTCGCGGGAGCTTCTCTTTCAGACTATTTGGCTGAAAATTATGCAACCAAGGCCATCACAACGGGTTTCGCTCCTGTACCTGTAAATGGCAGTACTGATTGGGTGTTGACTAAAGTCCGTTCAGACAAAGCTAATTTCAATTATGGAGATTATGGCTTTGAGTGTTATCAGGGCTCGGGTTATCTTACCCAGACTATTTCCAATTTGAAGCCCGGTATCTACAAGGTCGGTATCAAGGCCATGCAGCGTTCTGTTTCCAATGCAGCTTGCTATACAGTCGGTCAGGAGGGTTATACCAATAGCGGCAGCTACCTTTCGGCCAATGGCAAGACTGTCAACGTCAAGGATTGGTACAGCAGCTGCACCGCTGCAGACGCCCCGAATTCGACCACTGCCGAATTGGAAATCGCTAACAATGGCGGTTACTATTCCGAGGTTTACACCTATGTCGGCGAAGATGGCGTTTTGGACGTGAAGGTTAGCTTCCCTTCCTATTGGGGCAGTTCATGGTTCATCTTCAATGGTATCGATTTGGTGTACTATTTGGACAAGAGCTCTGGCACAACTCTCTTGATTGAAGAGTTCGACGGACTTGTTGCCAAGGCCGACAGCCTGCTCGCTCTTCCAATGGCAGATGATGTAAAGACTGCCCTTGAAGCTGCCAAGGCTACTCCTGCCGAGGAAACTGTCGATGCCTACAATGCCGCAATCTCAACCCTGCGTGCTGCTATCGACGTTGCTCTTGTTTCAACCAAGAAGTTCGATAATGCTGAAGGTCACGATGTCACCGCCCTTGCTCCTGCTGCTTGGACTGCAGTTCAGGGTAACGATGTTGAGAAGAAGGCTTATCAGACTGGTTGGCAGACTTGGGGAGGTTCAGCTTTCCAGCCAGGCAAGGTCATCTATCAGTCTATTGACGGCCTCGTTCCTGGTGCTGCCTACGACGTGCAGTTCTATGCTGTGGCCAATGTCGCTTGGATTACCGCAGCTACGGGCGAAGGTATTGCTCAGGTTTATGCCAATGGCGCTATCTACGACATCAATGTCATCGGCCAGACCGGCTGCACACCTGCCAGCGACGAATATCTGTATGAGTTCAAGAATGTCACTGTCGGTAAGGATGGCGTGCTTGAGTTCGGTATGCAGAATGTAGCTGAAGGCGGTAACTGGTATGTCGCTCAGGTCAAGTCTATCGTTAGCGCCGGTAACACCAACGTAGCCTCTTATGCTACCACCTACATCGGTATTGATGCCATCCGTGCTGCCATTTCCGCTGCCAACGAGACAGTCTCTGCCGGTACTTATGCCGACATCGTTGCAGCCTACACTGCCAAGTTCGACTCTCTTTCTGCTGTCGTCAATCGTGTCGCTTTCGTCGCCGATTCACTCTATGCAGAGGTAGCAATCTCTGGCAAGGCAGATAGCCTTATCGCCTTGTTGCCAACGGTTGAGACCGTTGACGGCATTGTCGCTAATTATAAGGCTGATGTGAAGGCTGCAAAGGAGGCAGAACAGTCTAACGACGTCGTTAAGAACGAGAAGTATCTGAACATTTTTGCACAGGATTATGAGGAGGCAGAGGCATCTGATTGGACATCTCCAAATGCAGGTGCTGCACTATTGATTGAGACGGATGCTGAAAATCCGGGTATCAACAAGTTCATGGGCTATGACTTCCCTGCTGCCAACATCAGCACCAACAGCCGTGGCGCATATCTGTGGTTTGAGGCTGAGTCCAAGTTGGCAGGTATCTCAACCTATATCGTAAGTGTAGATATCAATGCACTTCAGTTCCCGAACAACCAAGTACAATCTTGGTCTATTTTCGGTGAAGGCTCTGGCTATGCTTCTAATAATGTAAATTATGGTCCAGATGCCGCCAAACCCGTATTCTTGTCTTTGACAGAAACTGCAGCTTCTGCAAATACTTTTGCAGTAAAAGTTGGTGCCGAGACATTGGATGAGAATATTGCTCTTGAAGATAGCACTTGGTACACGATTCAGCAGACGGTCAACGAAGAGGCTGGCACAATCAAGACTGTCATCTTCAATGCAGAAGCTGAACTGTTGAATGTTACGACAAATGTCGATTTCGCAACTCTTGGTAAGGTCAAGGGTCTTTACCTGATTTCTGGCCGTTACATGGGCTCACAGGCAATTGACAACATCAGCGTCAAGGCACCAATGTCGAAGATGAAGGTTCAGACGCTTTCTTACGATTACGAGGACGAATCAATCGACAATTGGACTTCACCAAATGCTGGTGGTCAATTGTTGATTCTGAATGAAGAAGAAACCTCAAATCACTATTTCAGTTTCGATTTCTCAACTACTAGCTCAAATAGTCGAGGTGCATACGATTGGTTTGGCGTTGAAGAAAAGCTGGATGCGGATTGGACATTCTCATTTGATTTCAGTGCAAGTGCAGTTCCTAATGGACAAACTGCAAGTTGGAGCATTTTCGGTGCTAATTCCGGTTTCGCTTCCAACAATGTAAACTGGGGTCCAGATGCAGCCAAACCTGTTTTCTTGACGTTGACCCAGACTGCTGGTGGTGCAGCAACCTACAATGTCACTATTGGTACTGAGGCTTTGGCTGAGCCAATTACGCTTGAAACTGGCACTTGGTACAGCTTGAAGCAGGTTGTTTCTGCCAACAGCATTACAACGACTATCTACAACGATGCAGCTGTTGTTTTGGATAACACCGTTGATTTCGGTTCGGAGACAGTTGGCAAACTGAAAGGCTTGTATCTGCTTTCTGGCCGATACAATGGCAAGCAGAGTATTGACAACATTTCGCTTGTCACACCTCAGCCAAAGGTTACAGTTGATGCTTTTGCGCAGAATTATGAGGATGCTGAGGCTTCTGATTGGACTTCACCAAATGCAGGTGGTGCGCTGTTGATTGAGACAGATGCTGAAAATCCAGGTATCAACAAGTTCATGGGCTATGACTTCCCTGTTGCCAACATCAACACCAACAGTCGTGGCGCATATTTGTGGTTCGAATGTGAGGAGAAATTGGAGGGCGTCGATGAATATTCAATCTCGGTTGATATCAATGCGCTTCAGTTCCCGAACAACCAGACGCAGTCTTGGTCTATTTTCGGTGCTAATTCTGGCTATGCTTCCAATAATGTGAACTATGGTCCAGATGCTGCTAAACCCGTATTCTTGTCTTTGACTGAGACGGCCGCCTCTGCAAATACATTCTCTGTAAGAATCGGTTCTGAGACATTGGCCGAGAATATTACACTTGAAGACAGCACTTGGTATACCATCAAGCAGGTCGTAGAGGCAAACCACATCCACACCTTCATTGGCAACGATACCATTACACTCTTGGACGTTGATTCTGAAGTCGGCTTTGAAACCATAGGAACAGTCAAGGGTCTTTACCTGGTTTCTGGCCGTTATATGGGCTCGCAGGCTGTCGATAACATCAAGGTTTCTTACGTGACCTACGGTGAGACTTGCGACGATCCTGTAATCAAGATTGATGGTAACTCATACGACTTCAACACCATCACCATGACATGTGGCACTGAAGGTTCGACCATCTGCTACACGTTCGGTGAGGACACGTTGACCTACACTGAGCCATTCAAGGTTTATGCTTCAGGAACTATCACAGCTTGGGCTTATACAGAAGCAGCCAAGTCTTACGATGTGACGACTTCGTTTGTCGCTGGTAAAATTGCAACTCCTGTAGCATCGCTTACCGCCGCCAATAGCGAATCTCGCACCGTAACCATTACCGATGCTACACCAGATGTTATCATCAAGTACTTCGTAAATGGTTCGGAAGAGGCTGTAGAATATAGTGAACCATTCTCAATCAGTGAAACCACCTCGTTCAAGATTGTCGCCGTCCGTGCATCGGATGACACAGAATCTGGTTTGGTATTCGCATCTGATACGCTTGAAACAACATTCGAGGCTGGCTATCCAATTCAGCTCAACCAAGTTACATTCAGTGTAACTGAGCAGAGCGACTCGATCTACAAGGTTTTGCTCAACAACAGCAATGCTAATTTGGTTGGTGCACCTGTCGCATCTATCAGCTATGAGCTCTATCCTTCTGGCGAGAAGTTTGACTACACTGTAGGCGACACCTTGAAGGTGGCTACTCACCAGCGTATCACGGCCGTTGCTGCAGTCGATGGCTATACGACCAGTGAGCCAGCAGAACTTTGGGTTCGTGTTCCTGCAAAGTTGGAGCTCGTATGGGAAGAGAACTTCGACACCATTGCCGAGAACTATGACGACAAGTTGGGTATCACCTTTGCAGCCGGAACATTCTCAGATTATACCAATATCATGTTCAGCGACTATGCCGTCAATACAAACTTCGGTCTTGTCTCTGGTTCAAGTTGGTTGGGCCGTAAGCAGAATAACAATACTCACGGTTTGTACAGCTATCAGGGCTCGCGTGGCGTTGGTATTGCAAATTTGAAGAAGACTCAGGTAGTCAAGTTCTTCGTATATCGTTATGACAGCAATCTCAAGTCAGAACCAGCCGACTTCTTCACATTGAACAACGACGTATTGGTGTTTGACGTGACTAACTCATATGCTTCGGGCGACGGTCAGGTATTGGTTTACAATGTTGTGAAGGATGGTACGGCAATGCTGACTGGTGGCCGTTATCTTGACATCCACAGCGTCGGCGTTTACAACAATCCTGACGTTACTCCATCTCCAAATGTCTATATCGCAGGTATGGAGGAGAGCGGCGAGCGCAACGTAGTTGTTGTTCCGGCAAGCTTCCCATACGAGGAGAATGCATGGACCTACTATGCTGTGGCCAATGGCGAACGATACGACTCAACGCTCGTAGCTGAGGCTACAGAAACGACCGATGCAGTTTACGACGTTGATACCGTAACAGTGTTCGGTGACTTCCAGCTCTTCACGTAGCCTATCAAGGTGAGCGCACCAAACAACACCATCGTAGCTTACACCGAGTATGAAGGTAAGTCTTCTGAATTGAATTACGTTACTATCGACTGTGATTCAATCTATCAGCTGATTATTCCAACCATCACTTGGGTTGAGAAGACCGAAGAGGGCCACACCTTCACTATTACCGACAAGAATCCGGTTGAGGCTGGTCTCTATGCAAATCTGATCTATGCCTACAACGATGAAACAGGTGTGCTGAATGGCGAACAGAATGATGTTACGCTGTCTGGTAGCGGTTGGTTTACCGTTAAGGCTGTATTGCCAGGTATGGACACAGCATACGTCGTTTCACGCTACGTAGCATCTGCACGCGAATCGTACAACGAGGCTTATGCAAGCGTCTTGCCGGGTGATACCATTATGCAGTCTGGCATTCAGGGTGACTTTGAGTCGGCTGTAAATGCAAGTCTGGAGGGTGAATATCCTGCTGGTTTGATTACGGTAGGCGGACTGCAGTATGTTCACTATGCTGTTTCTGGTCAGTTCGCAGTTTTGACTCTGCCATTCTCGTATAAGGTGGGTGAAAACATTATCACCAATGCGGCTGGCGAACCTCTTGAGTTTGGCGTTGACTATCGTATCTTGACGTTGCACACTCGTGCAGCTCAGAATACAAACAACAACAAGGATCTCTCGCTGTTGGTAAATAGTCAGAATCTGGAATCTGCAGTTCGTGCCGAGGGCGTTTCAATCGCCTCTGGCGTCGCTGTCCTCTTCCAGTCTTTGACAGACAAGGTCGGTAGTGAAATCATCCTGCAGAATAGTGCTACTGCTGCAGTCGCTGCCAATACAAATGTTTCAACCGTTCCGACAAATGGTGGCTGGCGTATCTTCGCCAATGGCCGCTATCAGGCTGAAACGTTGCCTGCTGCTTACGTTCTGGATGCTGCCGGTGAGAAGTTGGGTGCAGCTATCATCATCGATCCTGCATCCGTCGCCTCGTTCGGTAACGAGATTATCCTTGTCGGTGATCCTTCCGGCATCGAGAATATCGCTTCCGATGCTGTCGAGAGTTCTGTCTATGACCTGCAGGGCCGCAAGGCTCAGTCGGCCAAGAAGGGTATCTTCGTCATCGATGGCAAGGCTGTCCTCGTAAAGTAATCCTCACGGATTGACTACCAAAAATCGGGTAGGGACCTTCGGGTCTCTACCCTTTTTTCGTTGTCAGAGTACGGTAAAAGTAGGTATTGGCCAATAGTATTTGCAAACCGCATTGAGCAAAGATGTGGCCGAAATGTGAAAAACTGCTAAAAAGGGAAAAGATTTTGTGCAAAGTATTGCGCAGACCGAAAAAGTGCCCTATCTTTGCAGCGTGTTTTTCATGGTATTAGATTTAAGGTAATGTAGATAAACGGGTGTCGTGAGACAACCGTTTATTGATTTTAAATGGGTCGCCGGAATGGGACTGGCGCCGATTTCTGCTGTAACACTGTAACGCCGTAACGCGTCGTATTCCACTTTGGGGTGGGAGCAAGCCTTCATAGAAGGTTCATAGCGCTTCGAGGAAATTTTCAGCTTTCAACTTCCAATTTTCAATTTTTACTTTAGTCCGCTCGCGGCTATCTGATTCTGCATTCCAGCACAGGCCGGCCTTCCAGCTGGGCGGTGATGAGGTCGCCTTCGTGCACTTTGCCGACGCCTTTCGGGGTGCCGGTGAAGATGAGGTCGCCCATCTTCAGAAGGTAGAAGCGCGAGGCATAGGCGATAATCTGATCGACCGTGTGGAGCATGTCGCCCGTCCAACCCACTTGGCGCGTCTCGCCGTTCAGCTGCATCTCGAAGTGGAGGTCCTGGATGGTCTTGTCCGATGGCGCATCGCCGTCGCCCTTACGCACGATGCCGAGGTCGCGTAGCTTGAGCCATTGGCCGCAAAAGGCAGAATTGTCGAAGCCTTTCGAGATTTCCCATGGCAGACCCTTGGCCTTCAGCTGGCGTTGGAGGTCGCGGCACGTGAAG
Organism: uncultured Bacteroidales bacterium; assembly: GCA_902779265.1. GTDB lineage: Bacteria > Bacteroidota > Bacteroidia > Bacteroidales > UBA3663 > Liminaster. The sequence goes on along the minus strand of CACZAY010000065.1, from coordinate 12,602 downwards.
TCGATGCCGAGCGTCACCTCGTCGTAGTAGCGGTAGGCGAAGCGTTCGGGGATGCTCTTGCCCAGACGGTTGATGCGCACCACGAGTTCGGTCTCGTATTCCACCTCGTTGCTGAAGTCGGGCACGTAGAACGGCCAGTCGGAACGCAGCAGCGCCGTGTCGGGTTTGAGGAATAGGGTAGGGTGGCATTGGCCAATGACCTGTTTTTCGGCCGATGACACTGTGATGCCGCTGATTTCGCCGATGCTGTGGTTCAGTTCCTTGTTATGTTCGGCATAGTTCATGCCTACGCAGATAATCTTCATTTTGGAGTTGTTATTTTTATCTCTCGCAGAGTGTAAAGGAGTGTAAGTGAGTTTTTTCCCAGCTCCTTCTCCGCGTTATGATTTCTTTGTTTCTTGTGGAGTGTAAGAGAGTGTAATTTTTGTCTAAAAAGTGTCGTTTTAAAAACTCCATTTCACTCATTTACACTCTGTGAGCGCATTTTTCTTCCTTCACTTTCTTCCGAAGTCGGCCGGAATCTCGCCCCAGAGTTTCGTCTCCCACTTGTAGATGGGCAGGCGGAACGTGTGCGTGCGCAGCCATTGTTCGGCGCGGCGGATGAGGTCGAAGATCGGCGCATTGGCCTCATTCTCCTCCAGTTTCGTTTTGCAGATGCCCTGCCGCACCCAGAGCTGCGCGTTCACGCTGTCGCTGTAGATGGGGAGCGACGTGCCCTGCTTCTCCTGCAGGGCGAGGCCGTGGACGATGGCCAGGAATTCGCCGATGTTGTTCGTGCCCTGCTCCAACGGACCGACGTGGAAAATCTGCTCGCCCGTGCGCACCAGCACGCCGCGATATTCCATCCGCCCCGGATTGCCCGAACAGGCGGCATCGACGGCCAATGAATCGAGGATGTAGGGCGGCGCTACGCGACTTTTCGTGTCCGATGGCTTTGGGGCGACGGTCGTTTCCGATGTACCTTTCACGTCGCGCACGCCGATGGAGCGCAGACGACGCGGGCCGTTGTTGGTTGGAGCTGGGGCATTGGCCAATGTCCCACGTCCCTCCTTATAGTCGATCTTGTTGCCCTCGCGGGAGAGCTCGGCAGTCTGGCGGTTGATCTGCTGCACCAGTCCGTCGCGGTCGTAGCCCTCGCGGAAGGCCTCGATGGCGGCCTCCTGCGTCTTGTAGGCGCGGAATGAGGCCTCGGGATAGCCTGAAACCTGTAGCTCGGCCTCCTCCCAGCTGTCGTAAACGCCTGGCGCATAGCCTTTCCAGACGACATAGTATTTGCTTGATTGCATATTGGTTGTATGTTTATTCAAACTTTTCGGGCAAGTGAACGGTGTGGATGAAAGTCTGTTACCGATGGGAAATGCCATTGGACAAATGGACCTTTCTCTTTTTTTACAACAGATTTATTCATTTCGAAACCGGCCGTCTCGCCTGATTATTGCGCGAAGATACGTATATTTTTTGATATAAAATACAAAATTTGAATGAAAAATACCGTGAGCCCGTTTTTTCTGACAAAAAGTTTGTGGAATTAGGAAAATTGGTGTAACTTTGCACGCAGAAACAAGAAACTCGCGGCAATTCGTAGTTTCTCTAATCCGGGAAAATGTCTATTAAGGTGCAACGAATCTTTCTAATCGGCTATATGGGTGCGGGCAAGACCACGTTGGGAAAGGCTCTCGCACGGGAGATGGGTCTGCAATTTATTGATTTGGACGATTTTATCATTGGCCGACAACACAAGACCATCCGAGATATCTTCGCCGAAGTGGGTGAGGAGGGTTTCCGTAAGATCGAACGCAGGGCGCTGGAAGAGGTGGCCTCGTTCGAGGATGTGGTCATTTCCCTGGGCGGTGGCACTCCCTGCTTCTTCGACAATATGGAGCTCGTGAGGAGCGCCGGCCGTTCGGTCTATCTGAAGCCCAGCGAAGAGGTGCTGCACGAACGGCTCATAGTCGGCAAGAAGAAACGTCCGCTGTTGGCCGACAAGAACGATGCGGAAATCCTGACCTTCATGCGCGAACAGCTGGCTTGGCGCGAACCGTACTACCAGAAGGCGGAAATGACGTTCAACGCCTCGAATCTGGACAACAAGGAGGACATCCACCTGTCGGCTGAGGCATTGGCCAAGAAGTTAAATAACGAATATTGAATTGGCCGAAACTTGAATAAATAATTTCACAAAATATTCATAAACGTATAAACAATGGAGAATCCAAAGATTATTGAGACCCCCGAAGTGGTAGTCCGCTTCTCGGGTGACTCTGGAGACGGTATGCAGTTGGCGGGAACGATCTTCTCGACCGTAGCAGCCATCTTGGGTAATGAAATCAGCACATTCCCTGATTATCCGGCAGAAATGCGCGCTCCAGTCGGTTCGCTGGGCGGCGTGTCGTCTTATCAGGTGCACGTCGGCAAGAAGGTCTATACTCCTGGCGACAAGTGCGATGTGCTCGTTGCCATGAATCCGGCAGCCCTCAAGCAGAACGCAAAGTACCTGAAGAAGGGCGGTGTGCTCATCTACGATCAGGACACTTTCGTCAAGTCTGGATTGGACAAGGCCAAGTTCGAGACCGACGATCCGTTCACCGAGATGGGTCTGGCCGGCGTGATGCAGATCCTGCCTGTGCCTGTCACCGAATCGACCAAGGCATCGTTGGCCGACAGCGGCATGGATGCGAAGTCTATCGCCCGTTGCCGTAACATCTTCGCCCTCGGTTTCGTCTTCTGGTTGTTCAACCGTCCATTGGAGAAGGCCATCGACTTCCTGACCGGCAAGTTCGGCAAGAAGCCTGCTGTGCTCGAGGCCAACATCAAGGTCATCACCGACGGCTTCAACTATGGCGCCAACACCCACGCATCGGTCTCTACATATCGCGTAGAGAGCAAGCAGGCCGAGGCCGGTACATACTGCGACGTGAAGGGCAATGCCGCAACGGCTTATGGCCTTGTCGCTGCTGCCGAGAAGGCCGGTCTGAAGCTCTTCCTGGGTTCTTATCCTATCACTCCTGCCACCGACATCCTGCACGAGCTGTCGAAGCTGAAGTTCCTCGGCGTAACGACTGTTCAGGCCGAAGACGAAATCGCCGGTATCTGTACCGCCATCGGTGCAAGCTTCGGTGGTGCATTGGCCGCAACCTCAACCTCTGGTCCTGGCATCGCACTGAAGAGCGAGGCTATCGGATTGGCCGTCATGGCCGAGTTGCCATTGGTCGTAATCGACGTAATGCGTGGCGGTCCATCGACGGGTCTGCCAACCAAGACCGAGCAGACCGACCTCATGCAGTGCCTCTATGGCCGCAACGGAGAGTGCCCATGTGTCGTCATGGCAGCCTCTACTCCTGTCGATTGCTTCATGGCCGCCTACAACGCTTCGAAAATCGCATTGGAGCACAACACTCCTGTCATCCTCTTGACCGATGCATTCTTGGGCAATGGTTCTTCGTCGTTCCGCATTCAGGACATCGACGCTCTGCCGGCCATCAAGCCAGCCGTCGCTGCTGAGGGCACCATCGACTACAAGCCATTCGAGCGCGACTCCGAGACCTTCGTCCGTCTCAAGGCTATTCCTGGCACCGAGGGTCTGATGCACCGTCTGGGCGGCTTGGAGAAGACTCCTGCCGGAGCCATCACCACCGATCCGAACATGCACCAGATGATGGTCACCAATCGTCAGAAGAAGATCGACTACATCGCCAACTGCATTCCTGATCTGGAGGTTACGGGCGATAAGGATGCCGACACTCTCGTCATCGGTTGGGGTGGTACCTATGGTCACATCTCTGCCGCCGTCGAGAATCTCCGTGCTCAGGGCAAGAAGTTGGCCCAGGCTCACTTCTCTTACATCGCTCCTCTGCCCAAGAACACGGCCGACGTGCTCCGCAAGTACAAGACCGTCCTCTGCTGCGAGCTCAACAACGGTCAGTTCGCCGGCTACCTCCGCTCGAAGGTCGAAGGCGTCTCAATCAAGCAGTTCAATGAGGTGAAGGGTCAACCTTTCCAGATTGCAGATATTGAGGAGGCAATTTGTAACCTGAAGTGACAGAGAAGTGACAAGGAAGTGAAAATGAAGTGACAAGGACGATAGAAACAACTATTGAAACCTTTGTCGAAATAGGATGGCAGATTCCTCTATAAGTGTTTTATGATTGACTACGGATTTAAGAAGATAATAGCTTGGCAGCGTGCTCACGCCTTTGTGCTGGCAGTTTATAAAGCCGGAGAGTCTTTCCCTGAATATGAAAAACGAGGACTTTGGTCTCAGTTTACTAGAGCCGCAGTTTCCATTGCAGCCAATATCGCTGAAGGGTATAAGAAATTGAGCAAGGCTGACAAACTAAGATTCATTAATATATCCCAAGGCAGTTTGGAGGAATGTCGTTACTATATCATTCTCGCTCACGACTTGCAGTACATTTCAGACGAGATAGAACAAGAATTAAATTATAAATTAGAGGGAGCAAGTTGGTGTTTGAATGCCTATGCGCAAGCAATCGTCAATGATGCAGGAATAAAAGACTAATGCAAGAGACAACCTATGACTTAGATGATTGTATCGTCCTTGTCACTTCCTTGTCACTCCTTTGTCACTTCCTTTAAAATCCCTTAAACACATATACTCCTATGTATACTCAACAAGACTTCAAGTCCGACCAGCCGCTCAAATTCTGTGCTGGTTGTGGTGATCACGCAGTGGCAGCATCTATGCAGAAGGCTATGGCCGAGTTGGGCATTGCTCCAAGTCAGACTGCAGTGATATCTGGTATCGGTTGTTCGAGCCGTATGCCATACTATATGAACACGTACGGTATGCACACCATCCACGGCCGTGGATTGGCCATCGCTACCGGCCTCAAGACCTCGCGTCCTGACCTCACCGTTTGGAACGTGAGCGGTGACGGTGACTGCCTCGCCATCGGCGGCAACCACTTCATCCATGCCATGCGCCGTAACATCGACCTCAACATCATTCTCTTCAACAACAAGATCTATGGTTTGACCAAGGGCCAGTACAGCCCGACCTCCGACCGTGGCTTGGTCAGCAAGTCCTCTCCTTGGGGTACTGTCGAGGATCCTTTCTGCCCAGCAGAACTCTGTCTCGGCGCCCGTGGCAACTTCTTCGCCCGTGCCATCGACAATGACATCAAGGGTTCGGTTGCCTGCATGGTAGCCGCCGCCAAGCACAAAGGCGCTGCCGTAGTCGAGGAACTCTGCAACTGCGTCATCTTCGCCGACGGTATCCACAAGCTCATCACCGACACCGAGGTACGTGCCGACAAGACCATCTTCCTCGAGGACGGCAAACCTATGATCTATGGCAAGAACCGCGACAAGGGTCTCATCCTCGATGGTTGGAACATCAAGTCGGTCACCATCGGCGAGAACGGCATCACCGAGAAAGATCTTCTGGTGCACGATGCCAAGATGGCCGATCCTACCTTCCACCTCAAGCTCGCTATGATGGGTTACAGCCCATACGGTTATGCTGGTGCCGACGACAACCTGCCTATCGCCCTCGGCGTCATCCGCGACGTGGAGGCTCCGACCTACAACGACTGCGTCAACGAGCAGATTGAAGAGGTCAAGGGCAAGAAGCCACAGCGCACCCTGAAGGACCTCCTCCTCAGCGGCGACACTTGGGAGGTGAAGTAATCAGCCCTCTTTTACACACGATAATCAGGCCATTCCGGTTGTGGAATGGCTTTTTTTTTGTGTGGCCGATGCCATTCCGATGACGAACAGAAGTTGATGTGTAAATTGGAAAAAGTAGGTATATGTGAAAAAAATTTTGTTTTCTCGTTAAAAGGGTATATATTTGCAGTCGGAATAATCTTAAAATCGACAAGGATGAGCATTGATACCTACAAATTTACAAGTCTTGACGAGCCGACCGATGAGGTGCTTGATCAGCTGATGAAAGAGGCTGCCGAAGATGCACGCGAGGCAAATGTCCAAGCGACAAAGCAGTATTTCGATGAACTTCAAAAGGCAGCTACCGCCATCCATCCGTTATGAGTGATACAACATCACATCGTCCGATCCTTATTGTAATTGCTGGGCCTAACGGGTCGGGCAAGACGACAATTACGTCAAAGATACTACGCCATGAGTGGCTTGAAGATGCCATTTACATCAATCCAGACCAAGTGGCACAGTGCCGTTTCGGTGATTGGAATTCGCCAGATGCGGTAATGCAGGCGGCCTGTTATTGTGAACAGTTGCGGGAAGAGTGTCTTACACAGAGAAAAAGCCTTATTTTCGAAACTGTTCTTTCTTCCGAAGGCAAGGTCGATTTTATTTGTCGTGCTCGTTCGGCTGGTTATTTCATCCGTCTTTTTTTTGTGTCAACAAACCATCCGTCCATCAACTCTTCGCGTATTGCTAAGCGTGTGATGCAGGGCGGTCACGATGTGCCGATTCCGAAAATAATATCCCGTTACCAAAAGTCAATTCTGAATTGCAGACGAGTGTCGTCTGTTGTTGACAGGCTATATGTTTACGACAATTCTGTTGAAGATAAAGAGGCTCAGTTGCTCTTCCGTATGAGTGACGGACATCTCATCAAGCGTTATACAGACGATATTCCACTCTGGGCGCAAAGTATCATCCTCTGATTCAGAACAACCTCATATAGACCATTCCGGTTGCGGGGTGGCCTGATTTTAAACCTTTTTTCCTATGTCCGATGAAAAACGTAATTTGACGAGACGAATCCAGCGCGATGCGACGTGTTTCGCTGTGATTGGAGCCTTGCTGTATGCCTTGGTGCGCCTCTGCTGCATCAAATGGGGCTGGTTCCCCAATGTGCATCGGGAATATTGGAACATACTGATTCCATGCTTTTTAGCCATTGTTTCCGGATTCGTGTGCCGGGGAATTTCCAGATTCCGTAGTGACCGGCTTCTGTACTTTTTTGTGGCAGCAATGACTTTTGTCCCGATGTTTGTGGCCAATGACTTTGTCGAGCGGGAGGCGAACACTTGCGTCTATATCGGCCGACTCACTCCGCAGACCCTGAAGCAGGCAACATCGGCCACTTTTGTGCATATTGATACCATGTATGCCGATGTCTCGCGGCGCAGGAGTCATGTTGATTCGTATTATGTGCCCGGCCGATATCATTCAACTCTGCATCACGATAATTACTATGCTTGTCCGATTTTGGGTGTGGAGAATTGTTTCATCGGTCAAAGCCGCAAGGGTTCGGGTGGAAAAATTGCCAAAGAGCGTTTAAGTGGCCGTTTTTACCGCTTGGTGCGTGCTTCGGACAACCTCCGGCAATACACCATTGCAGCGCGGCTGTCCCGTGGTCCCATAGACCGCCCGATGCCCGACCCAATCGTGTTTGAACTTACGCCCGATGCCAAGGTCTTGCCGAACAGAGGACGGCTCTGGTGGGTTGTCATTGCATTGCTTGCCGGAAACCTGCTGATTGGAATTGCCGGCCGATGTAGTGATTTGGAAAAGGGAGCGAAAAAGAAGAATAGGAAAAAAAAGTCGGAATCGTCTCGCGTCCGTGAGTGGATGCGCGTGGCATTCAATCCGGAGTGGCTGCCTTTGTGGCTCGTTGCGGCGGTTTGCATCGGCTGTTATCTTTGGACGGTCGTTTGTGGGCTTGATCCGTTTTCCAATTCGGCGATGTTCCTGGATGAAATGGGCGCTGCGAGCAGTTGGCGTGTGGTTGGAGAAAGGCAGTATTGGCGGCTGCTGGTCAGCATTTTCATGCATGGCAGCTTTTTTCACCTGTTGGGCAATCTTGTGTCCTATGCCATAATCGTCTTTATTTGTCTGGCTTTGTACCGAATCCGCAGTTGGGTCATCATTGCTGCGTTCCTGTTGACGGGCGTGGTGTCCAATTGGATAGTCATCGACCAACAGGCGACGGTGATTGTGGGCGCTTCGGGAGCCATTTTCGGTCTCGTTGGGGTAAGTCTGACGTGTGGGTTGGTGAATTATGTGCGATGGCGGAAGAACGGCGTGCTTCTGTTGGGTACGTTGGCCTTTACCGTCGTCACATTGGCTCTGAGCACGGCAGGAGGCATCAGCCTTTTGGGTCATTTTGCCGGACTTGTAGCCGGATTCGTGGGCGGTTGGCTGGTCGCATGGCACATCGGTCTTTTGTCATCGGAGGGTCCGGCTGCATCATCGGCCAAGAAAGGGAAAAAGGTTGGAAAGCGGAAAGATTCGGATGGCCAATAATCTGGTCGTCCGCACTTATCCACGTCATTGTTCATAACTCTGTTGATAAGTCTGTGGATAACCCGGTGGATAACGTCATCGGCGGTTGGATTCTTGGCCAATGGTGCCATGTGGAACGGCGGCCCGTATCGGAAAATAGTCCATCATTATCGGAGAAAAATTTTGGCAGAGTCAATATAATTGACTATCTTTGCAGCGAAAAGCATAGACACATGAGAAACGTATGTCCCATCATCCTCCTGGGCTTTTTTTGTGTTTGGCCAATGGCATTGGCCACAAACCCCATCGTGCTCGACAACTATACGGCCGACCCGTCGGCGCACGTCTTCCACGACACGCTTTGGGTCTATCCGAGCCACGACAGGAGCGATGCCGTGCGCTTCGACATGGAGGACTACCACGTCTATTCGACCACCGACATGGAGCATTGGCGCGACCACGGCGTGATTTTCAACCCGTTGCGGCAGACGTCGTGGGCCAAATCCTGCGCGTGGGCACCCGATTGTGTGGAGCGTGACGGCAAATTCTACCTCTATTTCCCGACCGACAAGCGGCACATCGGCGTGGCTGTGGCCGACAGACCTGACGGGCCGTTCCGCGATGCCTTGGGCCATCCGCTCATCTCGATTGACTCGCCAGGCGTGGTGTGCGACCGCGATTTCATCGACCCCTGCGTCTTCATCGACCGCGACGGACGGGCCTACCTCTACGTCGGCCAGAACACGCCGCTCTGTGTCCCATTGGCCGCCGACATGATTTCGTTGGCCGACAGCGTACACGTGCTCGACGGTGTGCCCGACTTCTTCGAGGCGGCGTGGATGCACCGCGTGGGCGACACCTACTATTTCTCGTACAGCGACGGCCCGTTCAACCATCACCAGCCGCGCATCGCCTATTGCACGGCCACAAGTCCGCTCGGCCCCTTCACCTATCGCGGCATCATCCTCGACCCCGTCAACAGCGGCACGAACCACCACAGCATCGTGGAATTCCGTGGCCAATGGTGGCTCTTCTACCACACGGCCGACCTGAGCCTCTACAACGAGCCGTTCAGCCATCTGGGCGTGCGACGCAGCATTGCGGCCGACAGGCTTCACTACGCGACCGACGGCAGCATTCGGCGTGTCTGGCCGACGCACAGTTGGTGTCGTGTTATGGCCAATGCCGCAGCCCCGCGCAATGGCAACGTCCATTTGTTGTCCGACCGCGTCCGCGTGAGCGGTTCGGGCTTGTTGTACTACGATGTGACGGCGAACGCCATCGGCCATAACGATGAAGCACGCGAGACGGTCATCCTGCTGCACGGCCATTCGCTCGACCGGCGGATGTGGGACGAACAGCTCGGTGCATTGGCCGAAAAATATCGCGTAGTGCGCATCGACCTGCGAGGCTATGGATTGTCGTCCGATCAGGTTGAAGGTGAACGCTTTACGCATGCCGACGATGTGGTCGCCGTGATGGATTCGTTGGACATAGATCGGGCGCACGTGGTCGGCCTTTCGATGGGTTCGTTCATTGCGGGCGACCTCGTTGCGATGTATCCCGAATGGCTCTTGTCGTGCACGATGGCATCGGGCGGCATCCGCAACAGTCCGAGCGTCAACGAGCCGATGGACAGTGCAGAGTGGGCGCGGAAGTCGGCCGACATCGAGTCGGTGCGGGCGAAAGGCATCGGCCAATACAAGAAAGAATGGCTCGAAATTCTGATGCAATCGGGTGGCAGTCAGCGTGAAAGGATGCGTAAGCCATTGGCCAGAATGGTGGACGAATGGACGGCTTGGCAGGCTCTCAACCACGAGACGCACTGCTACTACGGACGCGAGGCGATGGATTCGCTCAAGGCGCGTCGGCCGTCGGTCCCGTGTCTGTTTGTGCGCGGCGAGAAGGATTGGCGCGAGGGTTCCAGAATCGGTATGATGGACTATCTGCCGAACAGCCGGCTGGTGGTGTTGCCCGACTGCGGCCACATGCTCAATATGGACCGGCCGGAGGAGTTCAATCGGGTGCTGACGGAATTCCTAGAGGGAGCGAGGGAGTGATGAATTAAGAATTAAGAGTGAAGAAATAAGAGTTAAGAAATAAGAGTGAAATTGATAATCAACTATAAATTTACATCATGAATGCATTACTCATTGCGCTGCTTTCCATCAATCTGAGTGGAACGTGGCAGTTTTCAATTGACCGCTCGGCCGAGGGCGTGCGTCCGCTGCACTACGACCAGACCATCGAGCTGCCGGGTTCGATGTTGACCAATGGCCTGGGCGATGACGTGACGGTCGATACCCGCTGGGTGGGCAGTCTGTACGACTCGTCGTACTTCTTTAACCCGAAGATGAAGCCTTACCGCGAGCCGGGCCAGATGAAGTTTCCCTTCTTCCTCACGCCCGAAAAGCATTACGTGGGCAACGCGTGGTACTGCCGTACCGTGCGCGTGCCGAAGAACTGGAAGGGCCAGCGTGTGACGCTCTATCTGGAACGTCCGCACATCGAGACGACGCTCTATGTGAACGGAGATTCCGTCGGACACCAGATGTCGCTCAGCGTGCCGCACCAGTTCGACGTTACCGACTACGTGAAATTCGGAAAGGAGAATACCATCGAACTGAAAATCTACAACGGCATCGAGAACGTCTGCGTCGGCCAAGATTCCCATAGTGTGACCGACCAGACGCAGGGCGACTGGAACGGCATCGTCGGCCAGATTGAGCTGCGCAACGAGCCTGTCATCTGGCGCAAGCGTGTCGAGCCGGACGTGGACAATGCATCGGCCAAAATCTTCCTAAACGATACCGTCGTCGAGGTCAAGCTGGAGCAGCCGCTGCGCCTGTGGGACGAGTTCCACCCCGAACTCTACACCGTGACGGTCGATTATCGTGGCCAACAGGTTCCGGTCACTTTCGGTATGCGGAAGGTGGGCGTGCGCGGCCGCGACATCATGCTCAACGACAAGGTTCTGAAGGTGCGCGGCACGGTGGGCAACTGCTGTTTCCCAGAGACGGGCTATGCACCGACCGATGTTGCCGCGTGGAAGGCCGTCTTTGCCAAGTGTAAGGAATATGGCCTGAACACCATGCGCTTCCACTCATATTGCCCTCCGGAGGCAGCTTTCATTGCGGCCGATAGCCTTGGCTTCTATCTCCAGCCCGAGGGGCCGTCGTGGCCGAATCACGGCGTACGTCTGGGCCAAGGACAAGCCATCGACACCTATCTGATGGAGGAGTGCAAGGCCATCATCGACCAGTATGGCAGCCATCCGTCGTTCGTGATGCTCGCCGCAGGCAATGAGCCGGCCGGCCGATGGGTCGCCTGGTGCAACAAGTTCGTGCCTGCGATGCACCGCTATGACCCAACCCGCATCTATGCCGATGCCTCGGTAGGCGGTGGCTGGGCATGGGCAGACAGCGCAGAATTCCACGTCAAGGGCGGTGCGCGCGGTCTCGACCCGTGGGACAAGGCATTGCCGCAGTCGATGGACGATTTCGCCGATGGCATGGCCCTGCCGCGCAACTTCAAGCCGACGGCCGCCAAGCCCGTCAACACCGCGCCCATCGTGAGTCATGAGACTGGCCAATGGTGCGCCTTCCCCGACCTGACCGAGGTCGATCAGTACACCGGCGCATACAAGGCACGCAACTTCGAGATTTTCAGCGATTTGTTGGCCGATGCAGGCCTATCGGCCATGAGCCGAAAGTTCCTGATGGCGAGCGGCAAGTTGCAGACATTGGCCTACAAATATGACATCGAACGCAACCTGCGCACGCCCGACTATGCCGGCTTCCTCCTGCTTGGCCTGAACGACTACAGCGGCCAGGGCACGGCGCTCGTCGGCCCGCTCAATGTGCATTGGCGCGAAAAGGGCTACTGCACGGCCGATGACTGGACCGAGTTCTGCTCCGACGTTGTCCCATTGGCCAGATTCCCGAAATTCGTCTTTTCGGCCGATGACACCATCCGCATCGGCACCATGCTCTACAATGCGGCCGACAGGCCTGAAACCGTCGGCGACGAGCTGATGTACAGTTTTATGGCCGATGGACTTGAGTTCAAGAATGGCATGGTGCGCGTGGGCGACGATGTCGTCTTCGTGCCCCGCGACAAGGACAAGGCGCAGAAGATTACCTTCATGCTCCGTTCCGGCACGCACTCGAACCATTGGGACTTCTGGGTCTATCCGGCCCGCGTCGAAATGCCATCGGCCAACGACATCTACGTCTGCGACAGCCTCGACGAAAAGGCATTGGCCACACTCCAGAGCGGCGGCAAGGTCCTGCTCACGGCCGGCGGTAAGATACGCTATGGCAACGACGTGAAGCACCACTATCTGCCCGTATTCTGGAACACCTCGTGGTTCAAGATGCGTCCGCCGCACACGACCGGCTCGTACATCGAGAGCGGCCATCCGATTT
>CACZAY010000064.1 GCA_902779265.1 uncultured Bacteroidales bacterium | reverse complement strand
GGGATTGTCCTTTTTCTTATACATAGTTTAAACATTTTCGGCGTGCAAAAATAGTGAAAAATTATCGAAATCTCGCATGAATCCATGATTTTTTGAGACAATTGCGGCCAATTTGCCCAAAAAAACGTATCTTTGCGCACTAAAAATGTAATAATGTATCAGGATAAGAGCGTCGCTTACTACACTTTAGGATGCCGTTTGAACTTTGCCGAGAGCTCCACATTGGCCTACCGCTTGGAGCAGCTCGGCTTTCGTCGTGTAAAGGCGGGCGATGTGGCCGATGGCGCCGACCTGCTTGTGGTCAACACCTGCGCCGTGACCGAACAGGCCACAGCCAAGTGCCGCCAGCAGATACGCAAGCTGATACGCGAAAATCCGCACGCATTCGTCGTCGTGACAGGCTGCTACGCACAGATTGAGCCGAAGGAACTGGCCGACAGCGTGGGCGGCATCGACCTCATCGTCGGAACCGAATTCAAGGGCGAGAACATCGCATCGATGCTGGGCGACCTCACGAAAAAAAGCGAGGCGCAGACGGTCACTACGCGGTTTCAGGAGATCCACACCTTCCACGCCAGCTGCTCGGCCGACGACCGCACCCGCCACTTCCTCAAGGTGCAGGACGGCTGCGACTATTTCTGCACCTACTGCACCATCCCGATGGCACGCGGCCGCAGCCGCAATCCGCACATTGCCGACATCGTTGCCCAGGCGCGCGCCGTGGCCGAGAAGGGCGGACGCGAAATCGTGCTCACAGGTGTCAACATCGGCGATTTCGGACGTTCGACGGGCGAGGATTTCTTCTCGCTGTGCCGCGCCCTTGACGAGGTGGACGGCATCGACCGTTACCGCATCGGCAGCATCGAACCCAACCTCCTGACCGACGACATGATCCGCTGGATTGCGGCCGATGCCCATCGGTTCGCGCCCCACTTCCACATCCCGCTTCAGGCCGGCAGCGACGAGGTTTTGCGGCTGATGCGCCGACGCTACGACACTGCGCTGTTCCGCCAGAAAATCGAACTCATCAAACGGCTGATGCCCGATGCATTCATCGGCGTCGATGTGATGGCCGGAATGCGCGGCGAGACGCCCGAGCTGTTCGACAAGGCCGTGCAATTCATTGATTCTCTGCCCGTCACGCAACTGCATCCGTTCACCTACAGCGAGCGGAGCGGCACCAAGGCATTGGACATCAAGCCCGTCGTCCCCGTGCCCGAACGCCACGAACGCACCGCGCGCCTTGTCGCCCTCTCCGAACGCAAGCTACGCGAATTCTACACCTCGCAGATGGGTACGCGCCGCACCGTCCTTTGGGAACAGCCTGCCGAGGGTCGTCCGATGCACGGATTCACGGAAAACTACATCCGCGTGGAGGCTCCCTATCGGCCGGAACTCATCAACGTCTGCACCGAGGTCACGTTGGGTTCGACATTGGCCGAAAGCTCGCAAGGACCGGTGATTTCGACGACCCCCTCCCAGCCACCTCAAGGGGAGGAGTCTGTCATCGCAAGTGAAAAATAACGAAACAATTATCAGCAAGAGAATCTCCTCCCCCCGGGAGGTCGGGAGGGGTCTCACTTTAGAAATATGAAAATCAACAAATTAATCCTTATGACAGCAGTTGCAGCATCGCTTGCATCGTGTGGCGAACGGCGTACAAACCCGCTCTTGGCCGAACCGCAGAACGCTTACGGAATCATTGATTATGAGCTGATTGTGGCCAATGATTTCCGCGAGGCAATCCGCGAGGGAATGCGCCGGCAGAAGGAGTCCGTGGCTGTGATTGTGGCCAATGCCGCCCAGCCTGATTTCGAGAATACCATCGCCGCCTTCGACCGTAGCGACGACCTGCTGCACCGCGCCGCCCTCACGTTCGAGAACCTCTCGCTCAGCAACAGCAACGACAGCATCCGCGAACTGGAGACTGAGCTCTCGCCGCTCCTCGCTCAGCATAACGACGACATCTATCTGGACCGCGCCCTCTTTGCCCGCGTCAAGGCTGTGCACGACAGGTACATTGGCCAAGAAAATCCCGCCGACACGCTCACCCACGAGCAGCTCAGCGTCGTGCGTCACATCTATCGCGATTTCGTCCGTGCGGGAGCTGCATTGGCCGATGAAGAACAGAAGGAACTGCGCGCCTTGAATCTGGAAATCAGTAACTTGCAGGTGAAGTTCAGCCAGAATCTCCTGCATGAGACCAACAATACGTTTGTTGTGGCCGATAGCGTTGCCGAACTCGCCGGTCTGCCCCAGGCCAACATCGATGCCGCCGCTCAGATGGCGCGCGAGCAGGGGCAGGAGGGCAAGTTCATGTTCAACATGCAGCGTCCGTCATGCAATCCCGTATTGCAGTTCTGCGCCAACCGCGACCTGCGCCGCCGCATCTACGAGGCCTACTGCAACCGTGGCAACCGCGGCAACGAGTGGGACAACCGCGAAATCTGCAACAAGCTGGTCAAGCTGCGCCTGCGCCGCGCCAACCTGCTGGGCTACAAGAGCTGCGCCGAACAGATTTTGGCCGACCGTATGGCCGCCTCGACCGAAGAGGTCTATGACCTGCTGAGCGCCGTGTGGCAGCCCGCCGTCGAGAAGGCGCATGAGGAATTGGCCGACATCCGCCGCGAGATGCGCAAGGACGGCTTCGGCCGCAAGGAGGAGCCCGAGGGCTGGGACTACATGTACTACAGCACGCGCGCCAAGGCTGCCCGCTACGGTACGGACGAAGAGGCATTGGCCAAATACTTCGAACTCAACAACGTCATCAACGGCGTCTTTTATGTGGCCAACAAGTTGTACGGCCTTTCGTTCCGCGAAATCACGGGCACGGTGCCGACCTACGAGCCGACGGCGCGCACCTGGGAGGTGACCGACCGCGACGGAAAGACATTGGCCCTCTTCTATGGCGACTATTTCCCGCGTGACGGCAAGGCGGCCGGCGCGTGGATGAGCGATATGCGCGAGCAGGGCTATGTTGATGGCCAACGTATCATCCCCATCGTCCAGAACGTCTGCAATCTCACACGCGGCACGGGCGACAGCGCTGCCCTGCAGAGCATCGACAACGTGACGACGCTCTTCCACGAGTTCGGCCACGCGCTTCATTTCATGATGCACGACGTCCACTACCGCGCCGTCTATAATCCCGAGACGGACTACATCGAGATGCCGTCGCAGCTCAACGAACACTGGGCCCTGCAGCCCGAGGTGCTTGCAGTCTATGCCAAGCATTGCGAGACGGGCGAGGTGATTCCGGCCGATGTCGTACAGCGCATCGTCGATAGCGGTAAGTATGGCCAAGGCTTCGCGACGACCGAATTTCTTGCCGCAGCCATTGTTGATATGGACCTGCACAGTCTGACCTATGTACCCGACAGCCTCGATGTTATTGAGTTTGAGGAGGAGACATTGGCCAAATGGGGCATACCGCGCCAGATCATGCCGCGCTATCGTGTGACGAACTTCAGCCACTCGATGGGCGGTGGGTACACGGCGGGCTACTACTGCTATCTGTTGAGCGAGGTGCTGGACTGCGACGTCTTCGAGGCATATACCGAGACGGGCGACATCTTCAACGCTGCATTGGCCGAGAAGTTCCGCAAGACCTGCCTCGAACCGGGCGGTATCGATGACGGCATGACAATGTTCCGCCGCTTCCGTGGCCGCGATCCGCGCGTTGATGCCCTGTTGCGCAACCGAGGTCTGAAATAAAAAAAGTGTAAATCCATTCGGTTAAAACCCTCGCCCGAATGGTCAAAAGCCTCCCCTCGGGGAGGATGGTGGGGGCTTACTGCTATGAAAAATTTCTTTTGTTCTCTCATCTTTACTCTCGTTTTGAGTTGTGGGGCATCGGCCAATGCCCAAATCTATGATCTGGTGGTCGCCAAAGATGGCTCCGGCGACTTCGACAACATCCAGGACGCCATCATCGCCATCCGCGACTACAAGCCGGAGGGCCGTCAGCGCATCTTCGTGAAAAAAGGCATCTACGAGGAGAAAGTCATCGTGCCGAGCTATAAGACCTACATCTCGCTCATCGGCGAAGACCGCGACAGCACCATCCTCGTCTGGCACGACCACGGCAACATGTACACGCCGACGGGTTGGCCGGCATTCACATTGGCCGACGAGAAACAGGCCCAGGCCGATGGATTGGCCAAGAAAGGCCGCAAGATCGGTACGTTCCAGAGCTACACGATACGCGTCGATGGACTCGGATTCGAGTGCGAGAATATGACCATCTCGAACGATGCGATGAGCTACTGGAACCCCGGCTGGTGGGAGCATCGCAAGAACGACCACGGCGTGGCGCAGGCCGTCGCCGTACACATCGAGGCCGACCGAACTGTGTTCCGCAACTGCCGTCTGCTGGGCTTTCAGGACACCGTCTTCAACGGCAACGAAGAGAGCCGCCAGGTCTTCTACAACTGCTACATCGAGGGCACGGTCGATTTCCTTTTCGGTCCGGCCACGTGCTGGTTCGAGGGCTGCGAGATCCACGCCATCAGCGACGGCTACCTGACCGCTGCTTCCACGCCGGCCGACCATCCCTACGGCTACGTCTTTTATCGTTGTCGCGTGACGGCCGATGACCACGTGAAAAGCGAATATTTGGGCCGTCCGTGGCGCAACTGGGCGTCGGTCATCTGGCGCGAATGCGAACTGCCCTCGGTCATCCATCCGCAGGGCTGGCACAACTGGCGTGATCCCGCCCGCGAGAAGACGGCGCGCTATTACGAGAGCAAGTGCATTGGCCCCGGAGCCGACCAGTCAAAGCGCGTCGCGTGGATGCGCGAACTGACGCAGCAGGAGTCGAACGAACTGAAGCCGCGTAAGGTGCTGAACCGTCCGGGCAACCGCTGGAACTTCAATTTCCGTCCCGTGAACTTCTACGACCTGCATTTCGCCTTCTGCAACGAGCATCTGGAGAAAGGCACGCCCTACGTCGGCGGCACACTCGAACCCAAGACGTTGCCCGACGATGTCGCATCGGCCACAGAACCGCTTGTGATGAACTTCAAGGAGGTCGATTGCACGACGTTCGTCGAATATATGTCGGCCGCAATGATTGGCCGCGTCTACGATCCGACCGACCCGAACGACTCGATCATGAAGCGCTTCGTGCAGGCCTTGCGTTACCGTGGCGGCAAGCGAGGCAACTACGCGACCCGCAAGCACTATGCGTCCGACTGGATTCGCGACAATGAGGCGCAGGGCCTGCTCGAAGAAATCACTGCGACGTTGCCATCGGCCAAAAAAATCACCAAGAAGATTGACTTCATGAGTACGCACCGCGATGCCTATCCGCAGTTGGCCGCAAGTGACTCGCTCGTACGCGAAATCGAGGCGGTCGAGGCAGAATTGTCGGTCACACCCACGTGGTATGTGCCCAAGGACCAGATCCGCAAGACCTACGGCGCACTTCGGGCCGGCGACATCGTGATGTTCACCTACAAGAAGAAGGGGCTCGACGTCTTCCACATGGGCTTTGTCTGGTGGCCCGACCGTCAGTACAGCGAACCGACCTTGCTCCACGCATCGAGCACCGCTGGCCGCGTGACCATCAGCGGTATCCCATTGGCCGAATATGCCCAGAGCATCGACGCCTGCAGCGGAATCCGCGTCTTGCGCCTGCGTACAGAGTGAGTCGTTTTTATGGCCAATGAATTTTGCCGATGACGACGTCGCTTTTCGTGATGTTGGCCAATGTATCCGCCCACAAAAAATTGAATGCCCGCAGTCTCACGACTCCGGGCATTCCTTCTTTCTTTATTTGTTTTGTTGTTTTGTCTTATTTCAAGATGGCGTCGGCCAATGCCTCAAGCTGCGGCACGTCCTCGTCGCGCATGGCAGACTTGATGGTGACCATGGGCTCGACGATGTTGACGTTCTTCATTGGCTCGATGAGGGCGCGCATGGCTTTTCCGGCCGATGGGGCCCAACTGCCGTTCTCGACCAGGCCGACGGTGCGGTTCTGGTAGGCCTTCATCTGGAGCTTCCAAAGGAAGATGTGCATGGGAGGGAAGACATCGACATCGTATGAAGAGGCGCAGACCACCATCTTGTTCATGCGGAAGGCATCCTCGATGACCTCGGCCATATCCTCGCGGCACAAGTCGGCCACAACGACCTTCTTCGCGCCCTTGGCCCGCAGGATTTCGCCCAGCTTTTCGGCCGCTTTCGCCGTGTTCCCGTGGATGGAGGCATGGGCCACAAGTACGCCCTCGGTCTCGACGCCATAGCTGCTCCAGATGCTGTACAGATTCAGGGCATTGGCCAATGCCTCTCCCTCAAGAATCGGGCCATGCAGCGGACAGATGGTCTTGATGTCCAGGGCCGATGCCTTTTTCAAGAGGGCGCTGACGGGTGTTCCGTACTTGCCGCAGATGTTGAAGTAGTAGCGGCGTGCCTCGCAGGCCCAATCGTCCGGCTCGGCATCCTTTACGCCGAACTTGCCGAATCCATCGGCGCTGAACAGAACCTTCTCTTCGGGGCAGTAGGTCACGATGACTTCCGGCCAATGCACCATCGCAGCACCGAAGAATTGCAGCGTGAGCGTGCCCAGCGAGAGTGTCTCGCCCTCCTTGACGGCCTGTGTCTTGCCCAGGTCCTTGCCCGGATTGAACTGGGCCATGAATTGCAGGGCTTTGGCCGATGCCACAATCACTGCCTCGGGATAGAGTGCGCGGAAGGCGGCAATCGAGCCGGAATGGTCGGGCTCCATGTGCTGCACGACGAGGTAGTCGGGCTTGCGTCCGTTCAAGGCATTGGCCAAGTTCCCAAGCCACTCCTGCGTCTTGCGTGGATCGACGGAGTCCATGACGGCAATCTTCTCGCCTTCAACAAGATAGCTGTTGTAGCACATGCCCTCGGGCGTGACGTATTGGCTTTCGAAGAGATGCTGGTCGGCGTCATCCACGCCGATGTATTTGATGTTGTTCATATCGTCATTCGTTTTAGGTTATTAAACAATCGCGCAAATGTAGTGATTATTTCCGATTGCGCCAAGTTTTTCGACGGAAAAATTTCAACTCAATTTTTCAATTCGAATCGGTCTTCATCGGCCAATGTCGGGAACTTCTGCCGGTAGGAGGCGAGTTTCTCCATGTCGGGTGAGAAGGTGCAGACGCTCTCCACGTTGTCGGGACAGGTGGCGACGGCGTGTCCGTAGGGGTGGATGGCGCACGTGCCGCCCCGGTAGTCGCACATCGTGTCGTGGCCCACGCGGTTCACGCCGATGCAGTAGGCCTGGTTCTCGATAGCGCGGGCGCGGATGAGTGTGTCCCACGCCAGTTGCCGTGCCGCCGGCCAGTTGGCCACACAGATGAGGATGTCATAAGGTGCATCGGCCGAAAAACGGTTCCAGATGGGGAAGCGCAGGTCGAAACAGATGGTGAGCATGAAGCGCAGGCCGCGCCATTCGACCACGACCTGCCGGTCTCCCGCGGTGTAGCCCTTGTCCTCCAGTCCGGGACGGAACAGGTGATGCTTGTCGTAGTGGTGCAGGTCGCCCTCGGGCGTGACGAAATAACAGCGGTTGGCGTTGGTCTCATTGGCCGCAATCTCCACGGCGAAACTGCCGCACAGGGCGGTGTTGTATTTCTTGGCCAATGCCCCAAGCCGCGCCTCCACACGTGCCGACGTCTCGATCTGACCGGGCTGGGGGATAGTAATAAAGCCCGTGGCGCACATTTCTGGCATCACGAGCAAATCTGTATCCGGGTTGTCCTGAAGGACTTTTTCTATCTTGCTGTAGTTGGCTTCGGGGTCCAGCCAACAGATGTCCTGCTGAAAGAGGCTGATGTTCATCGGACCACCATTTTGCGGCTTGCGCCGTTCTGCTTGACGACATAGACGCCTTTCTTCACCTTCCGCAGGTCGTTGGTAACGAACTGGCCGCACAGGTTATAGACCTCCACGGGCCCCTCGTCGAGCTTGATTCCGTAGAGCGAGGCCGGCATCTTGTGTCCTATCAGAGAGTCACCTTTCGTCTCGATGGCGACCTCGGTGGTGTCGGTGTTCTTCGCAGATGCCGTTGCCGGGTCCGTTTTCCCCTGTGCCGACAGCGTGGCCGACAGGAGTGCGATGGCGATGGTGACGTAGAATGTCTTCATTTGGTAGATTTATTTTGTGCCCAATTGCTTTTCAGCGTGGCAAAGATACGAAAAAAAAATGATACTCCGTGCGGAAAGTATCATTTTTTTTCGGTCTCCATACAATTTTTGGCCGATTCGTCCGTTTGCGCGGCGCCATTGGCCATAATCACTGGTTATTTTTCTTGGCCGATGGCGTTCTTCCCACTCCGTTTCAGGCTCGACAGCATTCCGCAGGCGGCGTAGATGTCCTCGCCCCTCGATGCGCGTATCGTGGCGGTCAGCCCGTGGCCGGTGAGGATATCGCGGAAATGCTCCATCTGGGCCGTGTCCGAGGTCTCCAGCTCGACGTCAGGGATGGCGTGGAAACGGATGAGGTTCACCTTGCATTCCAGTCCGGCGAGCAGTTTGGCCAATGCGTGGGCATGGCGCGCATCGTCATTCAGTCCGCGGAAGATGATGTATTCGAACGTAAGGTCGCGCTGGTGGCTCCAGTCCTGCTGGCGCAGCAGGGCCAGTACGTCGGCCGTCGGGTAGGCGTGCTCGACCGGCATCAGCCGCGCGCGCTCGTCGGCGAATGGGCTGTGGAGCGACACGGCGAGGTGGCATTGGCTATTGGCCAAAAAATCCGGCAGATGCTGCATCTGGCCGATGGTCGAGACGGTCACGCGTTTCGGACTCCACGCCATGCCCCACGGTGAGGTGATGATATCCAATGCCTTGGCCACCTCCGCCCAGTTGTCGAGTGGTTCGCCCATGCCCATGAAGACCAGATTCGTGAGCGAGAGGCTTTCGGGAATGGCGAAAATCTGGTTCATGATCTGGTGCGTGGTCAATTGGCCGCTGAAGCCCTGTTTGCCCGTCATGCAGAAATAGCAGTTCATCTTGCAGCCGATCTGCGACGAGACACACAGCGTGGCGCGGTCGTGGTCGGGGATATAGACCGACTCGATGTGCTTGCCCACCTGCGTGGCGAAGAGGTAGCGGATGGTCCCATCGCGTGAGACGGCGGCATCGGCCGGGGATTCAAGGCCAATGTCGTAGCCCGCGTCCGTCAGTTTCTGGCGGTTGGCCAATGAGAGGTTCGTCATCTCCTCAATGCGGCCGATGCGTTTCTCGTAGATCCATTGTGCCATCTGCTTGGCCGTGAAACGCGGCATCTCCAGCGAAGTGGCGATGTCCTGCAGTTCCTGTAGCGTTTTGCCTAATAGGTGTGTCATAAGCGTGAGAATGTGACTGGGAGAGGGGCTAAAAAAGGACATGCCCGCATGAGCACGTCCTTCTTTGTCCTTTTTCGGTTTCTATTACCTTATTAATAGAAGCGGATGCGGTTGTCGGTGATTTCGGCGGCGTTGTTCAGCTGCTGGCTGGCCAAGCCCGATGCGTTGCGGTAGGCGCTTGCCATCACCTTGTCCTTGTATTCCTGCTCGTTGAAGGTCAGGCCCTTGTCGGTTTTTGCGCCCACCTTGATGATAACGGCATTGCTGTTGCCCTCGATTGGGCCGACGATGGTGCCTTCTGCGTTCTTCAGCGCCTCTGCAATGACCTTAGGCTCGATGCCCAGACCCGAGATGCTGTTCATGTTGAAGTTTACGCGGGTAGCCTCCTGGATGCCTACGCCGAGGGCCGATGAATAGCCTTCGAGCGATGATTTGTCGGCCACATTGGCAAAGTCGTTCTTGACCAGATACTCGATCTGCTTGCGTGGCTTGACCTGCATGCGCATGTAATCGGCTACATTCTTGTTGTCAAGTGTTGCGTAGCCCTGCTCAATCTCGCCGGTGATGCCTACGACCAGCAGATAGCCGCCGTCTTCGTAGATTTCGGAAATGTCACCGGTCTTGCCCTCAAAGACGAAGCGTACGGCCTGTCGGCACTCCTTCACCTGATTGATGTTGTAGCTGTTTGATGCGACGTCGGCGTTCAAGAGACGGAAGCCCTTGGCCAATGCGCTGTCCTGCATCTGCTGGATCGATGGGTTGTCGTTGATGAACTCGTTCAGACGGCCGTATTCGGTGCGGCGGGTCTTGCTTGATGGGTTGATCTTCTCGGCATAGATGGCAACTTTGCTCTGAGGAACCTTCTGGGTCTCATCGACCACCTTGACCACGAGATAGATGTCCTGCTGGCCGTTGTTGAAGTCGTACTTGAAGGTATCGCCCTTCTTGGCCGATGCGATTTTTGCGCGCAGACCTGCCTCGTAGTTGATGGTGGCGAGGTCGGTCGTCCACTGGGCGAGGCTGTCCTGTGAGCCCTTCTTGATTTCGGTGAAGAGGCTGTCCTGGTTCTCCTTGGTAGCGCCGGCGATGACGAGCTTCAATGAGTCTGGAGCGGTCTGCTTGGCCATGATGCGGGCCATCCAGTAGTATTCGCTCAGGCTCTCGTCGTTCTCGCTCTGCTCGCCCAGGAGGGTGAAGATGTCACCGCTGTAGATTTTGGGCTCGCTCACTGCGCCGGCTGCATTGGCCTCAACGAATTCCTTCAGCTCGCCGCGGAAGGTGTTGTCGTTCAGGAAGGCGTCAACGTAGCTGAACTGGGAATTGGCCGCAACCACCTCCTTGACATCACCGTTGGTGAATTCTGGAAGAGCATTCTGGAGGTTGGCCAATGTTGCATTGCGGTCATCCTCGCTTGGGTACAGAGGTACAGCGACATAGACGATTTCGCGCGTCTGCTGGTTCTGCTTGAAGCTCTCCTTGTGATTCTCGTAATAGGCCTTCAGGTCGCTGCTTGATACGGAAACGAGTGAATCGGCGACTTCCGAAGCGCGCTTGCGGACGTAGCTGAACGAGACGTCGGTGTTCTCGCCGTTGAAGACATCCTGAGCCTCCAGCTTGTTAGGCTGGATAGCGGCGTTGAGCAGGGCGCTGTACTTCTGGGCCTTGCGGGTGCTCTTGATCTGGTGCTCGATGACAAGCCAGTTGTTCAGCGTCATGTAAGGTGCATTGTACTGCTGCTGGAACTCTTCGAAACCGTTGTTTGAAACCAACTGTGCGAAGGTCTGTCCATAGGTCTGTGCGTTCTGACCAAAAATCTGGGTGAGGACAGGTGAGATGTGGCTGCCCTGAGCCAGCTCGTTGACCTCGGCGTCACTTACTGCGATGCCCAACTGCTCCAGCTGCTCGTCCAGCAGAATGTCCTGGACGCACTGTGAGTAGATCTGATTGTTGATCTGGTGGCTGATCTCGGCCTTGTTCACATCCTGGTTGTAGAATGATTGGAAGAAGTCAGACTGACGCTGACGTTCGGTCTCGAACTGAGCCCATGAAACCTTTTTGCCATTCACGCTCAAAACGGTGTCGCGGTCGCCCTGAAAGAGTCCGTTGTAATCGTCGAATCCGAACATGATGATCATGAGGATCAGACCGCCACCCAGAACGCTTGCAAGCAAGACAGGGTGTCTTTGAATGGATTGAAATACTGCCATTGATTTGGTTTTTTATTTAGTTAATTTTGATGTTTTTTCAACGAATCGAGCGCAAAGGTACTAAATTTTTCAATAGATTGGCCAAAACGGGTGGAAAAAAGTGCGTTTCATGGCCGTTTTTGCTGAATTTTGTATTTTGTGCGTCGTTTATCCTTGCAGCGTGAGCCGGACGGTCTTTATTTTTGTGGCCGATGCATTGGTTATCACCATCTGAACCTTCTCGTCTTCCAGCGTCACGACGTCGCCCTCGTGGGGGAATGACTGCAGCTTGTGGAGGACGAGGCCGGCCAATGTCTGGTATTCGTCCGATTCGGGCAGATGCAGGCCGAATTCCTCGTTGATTTTGCTGATTTCCAGTCGGCCGGACAGCTCGAACTCGTGGGCGCTCAGCTGCTTGCCCTTGATGTCCGAACGGTCGTGCTCGTCCTCGATGTCGCCGATGATCTCCTCAAACAGGTCCTCCATCGTGATGACACCGGCTGTACCGCCGAACTCGTCCACTACGGCGGCGATGGACTTCTTGTGCTCCATCAGCATCCGCAGTACTTTCGGCGCGGCCATCGTCTCGGGAACGAACGGAATCGGGATGATTTTCTGCTGCCACTGGTGCGGCTTGCGGAACATTTCGGACGAGTGAATGTAGCCCACCAGATTGTCGATATCCTCCTTATAGACAGGAATTTTCGAGAACCCTGTTTCGACGAACAGCCGGTTCAGTTCGGCAAAGGTCGTGTCGATGGAGACTGCGGTCAATTCGGAACGCGGAATCATACAGTCGCGCACCTTGACATTGGAGAAATCCAGCGCATTCTGGAACAGGCGCAGCTCCTGGTTGTCGTTGTCCTCGTCGTCGCCGTTGTCGTCGATGCCCTGTTGGACAAAATCATCCAGATCGACCTTGGTCAATGCCCCCTGACGCCTCTTCTGTATGGGCATTCCGGCCAATCGCAGGATGCTGTGGCTCAGTATGGTGGCGAACGATGAGATGGGGTATAGCAGCCAGTAGATGGCGTAGAGCGGCACGGCGAATGCGCGCATCATGCCGTTCGGATTCTCCTTGAACAGGGCCTTGGGCAGATACTCGGCCGTGATGAGGATGATGAGGGTTGAGGCCAATGTCTGGAGCAGGACGACCACGAAATCGTTCTGGGCCAGATACTCGCGGATGGGCGGCTCAAGGAGCTTGGCCATAAAGATGCCGTAGATGATGAGCGCGATGTTGTTGCCCACCAGCATGGTCGAGATGAATTTCTCGGTGTGGCTGTAGAAATAGTTCAGGACGCGTGCCGTGAGTCCGCCGTTCTGCTTGTCGAGTTCGAGACGGACGCGGTTGGCTGAAATGAAGGCCATCTCCATGCCGCTGAAGAAGGCGCTGAACAGCAACGCGATGATGATGGGAAGATATAGGGTCATGGCTCAATGTGTCAGTTTGTCGTTGTCTGTCGGGAGGGTGTCATTGGCCAATGTCCCGGCCGGCCGTTCCGTGGCGTCGTTTTCGCGCACAGGGAAGATTCCGTTGGTCTGCTTGATTTCGTATTTCGTGAAATCGTCGGTCGATGTGAAGCCGTAGCCTTCGATGATGTTGTCGGCACGCTCGATGTGGATGAACGAGTCGCTATAGACCTCGTGCTTCTTCATGTCCCAGAAAAGTTCGTTGGTCACGAATTTCTCGCCCTTGATGCTCGTGACGCGGACGTTGTTGATGAGGTGCCACAACTGTTTGTTCTCCCAGTTGTATGCGGTGTCGGCCACGATGGTCTCGGTCGCCTCGAAGATGCGGTCAATCTGTTCGAATTCAATGCCTTCAGGGAAATATTGGTAGGGCTCGCTGGCCTCGTCGCCGTAGCGGACCCAGGTGGGCGTGATGGCGCGGTATTTGATGACGCCGGAGTCACTGATGAGGGTGTTCACGCCGTAGGATATCATTGCCGAGGCTGAGTCACGGTCGTTGATAGCAGAAGCCATGTGCTCCTGAGCCTGTTCGCAGGAAGTGAGAAGAGGAAGGAGGAAAGTGGAAAGTGGAAAGAGGAAGGAGAATACTCTTGCGGCAGAATACCCACCAAAAAGTAATCTCTTTCCACTTTCCACTTTCCACTTTCCACTCATACACGCTACTTCTATTACTCGATCTTCATCTTCGAGAACCAGCGCTCGTTGAAGGTGATACCGATATTCAGGCGGAACGTATTCTCGGTGATAAGGTTATCCGCTGAACGATGCTGCCACTGGCCACTGATATTGAGGATGGAACGATTGTTGTATGCGTTCAAGATGGGTATGCCTAAACCCAGGCTCAACTGGATGCTTTTCGGTCCGTCCTGCCCATTAATATAATAATAAGGTGTAGCGAAGCTCGCTCCAAGCCTGTAACGGACATGATGGAATATGCTTCGTGAACTGCGCGGATCGGGGATCCACTCCGCACCCACATT
>CACZAY010000063.1 GCA_902779265.1 uncultured Bacteroidales bacterium | reverse complement strand
TGCTGGATTGTATCACGGTAGCATTAGTCACCTTAACCGTAGCGCGGGAGCAATCCACAGTAGTGGACATCTTGCCCTTCTTCACCGTCAAACTAGGATAAACCTTTTGGTTGATAACGCTTTTATCGGTAGAAAACCTAAAGGTCGCCTCAAGTCCATCCTTACCGGGTTCGTCGGCTTCAAAAAGTTCCCACTCGCCAGTCAATCCGACACCACATTCCCGAACAGGGACATAGGTCCATTTGGCCTCTTCACCAAATTTAATCTCAGGCTTATTCACCTTGCACAAGCCCTCTCCCATCTTTTCCTTGGTGCACGGGTCTTCCACGCTGCTGCTGGATTCTTCGTCGGCACTGCTGGGGGGCAAAGTGAAGCTGCTGGTCGGCTTATGCGAAGAAGAACTCTTGATGATAACCGAGCTCGACAAAATGGGTGAAGAACTGGACAGGGCCACGGAAGACGAGCTCAACGCGATGGAACTGGATTCCGGGATGGTGCTAGAAGAAGACTCCAGGGAGTCCAGTCCGGAACTCGAGGACTGGTCGTCGGACTCACCCGACATGCCACAAGTATCACAGGAAGAAGACGAAGCAAAGAGGTCTATTTCCGACGAGCTCGAAACAACCTCAGCCGTATCGACCGTATCCGGGTCCACGACCTTCTTGATATACTTCTTGAAGAACTCAGCCCGGCACTCGTCGTCATCCTTGCAGCCGGCACAGAGGGCCAATGCCGTGGCCGAGGCCATAATCATGTATGCTAACTTATGCTTCATTTTCGTATGGGTTTCAAATTTTCACTTGGGTTTCAGTGGTTGCGGTGAGTATTCTCAATAGACGTCTATGGTCTCGTCTCCGCTCCAGACGTACGACGAGTGGTAGTAGAGATAAATCTTGGCCTCAACATCAATACGGGCCTTGTTGTCAAAGAGGACGATGGGCGCCGTCATGTAGTAATCACCCTCCTTTATGACCTTCTCCGACACGGCACCGTAGTAGGTATCGCCCGGCAGGCCCGTCTTGTTGTTGCGGGTGTGGACGGTGATGAGCGGGTGGTAGGCCAATGTCGTTTCCGACGGACACGGCACGGCGAGATAGAATGTCGTGCCCCAGGCCACGCTGTCGGCATCTGCGCTGTGGTTGACCGGCGTGGCGTCCTGCTGCTGGATTTCGC
Source organism: uncultured Bacteroidales bacterium (assembly GCA_902779265.1). GTDB lineage: Bacteria > Bacteroidota > Bacteroidia > Bacteroidales > UBA3663 > Liminaster. The sequence continues at coordinate 15,893 of CACZAY010000063.1, read as the reverse complement.
GAGTAGCGACGCCTGTCGTATCATTTGTGTGGCCGATGACCAATGTTCCTGTCGCAGTCGGCTCGCCCGAGACCATGCCGCTGGCAAGGTCCAGATTGACGGTTGTCACGCCGGGCGCACCGCTCACGAGATTCTGCACCTCGATGCTCTCGATGTCAAGGTCGCTGCCCAGGTAGTCGTTCAGCGTCATGAGCGTCGTGTCCGGCCGGCCGTTGTCGCCTATAGTGACATTGGCCACAATCATCGAAAAGCGGATGATGGCCATCTTGTTGTCGAGGACGATGATTTCGCTGCCTGTGTCGTGCGTGTGCCACTCCTGCCGGCTGCTGCATGGGCCCTGGTCTTCAATCAGCGTCACGACGGCGTCCTGGCAGATACCCTGCGCGCGCCCCCACGCGTATAGAAAATTCTCCTGAAGCGAGCCCAACGATCCGAGCTGTCCGTCGAAGGGCAGCTGCAAGCTGGTCTCGGCGGCCGAGACGTCCTTGAACTTGTCATGCGGATAGACGAGCGCGAACGGCTTCCCATTGAAGACGTCCTCTCCCATCTTGGCCCTGGCCGAGCCCGTAAACACCGCAAAGTCGATGCCGTACGTGTCGGGCGCATCCTCGTAGTATTTCAGCGGCAGGGCATAGTTGGTTGAGCCTCCGCCGGTTGCGACGAAGACCTCGCCGAAGTCGAACAACGCAATCACGTCGTCCTCCTCCCAACGGCTGACGACGCCATCCAGCTCGTCATCCTGCAAATAAACTCGTGTTGATGATGTTGTTGTGGCCGATGTTCCACCTGGACCGACCGCACTGAAAGTAAAGGTCAGGTCTCGTTCCACGTCATTGTACTTGTTACGCATTTCCTCGGCCGTATGCCCAAAGTGGCAAGATGAGAGCAACATAACGGCCAATGCTCCACAAAATAATTCTATCTTCTGCATAAAACATCAAAATGTCTTGTGATATAATTCAGTTTCCGCGTAGTCTTGAATTCCGGGCGCGAAGTTAGTGATTTTTTCGCGCGTACGTGAACGGATGAGCCATTTTTTTCATTCTCAACGCGTTTTTCCGTCCCAAACGCGTGTTTTGGCATATCAAAGTGGCGTTTAAATCGTCATTTTCGGCCGATTTATCAACAAGTTTTTCATGGGTTTCATCGGCCATAATCCTGTTTTTGGCCAATGTTCATTTTCGGTAAAACGAAATTCCGCGAGGCCATTCCATTGGCCACAAAAATCACGGCACACGGCAGACCTGCGCCGCCTCACCCAGCTTGTCCATCGAGGTGTAGAGCGCGATGGGCGACGTGATGTAATAGCATCCGTCACGCAGCGTCACAGCCTCGGCCTTGCCATAATAGCGTGTTTCGTGCCCCACGACTCGCCCGTACCGCCCACGTCGGCCAACGGCTGCGCCTCCTCGCGTGCAATCTGGCTGTGTTTCCAGAAGTGGTTGACGTTGTCCTCGACCATCAGGTAGGTTGCGGCCGATGCCTGCGACGTCATCCAGCCGCTGTTCAGGTCCAGCAGGGTGCGGCCGATGCCCTTGGCCCCCGCGCGCTGGTTCGACACCAAGATACGGTCGATATAGTATGTCGTACCGCTCATACCGCGCCCCAGGACGTAATCCACCAGCGTGAAGTCATCCTGCGCCGGCACAATGAGCGACAGGCGCACGACGGCCATTTTCGGCTCCATCAGCAGCATATCCTCACCCGCGCTCACGTGGTCATGCGCAGCCAGGCAATCGGCCGAATCACGCAGCGACACCGACGCCTTGACACAGTTGGCCCGTCCGCGTCCCAGTGCCACATAATATTTTTCTCTCAGTGTGGCCAATGTCCCGTCCTGACCCGTGAAGTTGAACGGCACCGAATCGACACGCGCCTTCAGCACGTTGCCCTCCTTCAGCCATCACCCAAGCAACGCCGTGCCCATGCCGCGAAATCGAACGCCAGCCGAGTCCACGCCCCCGTCACCACAGGGTCGGCGCTGCGGTACTTGTCGTAGGTCAACGCCATCGCCTCGGGCCACACGGCCGCTCCCGTCGTGTCCCGCTCCGTCTGGAACTCCTTACCGAAGACCGCCAACTGCGCCTTCTCGCCCCAGTTCACGTTCAGCCCCCCGGTCCCGAGGTCCTCGACAGGCGTCTCATTGGCCACAACCGACGGCAATGCCACCGTCACGCCGTAGCTCAACTGGCGTTTCTTCTTGGCCAATGCCGCTGCGCCGTCACTCCCGTTGCCGAAATGGCAGGCCGACAGCGCGACTGCCGCCGTCAGACTCACAATGCACAAACTTCTTACGCTAAAGGTCTTCATTTTTATTCCCATTTGATTTCGCAAAGATAGCACATTTTTTTCATCCAGCCGCAAAATTGGCCGAAAAAATGCCTTCCGCACGCAGATAATGCGGGAATTGGCGGGAATCGGGACATTGGCCAATGCCATTCTATCCCCGAAATCGCGTCCGGCCGTTTCGCTCGGCATCGGTTTTATGGCCAATGACAGATTTTTGCCAGATATTCGCATCTTTCCGTGACAAAATGACAGAAAACGACCGTTTCGGCAAAAAAAAGTGCATCCAAAAACGCCAATATTTGCTCATACGACGAAAAAAACATAAATTTGCAGCCAGAATGTTTAACCCAAAACCAATATCAAAATGACAAAAGTCAAAGTAGCCATCGTCGGATATGGCAACATCGGAAAGTACTCGCTCCAGGCAGTCAAGGCCGCCCAGGATCTCGAACTCGTCGGCGTCGTACGTCGCGCCGCTTCGCTCGGCAAGAAGTCTCCCGAACTGGAGGACGTAAAGGTTGTGGCCGACATCGCAGAACTCGGCAAGGTTGACGTGGCAATCCTCGCTCTCCCATCGCGCGAAATCCCCGCAGCCGCAAAGGCTCTCGTCGAAAAAGGCATCTGCACCGTCGACAGCTTCGACATCCACGGCGAGAGCATCCTCGAACTCTACAAGAGCCTCGATGCCGCCGGCAAGAAGTCGGGCGCCAAGGCTATCATCTCGGCCGGTTGGGATCCAGGCACAGACTCCGTCATCCGCACCTTGTTGCTCGCAATGGCACCCAAGGGCATCAGCTACACCAACTTCGGTCCTGGCATGAGCATGGGCCACTCTGTTGTAGCCCGCAGCAAGGAGGGTGTCAAGGATGCACTGTCGATGACCATCCCGTTGGGCACCGGCGTACACCGCCGCGACGTTTACGTCCAGCTTGAGGATGGCGCCGATTTCAAGGCCGTCGAGAATGCAATCAAGTCCGATTCATACTTCTGCAATGACGACACCCACGTTCATCAGGTGGCCAATGTCAACGACCTTCGCGACATGGGTCACGGCGTTCTTCTAGAGCGCAAGGGCGTGAGCGGCGAGACGCAGAACCAGCGTTTCCAGTTCACCATGCAGATCAACAACCCAGCACTCACCGGTCAGGTGCTCGCATCGTGCGCACGCGCCGTTGTCAAGCAGCAGCCTGGTTGCTACACCCTGCCACAGATTGCCCCCTACGACCTCGTGGGCATCGATCTGGAGGAGTTCATCCTCCACACCGTATAAATTCATTGGCCATAACCGACCAAATGCAAAGGAGTGCGCGTCTTCTTCTGACACGCACTCCTCTCTTTTTCTTCCATTATGGTTTTGGCCAATGCTCCTTATTCCAACGACGCCGATTCGAACGGCTCGCCCTTGCTGTTCCTGCCATAGGCCTCCACCCGCTTGAGCAACAGGGCATAGGTTGCTACAGGCATGACGGCCGTCGAGCCCGTGAACTTCCATTGCCGGTCGCCGGTCTGCTGGTAAGCCTCGTCATAGGCCTGCCTCCACTCCTCGAATGCGGGAGCTTCGTTCTCACGGATGAACTTGAGGGCCTCCTGCACCGCTGCATGATATTTCGGGATATACTCTGCGTAGAAGGCATTCTCGGTTTCTGCAATCTGCTTCTTGACGCTCTCCAATTTCACCCCATTGGCCTTACTCTGCTCGGCGGTCAGATGTTCTTCCGAGGCGGCAAGCAGCCCTATGAACTCGGTATAGAGCGACTTGTATTTGGCCGCATATTTCTGCTGCCAGAGCGCTTCGCCTTGGGCAATCACCTCCTTCAGCTCGACTTTCTTCAGACTCTGTTCATGCATCGCCCGGCCCTTGCTCTCGGCGGCCTGCAGCCGTACCACAAGCTGCGACGATATCTTTCCTTTTGGGGCCGATGTTTTTTCCGACGGAGACTTGGCCAAGCCCTTCTGCTGCATGTAGGCAGCTCGCTGCGCATCGGTCATCCCCTCCATCCGCTTGATGTCATCAATCGAGACGCCGCCGCTGACCTGCATCATCATCTTGTTGGCGAGCGCGGCCTGCTCCGCCTCGCTCATGGTGCCGCTCTGCATCTTGGCCACATCATTGGCACTGACCCCCATATTGGCCAACATGCTCATCGCACTCTGCATCGCGGCGGCCTTCTGCTGCTCCTGGCTCATCTGCGCCAACTGTCCCTTGGTCACGTCAAGGCCGGTCACCTTTTCGGCCAATGTGGCTGCTGCCAGTTGATCGGCGTTCGCCTTGTCGTTGGCCATCAGCTGGGTCGTGATGGCATTTTCCACCTTCTCGACCGATTCCTTGTAGTCGCTCAACGTGCTTGGCGCATCCCCATCGCCCAGCTGCCTGCACTGCTTGTCAAAGGCGACAAGGGTATTGGCCGATGGAAACTGGGGAAACATGTCTAGCATCTCCTTGATTGATGATTGCGCCGATGCACCTATCGAGGTGGCCAGAAACAGCGCGGTTACGAGTGTCCTGTTCATAGAGAATAGATTTTAGTGTTGATTAATAGTATTTCAAAGACTGAAAAAGTCTGTGCATGGCATCAGTTTGTAAACAATCGGCGCAAATATACTTAGAACACCGTTAATTCACAAGCAAAATGAGCGATTATTTTGAGAATCGGCTTATATTTCCATTTTAATTGCGGAATTTATGTTCTAAGGAGGAGAAAAAGGAATGACAAAACAACTACCAATCATCGAAACGACGGAAAAACCTACCAAAAAAGGGGAGGCTTTTGATTCCTCCCCTTGAACGATGTGCATTGGCCAAAAACCTGGATCACTCGCCAAATGCGTCGAGCGCGACGGTGGGTCGGCCGTTGCTGAAACATCCCTTGTTGTAGCCGCCATTGTAGCCGGCCGGAGCCTGCGGTTCCCAATAGAAGATGCCCTCCAGATGGCCCGTGGCCTTGCCTTGGCTTATGAGCGATGCGATACAGTCGCGGCACTCCTCGGCCTGATCGTAGTCCATGCCGACCTCGCAGATCATGACCGGCTTGCCGTAGGTGTTGTAAATCGTCGTGACGTTGCTGATGCACTTTGCAACGGCTTCGGCCGACTTGCCTGTCTCGGGATAGAGCGACATGCCGACCATGTCATATTTGCCGTTGTACGACTTCAGGTTGCCGAACAGATAGGTGTAGAGGGCGAGGTTGTCGCCGCCATCGACGTGGACGATGACCTTCGCATCGGCAAAGACCTCCTTCACGGCATCGTAGCCGGCATTGACTAACGCGGCAAAGTTACCGCCATTGTCGGTGCTGCCCAACGGCCAGAGCATTCCGGTGCGGGTCTCGTTGCCTATCTGCACCCATTCGGGCGTCACGCCGTAGGTCTTCAGTTTCGTGAGCGTCGAACGGACATGCTCTGCCACGGCCGATTTCATCTGCGTCAGGTCGTAGTTGGCCCAGGCGGCCGGTGTCGTCTGATGGCCCGGATCGGCCCACGTGTCGCTGAAGTGGAAGTCGATCATCACGCGCAGACCGAGCGAGGCGGCGCGGCGAGCCTTGACCAACACGTCGTCGGCATTGTTCCAGCCCTCAGCGGGGTTGACCCACACGCGAAAACGGATGGAATTCACGTAGCAGTCCTCTTTGAGCAGCGCCATGCACTCGGTGGCCACGCCTGCCTTGTTGGTGAAGGTCAGCCCCTCGCTCTCCATCTGCGTGAGCCAACTGACATCGGCGCCCTTGGCAAATGTGCCGGCCTCAGCCACCGTGATTTCGTTCTGCTGGCGAGGTTCGGTGATGGGACTGATTTCCTCCGTGCACGAGGTTTGCGCGCTGGCAACGGCCAACAGCGTCAATAAAGTTCTGAACATATTCTTTTTCATCTTTTTTTCCTTATTTGTCATTCTGAACGCAGTGAAGAATCTCTCAATTTTCGCGTAGAGATCCTTCGCTGCGCTCAGGATGACATTTTTATTATTATGGTTTATTGTTCCGTCAACGAATAGGTACACTTGCAGAGGTCAACGGTGAAGGTGTAGGTCTTGCCGATTTCCCAGCCCGTCGGGGCGCCGTTGTCCTTCTTGCTCCACAAGAGGGCGCCGTCCGCACAAGTGCCGAAGTAGGTTTCCCAAGAACCGTTCAGCAGCACCTGTGCGCCCCACGGAGTGTCGCCCGTAGCGGTCACCTGTGCCGTATAGACACCGACTTGCTCTGCATCGGCCGTCATCTCGATAAGGTCCCAGCTGTCGTTGAAGCCGGTGCACGAAACCGACGTGATCGGGTCGCTCATTGCGTACCAGTAGGACATCCAGCCGAGCGATGCGACGGTGACGTAGAGGCCGGTACCCGGAGCCTGGATGTTGTTCTCGTCGGTGCCGCCTTCGATGAGCTTCATCTCCTCCGATTCGGGATCCTGGTTGACGTGATCCCAGCCCTGGAATTCCTTCGAGAAGTAGTAGCCCCACGAGCAGCTGAAGTTGACCGCAGCCGCGTAGCAGAGGTTGTCCTCATCGTAGAGCGTCAAGTACTGGTCGTAGTTCCACGTGTCGTCGTTGCCGAGTATGTAGAGCTGCTTTGCGATCTCGACAGGCGTCTCGCTACCCTCGCTCACCTCACATTTCCAGGCGGTCGGGTCGCTCAGGTCGATGGCCAATGTGACGTCGCCCGCAGCAGCCACGTTGACGGTTATGTCCGATGCCTCATCGGCCAACACCAGCTTGCCGTCCTCCACGGCGAATGCCACCGGAGTGCTTACGGCCGATGCATCGTCGGTGCCCGTTGTTGCATTGTACTGGCTGCCGGTGCCTGCTACGCGGATTGTAGCCGTGCCCGACTGCGTTGCTGTGTACGACAGCATCCACTTGTTGGCCTTGCGGTCGTAGGTCATCTCGCCCGTGATGTCGCCGCTCACGGTGAGCGACGGGATGTAGAGGGCCGACCACTCCTGCTTGACGGTGTTGACCACGGTGTAGTAGCAGCCTGCCTGACCCGGATACCAGAAGTTCCACGCACCGCCATCGCTGCTGATGATGAACGGCTTGCCGTCGATAGCCACGTTGCCCCACGTGATGCCGTTGCCCTCAAGCAGCCACCAGTTGTACCAGCCCGATGCGCCGATGAAGCCGCTGTAGATGCCGTCCGAGTTGGGCGACGAGAGGGTCATGCCGGTGTCGTTCTTGCTGGCGTCGAGCACGAATGCGACGCTCATGTCGATGCTGTAGGGCGTCACCTGCATCTCAAGGACGTTGCTGTATTTGGGTTCGACGTTGTTGGCCAACACCGAGCTCATGCGGATGTAGAGGGTCGATGCCACATCGCTCGCAAGACCGACGCGACCCACAAGCGAGTTGAGAGCCTCTGCCGTGAACTGAATCGACGTAGTGCCCGATTCGGTCTGGATTTCGATAGCCGATGCGAAGTCGTCGGAGGCCGAAAACTGGAGCGTGTTGACCGTAGTGCCGACGGGCAGCCACACGCGCTCGTCGCTTGACGAGAGGCGGCTGTTGTCGGTCCAGTTCAGCGTCAGAGCGAGTCCGGAGGCGTAGTTCTTGTCGATGACGACGTCGCCCGAACCGCTCAGTTCGACCGCTTGTGCTCCACTTGTGACGATAATGTCACCGTCTTTGTCGCAGGCGGCCAATGTCATGACGGCCAACAGCGACGCAAGTATGTATTTTGCAGTTTTCATTGTTTATCAATAGTTTTCGTTCTTCAAATTCGGGTTGGCCGACAGCTCGGCAGTCGGTATCGGATAGATGTTGTATTTGCTCTCGGTGGCACGGCCATCGGCCACACCGCCCTTCCATTGCCACTTGTAGGTGCCGCCGGTGAACAGGCCGTAGCGGATGAGGTCGGTGCGTCGGCAGCACTCCCAATAGAGCTCGCGGGCGCGCTCGTCGAGGATGAACTGGAGCGTGAGCTGCGACTCGTTGATGTCTCCGTCAGTGCTGCCATAGGCGCGTTGACGAACGGCGTTGACCAACTGGCGCGCTTCATCCAGCGTAGCACCCGTTCCGCCGCGCAGGACGCTTTCGGCCAGCATCAGATAGACATCGGCCAAGCGGAACACGGGGAAGTCGATGTCGGCACCCACGGCTCCGGTGTTGGACGCAGCCTCGCCGGCATCGGTCAGGTTGGAGAACTTCTCGCCGAAGTAGCCCTGGCTCTGGTCGTCGATGGCCTTGTCGAGCCACTGGGTCTGTCCGTCGGTGTAGAACATGCAGCGGCTGTCGGCCGACTCGTTGCCCGAGAACAGCGCTGGCAACTCGCCACGCACACGGAACATGCCCCAACCGCTCGTCAGGCCGTACTTGGCGGGATCCTGCGTGCTGGAATTGCCGCACTCGCCGCACACGATGTAGGTCGTCGCGCCCCAGCTGACGGTGTTGACGGCATCGACCACAAACGGGAAGATGATTTCGTTGGTGCGCTTGTCGTTGTCGGCGTTGAAGAGCTTGCCGTAGTCGGCTTCGAGCGAGAATCCGGCGCCGATGACCGACTTGCACTGTGCGATGCAGTCCGAATAGTGGTCGCCCGCGCCATAGACCTCGGCGTTGAGGTACAATCTGGCCAACAATGCCCATGCGGCGGCCTGCGAGGCGCGACCGTATTCGACGTCGGATGGTGCGAGAAGTCCATCGGCCGCAACCTCCTTCAGCTCGCTCTCGATGAAGGCGAAGAGCTGGGCGTTGGTGTAGGCTTCGGGAATGTAGGAGCCGACGCCCATCGTCTCGTCAACGTAGGGACCCTGACCGAAGAGGTCGAGCACGTAGTAGTAGGCCAAGGCGCGCAGGAAACGGGCTTCGGCGCGGAATGCCGTCAGATTGGCATTGCCCGAGACGGCCTTTGCGGTGGCGTGGCTCAGGAACTCGTTGCAGAGCGCGATGGTGTAGTAGGCACGATAGTAGGTGTCGGCCACCCACGGGTCGCTGGCATCCCACGACATGTAGGTCAGGCCCTCAACCTTGTCGCCCGAAAGCCACGTAGCGGCCATCTCTTCGGTCGGGGCTTCCTGCAGGTTGAAGTAGCCGCGCATGAAGTCGTAGCCGTTGTTGCTCGAAATGTCGGCATTGCCGCCTCCCTGCTCCTGTCCGGCTATGACGAACGAGGCGTAGAGCTTGGCCAATGCCATTTTATAACCCTCTTCGGAGCCATACACGACATCGGCCGTGGTCTGGCTGTCGGTCTGCGGCTGCTGGTCCAAATCGTCCGTGCAGGAGGCCATCAGGCCACAGACAGCAAATATTGTCAAATATATCTTTTTCATGTTTTTATGTTTTTTTTATCACCGAATTAAACGAATTCAACTAATGCAACTCGTTTCGGATACGGATATTGAACGAATTGCGGTTTTATCACCGAATTAAACGAATTCAACTAATGCAACTCGTTTCGGATACGGATATTGAACGAATTCTGTTTATCACCGAATTGAACGAATGAGACGAATTCATTGCGATGATACGGATATCAAACGAATTCTGTCTATCACCGAATTGTACGAATTGCGGCGAATTGTTGCTTTAGAAATCAAGTCCGACGGTGAGTGAATAGATTCGCGGACGCGGATAGACGCTCATGTCGATGCCGCTCTGGTTTTCGGGATCGACGCCCGTGTAGTTCGTGACGGTGAAGACGTTCTGCACCATCATCGAGGCGTTGAGCGCGAACCACTTGCACACGCGGCCGAAGTTGTACGACAGCTGGAGGTTGTCCATCTTCAGGAACGACGCATTTTCAACGTAGTAGTCGCTCTCGTGCTGACGCTTCTGGAAATGAGTCTTCAGGTAGCTGCTGTTCAGACGATTGAGCTGATAGTCATTGTACGACATCGTCTCCCACGCGCCGGTGTTCATCGCCATGCCGTTGTAGAGGTAATTGCCGATGTTGGCGCGCAACGATGTGCTCACAGTCAGCTTGCGCCAGCGCACTGAGGTCGAGAAGCCCAGAATCCAGTCGGGCGCAGGCGAATGGTAGTGGTAGAGGTCTTTGGAATCGACCGTGCCGTCGCCGTTCAAATCCGCGTAGAGGCCCTCGATGGGCATTCCCGACTCGTCGTAAATCTGCTTATAGACGTAGTAGCTGTAGGGTTCGTAGCCCTCGGAAAGCACCTGCACGTAGTGCGACTCGATGGCTCCGGCCGGCGTGTTGGGCGACTCGGATTCGGCGTTCAAGCGCAGGTTGGTGATCTCGTTGCTCTGGTAGGTTGCATTGGCCGTCACATCCCACTGCCAGTCGTCCGTCTGGATTGGAGTTGCGCTGACCGACATCTCGAAGCCCTCGCTCTTGATGTTGCCCACGTTGCTCAGCATCTGCTTGTTGAAGTTCGTTCCGGCGGCGACGGGCACTGTGGCCAAGAGGTCTTCGGTCTTGCGGTTGTAGTAGTCGAACGAACCGGTGATGCGGTCGCCGATGAAGCCGAAGTCGAAGCCGTAGTTCCACGCCTTGGTGGTCTCCCACGTCAGGTTGCTGTTGTAGGCCGATGGTCGGTAGGTCTGGATCGGGGTGCCGCCGAACACGTAGTAGGCGCCGCTCTGGCTTTCGGTGTAGAGAGGCAGGTAGCTATAGTTGGCGATACCGTCCTGCTGGCCTGTCACGCCGTAGCTCGCTCTGAGTTTCAGCACGCTGAACGCCGGCTTGAGACGTTCGAAGAAGTCCTCTTCCGACACGCGCCAGCCGAGTGCCACCGACGGGAACGAGCCCCAGCGGTTGTCGTCGCTGAATCGTGAAGAACCGTCGCGGCGCACACTGGCAGAAAGCAGGTATCGGCCGTCGTAGCTGTAGTTCAATCGGCCATAGTAGGAAAGCAGCACGTGGCGCTGGTCGTCGGCCGCAGAGGATGCCTGCTGTTCGGCCGGCTCCATGTCGTTCCACTCGGTATAGGCCGCATTGGTGTATTTCCAGAACTGGTAGTCGTAGCCGGCCGTCACCTCGATGTTGCTCTTGATGCGGTCGATGAACTTGTTGTAGTTCACATAGAAGGTCCAGAGCTTGTTGTCGTTCTTCTGCGGACCATAGCTGTAGTTGCGTCCGCCCGTGTTGTAGTACTGGTATGCCTCTTTCGGCACGCGCACCTTGCCTTCGCCCTCCGAATGGTCGTAGCCCAACGTCAGATGCACGTGGAGGTCGGGCAGGAAGTGGAGGCTGTAGTCGGCATCGAAACTGCCAACGAAGCGCGACACGTCGGACGTCGATTTGTAGTTGTTCAACAGGCCGACGGGATTGCCCGTTGCGCCGGTGATGGGCACGCCGTTGGCATCGGCCGCCTCATAGTAGCCCAGGAACGCGTCGTCGCCCGAATAGACCGGAGCACACGGATTGTGCGTTGCGCCGCCCCAGATGGCGTTGGTGTTGGCAAAACGGGTGTCACTATAGGTCTGCTTGAGGTTGACATTGAGTTTCAAGTGGTTGTCGAGCAATGTGGGCGACAGCGAAAGGCTGCCGGTGTAGCGCGTCACATTGTCGGTCTTGAGGATGCCGTCCTGATTGCTGTAGCCGAGCGACAGGCGGTATGGCAGCCAGGCCACCTTGCCCGAGATGCCCAGATTGTTGTCGGTGCCGAATGCGGTCTTGAAGATCTCGTCGTTCCAGTCGGTGTCAACATTCGGGTCGAGCAGCGCCTTCTGGCGGTCTGTGCCATTGGCCGTAACCAGACTGATCATGTCGTCGCGGCTTATCATGTCGGCCGTCTTGGTGCGCGTCTGCAACGAATTGGTGGTCGAGAATGTGATTTTCGGACGCTTCGAGTCGGTGCCCTTCTTGGTGGTGATGATGATGACGCCGTTCGATGCACGCGAGCCGTAGATTGCGGTCGATGCGGCATCCTTCAGGATGGTCATGCTCTCGATGTCGTTCGGGTTGATGAGCGACAGGAAGTTGCCACTGCCGCTCACGCTGCCGCCTACCTCCATCGGCACACCGTCGAGCACGATGAGCGGGTCGTTGGAGGCATTGAGCGATGCACCGCCACGGATTCGGATTGTGCTGCTGGCCGATGGAGATCCGCCGCCGTTCACGATCTGCACGCCGCTCACCTTGCCGTTGATGAGCTGCTCGGGCGAATTGACGACGCCCTGGTTGAAGTCCTTGCTGCTCACGCCCGACACCGAACCTGTCAGGTCGCTCTTGCGCTGCACGCCGTAGCCGACGATGACGGTCTCCTGCAGGATAGCCTGGTCCTGCTCCAGCTGAACCTTGACGCTGCCCGATGCCGGGACAGGCACGGTCTTCGTCTTGTAGCCCACGAACGACACGCGGATGGACTGTGTGCCGCTGCTCAACGACAGCGAGAAGTTGCCGTCGATGTCTGTAATCACGCCTTTCGAGCTGCCCACCTCGGCGACGGTTGCGCCAATCAGGGCCTCTCCTGCCTCATCGGTCACCGTACCCGTCAGCTTCTTGCCCTGCGCCAACGCGATGGCCGGGACGAGCAGCAACAGGCACAGGATGCAGAATGAACGCATCATTGTTTTTGTTGTCTTGTACTGCATGTTATTAATTTAGAGTGTTTGTTGGTTAAAGGTATATTAAAGTTGTTGCAAATTATTCATGGGAAGAAAAAACCATTGCCGTTATTTCTTTTCATCGTCTTTCTGCGGCTTGTTGGACACAATGGCATGATCGAAAAAGAGCTCTTCGTTCATCATCGGATGCTCTTTTGTCCAATTATAATATCCGTCCATATCCAGAATCGCAGAATCAGACTTGGCAATGACGGTTCTATTGTCAGCAATGAATTCACGGAGATAGCCGGCCTCTGCCACTGCCTTCAGATTCTCTACCATCTTTTTGGTCTTGGCCGATGGTACGAATTCAGGATGTTCATTGGCAAACTTCAACATTCCATTGAATCCGGCCATGTAATACTCCAAATATACACTCGGGATTCCGGCACACAGTTCCAAAGAGTCCACATTTTCACTCATCCATTCTGTTTTCGCAAAGGCCCCGCCCATAACGCAGCCCAACATCAGGGAATCACAGTATGCCGTCTTCTGAAAATAAAGGCTGAACACATTGCTGAGCGGCGCACTTTCAATCATCGCACCGGCATCAAAGTCAGTCCTCAGCTTCTCCTCTGCGGCAATCAACTTGTCGGCATCGGACGAAGCACTTGAAATTCGGAATTTCAACCACCATTGGCCACATTCATACAAGCTTAACAGAGAAAACTTGTCCCTGTGCCGGAAAACCGACCGATAGCCATGAATCAGATGCTTGCCGGAATGGAACGAAGTGTAATCCATCTCAAATTTCTGGACAGCAAAATGATCGGACGCCGATACCGCTGCCAGACAATTCACGAAACTACGCCTCAGACGGTCCTCATACCCATCTCCCGTCGGATAAACGTAAACCGAAACTTTCAATTGGCCATCCTCATAGTTCGCACCGACATTTTCCTTTTTCCTATCAAATGCATAGATTGACTCACGGCCCAATCCCTCCAATTCAACGGGAAAAGACAGGCCTGTCTTGCCATGGACATAATCCTGATTCTTACATTTGATTTTCTTTTGATAATATTGCGGATAACACGCGCACGACAGCACGGCCAAAATAGAAAATAAAAGAAGTTTTTTCATGTGGAAAGTATAAGATTTTCAATATGCCTTATATCTTGTGTCTCATAACTGCGGTGCAAAATTACAGTTTTTTGGCCAATGAACCAAATTTCGCAAAAGATTTTTCCCATTTTTTTCGGCCAACGGAACAAGCAGGTATGTCAACTCAAATTAAATCATCATTTTCAGGTATTGTACAAGCTATAAGAACTCAATACCTTTGCACCGCAAAAATGAGGATATCCGACCATCCGGTCCACCCCCTTTTGCCAACCATGTGTTCAAAATTACCTATTACCACAATTAAAAAATCATAAAAATGAAAATCGAAAAGATCCACGCACGCGAGATTCTTGATTCGCGCGGCAATCCAACTGTCGAAGTTGATGTTACATTGGAGAATGGCATAATGGGACGCGCTGCTGTTCCATCGGGCGCCTCCACAGGCGAAAACGAGGCTCTCGAACTGCGCGACTGCGACCCCAAGCGCTACCTCGGCAAGGGTACACAGAAGGCCGTTGAGAACGTCAACAACATCATCGCTCCAGCATTGAAGGGAGCCTGCGTATTCGAGCAGCGGGCCATAGACCATAAGATGCTGGCCCTGGACGGCACAGCTACCAAGTCTAACCTCGGCGCCAATGCAATCCTGGGCGTGAGCCTCGCAGTTGCACAGACTGCTGCCAAGGCCCTTAATATGCCATTGTATCGCTACATAGGCGGCACCAACGCATACACTCTGCCTGTCCCAATGATGAACATCATCAACGGCGGTGCTCACTCCGATGCTCCCATCGCATTCCAGGAATTCATGATCCGTCCGGTCGGCGCCAGCTCAATCAAAGAGGCTATCCGCTGGGGTGCCGAGGTCTTCCACAATTTGGCCAAGTTGCTCAAGAAACGCGGCCTTTCAACCGCAGTAGGCGACGAGGGCGGTTTTGCTCCCGCATTGGACGGCATCGAGGACGCACTGCAGATCATCTGCGACGCCATCAAGGCCGCCGGCTACGAGCCAGGCAAGGATGTCAAGATCGCTATGGACTGCGCCTCGTCAGAGTTCGCCGTAATCGAGAACGGCCAATACTACTACGACTACAAGCAGCTCAAAAATGGCAAGCAGAAAGATCCGAATGGCAAGAAACTCTCGGCCGACGAACAGATCGACTTCCTCGAGCACCTCATCGATACCTATCCTATCGACTCTATCGAAGATGGCCTCGACGAGAATGACTGGGAGAACTGGGTAAAACTCACTGAGCGCATCGGCGACCGCTGCCAGCTGGTAGGCGACGACCTCTTCGTGACCAACGTGAAGTTCCTGCAAAAGGGCATATCTATGGGTGCGGCCAACTCTATTCTGATTAAGGTGAATCAGATCGGTTCTCTCTCAGAAACCCTCGACGCCATCGAGATGGCTCATCGTCACGGATATACCACTGTCACCTCTCACCGCTCGGGCGAAACCGAAGACACCACTATCGCCGACATCGCTGTGGCAACCAACTCTGGTCAGATCAAGACCGGTTCGTTAAGCCGCACCGACCGTATGGCAAAATACAACCAGCTGATTCGCATCGAGGAAGAACTCGGTGACGTAGCACACTACGGTTATCAGCATATCAAATAAGCGCAGTTAATTATTAGAATATACCATTGTTAAGGTTCGCTACTTTGCGATAAAGTGGCGAACCAAAATTTTATTTTCTATTATAGCTGTCTGACAAAAGGTTGAATAATCGAAACTCCTCCAAACGGGGTCCTCGCAGCGATTAGAAAGATTGATAATCTTTCAGCGAGAAGACGAACTTCAGTGAGGGGCAAGTCGGGAGGGGGGTAAAAAAAAGGAGCGAATCACTTGATTCACTCCTCTCGTAAGGTGGCCGCCCAACGTCTGGGCAACGTTGGAAACGGCGGATCCCTAACTAAAGACTAATAACTGATAACTATTAACTGATAACTAAAAAAGAGAGCCAAGTTGAAAACTTGACTCTCTCGTAAGGTGGCCGCTTCCTACTCTCCCGCGTTGGCAGTACCATCGGCGTTGCAAGGTTTAACTTCT
>CACZAY010000062.1 GCA_902779265.1 uncultured Bacteroidales bacterium | reverse complement strand
GGCCATCATCGTGGCGTTCCAAGAGAAATCCTCGTCGCCATTGATGTTGACGGTGTCGCGAGAATTGATGACAAACGTTCCACCCTCCAACTTGTAGTAGAAGCCGTTGACCGTAGTGGTCAAGTCGATGACGCGGAAGAGCTTGTTCTTTGAGATTACTTCCAAGCCGGAGCTCAACTCCTTTGTGAGGTTCTCGGAGGTTGTATAACGGATTTGATCATCACCCATGTACGAAACACGTTGCATCACGTCCTCCGTCGGACGATAGTAGCTTGATACAGAGAGGGTATGCTCATCCCAGTTCTTCAAGTAGTTCAACTCGTAGGAATTGGTGTAGGTCGGGGTCAACTTGGGATTACCGAACGAGATGTTCGTCGGGTCGTCGATGCGCTTGAACGAGTTCAATTGGCCGCCCCACGGACGTGACAGACGACGCGTATAATTCACCTGCAACTCCTGATGCTGCGGCAATTCATAGCTCAAGAATATGGTCGGGAACAGCTCGAAGAAGTCCTTCTTGAAGTCGGGCACGGCCTCGAGCCCTGCCACATTGGCATCCTCATGCTCCTCGTTGTAGTTTTTCGACTTCGTATCGACCGTCCAATATTCGGCACGCAGACCGAGCTGGTAGCCCAACTTGCGCCAACGGTTCTGATAGTTGGCATAGGCCGCATGGATGTTCTGATCGTAGATGAAACGGTTGTAAAGCAGTGGATTGACTTGGGTCTTGGCTAAGTCCGACCACGTCTCGATGGGGCTGTTCTCGTGCGACCAGGTTCCCTTGTAGCCTGCTTCGAGCTTACCGGTTGCGCCCAATGGCTGCGCATAATCGACCTGTGTCTCGAAATTGCGGTTGCCGATGTTGCTCTCCTGCCACTCTTCGGTCGTAACGGCACCGGGGAGCGCAGCAATGGCATTGGCCGTCATAGGCACAGAACCCAAAAAGCGGATTGAGTCGTATGACTGATTATGTCCCGTGGTGTTCTCGCCCGACCACTTGCTGTAGCTAAGGATGACCTCCAATGTGTGGTTCGTCTTCCACTCGTGCTTGTAGCTGAGGTCGATGTCGTTCATGTGCGGCTTGTTGCTCGAATAGTTGTCGCGCACACTGAAATAACAGTCCGGCACGCTTGGGACATTGGCCCTAAGCAAACCGCTGTTCTCAAAACCGGGGTAATAGGCCTGCACGTATTCGATGCGCGAATCGTTCTTGCCCTTGCCGATGCCGACCATGCCCATGTAGCTTGCGCTCACCTCGTCCTTTTCAGTGATGTGCCAAGTCAAGCCGGCGCGCGAGAAGAAGTTGGAGCTCTTGCCACCGCCTTCGGTCTTGTTGTTCAAGAAGCCATAACGCGCCATCGACGTGGTATCGATCATATCACGGTCGGTGAAACCGTGACGGGTGCGTACGCGTCGGCCAAGACCCACATTGGCGTATGCCTCCAGAATGCCGCTCGAATAGTTGATGTTGGCACCGAAACGACCGCCTGGGTCAGCATCCTTGTTTTTGCCGACGTTGAGCTGCACGCCACCATAGTAGCCCGCCTTGCGGTCGCGCTTCAAGATGATGTTTATGATGCCGGCCGAGCCTTCAGGACTGTATTTCGACGATGGGTTGGTGATGACCTCAATGCGTTCGATGCTCTCGGCTGGCAACTGTTGGAGGATGTCGCCTCGGTTGTCCGATGTCAAGCCCTGCGCCTTGCCGTTGATCCAGATAGTGACACTCTCCGACCCACGTAGCGAGATGTTGCCCTCCTGATCGACCTCGACCGAAGGGATGTTCTCCAATGCCTCAGAGGCGCTCAGGCCAGCCGTCGCGATGTTCTGGCTGACGTCGAACACTTTCTTGTCGATATCGAGACGCATGGCGGCCTTCTGCGTCGAGACGCTGACCTCCTGCAAAACGGCACGGTCTTCGCTCATCGTGACGGTATGGACATTGGCCACAGAATTATTATCTCGGCCAATGGTGACGGTGCGCTTCTGCTCCTCGTAACCCATAAACGTAAACTTGACGACATAGGTGCCTTCCTTCACGCCATCGATGGCGAAATGGCCCGTAGCATCGGTAATCGAGCCTTTGAACGGCGTCGCGCTACCCTGCTGATAGACAGCGACATTCACAAATTCGAGTGGTTCCTTCAGGTCATCGACCACCTTTCCCTTGATGACCCCAGCGCAGACATTGGCGCAGACAGAAATAACCAGACACAGACAGGTTAAAAACTTTTTCATATAAATTTAAAGTATCGTCCCGAACTTACGGGAAATTTTCCATATAAAAACGATTTGGGTCATGGCCAATGGAACTCCATCGGCCACAACCCCAAACAATTGTCACTGCAAGACATCGGCCGGAGCATCAACCACCTCGCCGTTGATTTTCACGTTTTCAAAATGCACGTTACGGAAGAGACCTGTGTGGCCAATGACACCGCCGCCGTAACGCTTCGACGGTTTCACACCGTTGAATGTACAGTTCTTCAAGTTGACGTCATAGATGTTGCAGGCATCCTCCAGACCGTTCAATATGACACCGAACTGTGATTTCTTGCTCGTCACGTTCTCCAGATTCACATTACGCACAATCGGGTTATTGCCACGTTGGCACTGCTCGTTCGGTTCATAGACCAGATTGATGCGCAGGATGGTCTCGCTGCAGACGCCAACCTTCACATTACGCACAAAGATGTTTTCGATGACACCCGAACGACAATTGTTCGTCTTGATGCGAATGACGCGTTGCAGATGCGGAGAGTCCATTTCGCAGTCCTCAACGAAGAGATTCCTGTAGCCGCCGGAGATTTCCGAACCGACCACCACGCCGCCATGTCCATCCTCCATCTTGCACTTGCGGATGACAATGTTCTGGCTCGGCGTGTTCCACTTGCGTCCGTCCATATTACGGCCCGACTTGATGGCGATGCAGTCATCGCCCGTGTGGAAAATGCAGTTTTCGATCAACACGCGGTTACAGCACTCTGGGTCGCAGCCGTCACCGTTGGGACCTTGGTTGTAAACCTTCACGCCGCGCACGATGAGGTCGTTGCAGAAGAGCGGATGCAGACACCAGAACGGCGAGTCCCACAACGTCACGTCTTCAATCAGGACCGACGTACAGCGGAAAAAGTTGACGAACTGCGGACGCATACCGTCTTCGATGGTGAAGACACGTTCATGCACCGGCACTTGCGTCTCACCCCACTCCAGCAGTCGGGCGCGCGGTCCACGGTTCTTGTCGCCATGACGGCCGCTCTGGCTGATTTTGCCCACCGACCATCCGAAGCGCGACGAACCGCACCAGCTCCACCACGTCTGGTTGCTACCCTGCGCATCGAGCAAGCCCTTGCCGGTCAGCGCAATGTTAGACGCACCATAGGCATAAATCAACGGATGTGTATTGAAGCACTCGATGCCCTCCCATGAGGTCTGGACAGCGGGATAATAAAGCTCCGGATTGGTCGAGAAACGCAGGATGGCGCCATCCTCGAAATGCAGGTTCACGTTGCTCAACAGCGTGATTGGCCCCGTCACATAAATCGAGTCGGGCACGAAGACGATACCGCCACCGTTCTGGCTGCATGTGGTTATGGCCAAGTTGATGGCATCATGGGCCAATGTGAGCGGAGCGTCCGGCCGATAGGCTTTCGCACCGAAGTCGGCAATATTGTAGATCTTGTCAGGGAATCGGGTCTTTTGAATAGCTTCCACAATCGAATCGGCCTGCTGCCAAGGTGTTTTCGGAGCGGCAGCCTTACGTGGTCTTGCCACCGCTGAAGTGAGTGTAAGGGCCGAGAAGAGAACCCAGAAGAACACTTTTTTCATTTGATTCGGGTTAGTTACATTAAATTTGCGTGCAAAAATAGCAAAAAAATGTCAATTCAACAATTTTTTTCGCCAATTTCACTATCTTTGCCGCAAAAATATACAACTCAAATCAGTTATTCACACAAAAAAGATTCACCGTCATGAAGAAACTACTGTTTTTGGCCACTCTGCTCCTCGCAATCGGATGCACATCGGCCAACGCACAATTACCATCGGCCAAACTCAAGGACAAGGAGGGGAAGAGCATCAACGCCCAGTCGCTGTCGAACGACGGCAAGCCCTTCGTCGTCACATTTTTCGCCACCTGGTGCCCGCCTTGCCGCGAGGAGCTCGCGACCGTAAGCAAGGTCTATGCCGACTGGCAGAAAGAGACGGGCGTAAAGATCTACACCGTGAGCGTTGACCAGCCGAAAGATGAAGAGAAGGTCCACGCCATGTTCAAGCAGAACAGCTACACCTACGAGCTCCTGCTTGATCAGAACGGCGAGTTTGCCAAGGCCATGAAGGTGAGCAGCATACCGAACCTCTACCTCTACGACGGCAAGGGCAAGATCGTTTACAGCCACGTCGGCTTTTCCGCAGGTGACGAGGCCACGCTGCTTGAAAAAATCAAGGCATTGAAGTGATTTATGGCCAATGGCTTACGCGCTAAAGACTGCGAGCGAAGGGCATTGGCCGACATAATTATCAGAAACAAAAAAAGTCCCCCGATTCGGGAGACTTTTTTCGTGTCTTACAGCAAGTCGTACACCTCGATGAGGTTGTTGATGGTGGGCTGATAGTCATGCGCCGCGTCCGATTCGGGGTCCCAGCTGTCACCGCGATACCAGATGGCCTGACAGCCCAGGCTGACGGCAGGCTGGATATCCTTGTCGTAACTGTCGCCGATGATGGTGACATCCTTCGGATTCAGCGAAAGCAGCTCGATGGCCATGCGGAAAATCTGCGGATCGGGCTTGCGCACACCGGCCACCGCACTGTCAACCACAACCTTGAAACAGCGCAGGAGACCAAAATCCTGCAACACGGCAGTCAGGTTGCCATAGAAGTTGCTGACCAGCGCGAGGTCATATTTCTCGGCCAAGTACTCCACGACAGGCAACGCATCGAGCGTACAGCGGCGGGCATAGTCGTAACAGATGCCGGCCATCGCATCGACAAAGTGCTGAATTGTCCCGGCGTTGTCCAGGATGGGCACCTCGCCGTTGCTCGTCATGCGCAGCGTCGTCTCCAGGATGGCCGGAGAGAGCATCCCCTGCTGCATCAGGTAGTCCATCTCGATGCCGATGCGCACTTGCATCAATTCGAAGAAGTTCTGTTCGGGCTTGATGACATTCATCATCGAGAGATAACGTTCGCCGTAGATATACGCCTCGCGGAACTGCTCCTTGGTAATCGGCAGTTCGACCTGCGTATAGCTATCCCAAAGGACCTCGGCCCAGTGCTTTCCGTTACTGTCGATGGTAGCACCATAATCCAGTATGATTCCTTTCATTTTTGCAGTTATGTGATTTCGTTATTTATTGTCTTTCTCTTGTTTTTGGCCAATGGCAATCATCAGCAGTCCAGCCCCGATCCAGAAGAACTCGCGGATGCGCGTCGCCAGACTGATGCTTATGGCCCATGGCAGCAGCTCGCCCGCCGTCATCGCCGGCAGCAGCGCCTGAAGGATGAGCAGGATGCCGCCCTCGCGCGTTCCCAGCTGCATCGGACTGAAAAACAGCGCATTGGCAAACAGGCTGCTGAATGCGACGACCAGATAGGCCGCACCGTAGCCCGCCACCTCACTCCCCGGAAACGCCACGCCAAGCAGGAGCCAGAATTCCGCCACGTTCACCATGCGCGAAGCCAGTTCCAGCGCCAGCGCGCCCACAAACTGCTTCGGGTGATTGGCCAATAGCGTTCGCAAATCCCGTATCCAGCCCTTGCGCACAGCCACGCGGAAGGCGATGACGATGGCCAACAGCACCAGCGCGATGACCGTGACGAGGATGACGACATCGGTCACATCGGCCAATAACACAGCCAGCACACCGCGAAGCGCAAAGAACGCATACACGAGGCCGATGAGCCAGAAGATGACGTGGCTGCACACGTGCATCATGGCGTAATAGACCACCGCGCTGTTGGCATCGGCAGCAGGGAGCAGGCGTCGCAGGCGGTAGATGCGCCACGGTTCGCCGCCGAGGAGGCCGAACGGCGTGACATAATTCAGCGCGTAGCCGCCTATCGTGAGCGACATCAGCCGTCGGAAGCCGATTGTCCGGTGGTTGGCCGATGCCGGGTCATTGGCCATAAAACAGCCGATGACCAGCCGGAAACTGGCCGCATTGAGCAGATAGCCCACGGCCCACACCGCGATGCAGGCCACCAGCACCCAGTTCCACGCAATCAGGTGGCTCCACAGCTGCGCGGGGCCCGCCGTCCACACCATCCAGCCCAAAAGGGCGATGAAGAACGTGAATATCAGACATTTCTTCACCACGGCAATTCAATCGGTATAGCGGCGGCACATCCGTTCGTGCCTGTACCACAGATAAAAATACAGAACGTTGCCCAACACAATCTCGGCCAGGAAATAGAGCCACGGCTCGCCCACCATGAGCGTGACGCACAGGGTGATGGCGCGGCAGTTGAAAGTCAGCGCATTGCACCACTTCATGAGCGGACGCGACTGGGCGATGATGGAGGCTGTGGTTTCGGCCGATGCCCCCTGGCGGCGCAACTGGGCGCGGAAGGCCTGAAGGCGCGGCGTGACCGACTCCTGCGCACGCGTATAATTTCGGTAGAACCACAGGAAAACCTTGTAGAGCGGCGCATCGGCCAGACGCAAGGCACGATATTCGGCATCGACCTGCGCAGCATCGTCCCACTCACTGCCTGCCTTGCCCTTGACGAAATAGAGGTGGAACTGGCGGTAGTAGTCGGCCAATGCAGCCTGCCGGCTGTGCATGAATCCCGCGATGGCGGCGATGACCCAGATGTACCAGCCCCACGTCGGCGTGAGACGCAGACAGATGCTCACATAGATGCAGACAAACCACACGTCGCCCGATGCTCCGTCCAGGATGCGGCCCAGGCGGCTGAACTGCTGCGTCATGCGGGCCAGTTGGCCGTCGGCACTGTCACACACATCGGCCAAGACCAACAGCAGCATCCCCACGAGATTCCACCGCCAGTCGGCCGGATAGAAGAGCAGGCCGGCACCAATGCCCAGGAAGATGCTCGCCACGGAAATCACGTTGGGCGTCCAGCCGAGCCGTTCGCCGAGGAGCGCAAGCCGGAACCCCATCGGCCTATAGAACCATAGGTCAATGTGCTCTTCCACATCGGGATGCTTGAGCGTGGCTGCATATCGTGAATCTGTAATCATCTAGTGAGGTTATGAGGTTGTGAGGTTGTGAGGTTGTGAGGTTTTAAGGGCGTAAGGACCTTAAAACCAGCTCGGCGATGGCTCGGGCCGCCTCGGCGCGGCAGGAGGCAAAGCTTGGGAAGTCGTTCACGTCGATGACGTATGCGCCATTGGCCGAAACCATAAAATCCACGCCATAGATTTCCAGCCCGAGCACGCGGCCGACGGTTCTGGCGGTTTCTATGATGGCCGATGGAGCTGCGCCACCGTCCCGCGTCCAGACCTGTCCGTCCACGACATAGGCCTTCAGGAGCGTGCCCTCGACATGACGCATCACGACGATGTCGGTATAGCCCTCGGTGGCCAATGAGATGACGCGGCTGTCGGCCTCCAATGCCGTTTCGACCCGCATCACGTCACCCGCCGTCACTCCGCGCGGATGCATCGCCTTGACCCAGCCGGGCAGCAGTGCCTGCAATTCCGGTTCGCACTGGAACATCTCGTCGGCCGATGGCTCATAGCTCCAGAACGGAGCAACCTGGATGCCGGCGGCCTGAAGCATCTCCATCGTCGTGGAGCGGCTCTGGACCGTAATCTGCACGGCATTCGGACGGTTCACGACGCGCAGGCCCGCCATCTGCCACTTCTGGAGGGCGAGCAGGCTCGTCTGCCGGCGCGCCATGCTGACACAGAGGTCGAACGTCGGCGGGACATTGGCCGATGCCAACTGCTCCTCCCCCAGCGCGACGACCTGCTCTCCCATGCGCACCAGTTCACGACCGACGGCGTCGAGCGTGGCGGCATCGCGGGCGACATTGTCACCGGGCGAAAATTCGGGTGCGCGGTAAATCAGGCCAACCATTGTTCTGCCTTCTGAATGTCGGTTTTATGGTCAATGTCCATCACCTTGCCGAAGAGATGGGCGCGGACTGGGACATCGGCCAAAAGCAGTGCCCGCTGGAAATTGCGCATCCGCGACTCGCCATTGGCCAGACACCTATTTAAAATAGGGACGATGACGGCCTTGTCCATGCCGTAGATTCCGGCGCTGACGTAGGGCGCGGGGCCGGCGTCGAGGAAGGCGGAGATGCGCTGCGAGGCATCGGCCACAACCCAGAGCGGCTTTTCGTCATCGACGAACTCGGTCACGCCGAACAGGCAGCTGTCGCACTGACGGAAGGCAGCGACATAGGCCGCGAAATCCTCCTCGCGGAAGATGGTATCGACCGTCGTACAGACGAAGCGGCCCTCGGGCAGGACTTCACAGAGGGCGGCCAGGCTGTGCATCGAGCTGGGTGTCGAGCGGACAACAAGGTGGAGCGGTGTGGCGGGATGGGCGGCTTTCCATTGGCCAATGAACCTCTCGACCTCGGGCATACGGTCGTTGATGATGACGGAGATGGAGGCAGCAGCATTGGCCACAAAGATATCCAGAAGACGCGCCAGCATGGGCCGTCCGGCGAGCGGCACCAACGGTTTGGGCTGCGTCACCCCCTCGCGGACAAGACGCTCCCCGTCACCTGCTGCAATTATGGCGAAATTCATCGGACACGGCACGGAGGCCGCGGAACCACTACACATGTTCATCTACGGATAATCGTTTCACGTGCAAAGATAAGGTATTTTTCCCAACAAAGTCGCGTCCGACGTGGTCAAAGGGGGATGAAATTGTCAAAAAGTGCGCCAAATGCGTGTTTTTGAGGGGTAGAAACAACAAAAAAGGGGCTGCAACTGCATTTTTTCAAAAAAATCCATTGGCCAATAAAAATAAAATCCCTATATTTGCAGCGTACAAATTGTAAAGTACTAGGTACAACACCAATCCAACTAATCAAATTTCTTAAAACTATGAAAGAATTAGTTCAACAAATCAACGAGCTCTATGCAGCATTCGCAAAGGATGCCGAGGCTCAGGTCGAGAAAGGCAACAAGGCTGCTGGCCTGCGTGCCCGTAAGGAAGCTCTCGAAATCAGCAAGCTGATGAAGGAGTTCCGCGCTAAGTCTAATGAAGCCTCTAAAGCCTAATTGACCAATCTCTTACCTAATTGAGGAAGCATCCATGAAAAACACAGGATGCTTCTTTTTTTGTTGAATGGGGGACATTGGCCAATGTTCCGAATGACAAAAAATGGCATGAAGCAGCTTTTCACCGCACTTATTGTATTTTTTCTCTCAATCGCAGCGCAGGCCCAACTGCACTTCGGCGACTCACTGCGCGTCTCTCTGCTCACCGTCGCACCGGGCGAACAGACCTTCGAGCGTTTCGGACACACGGGGCTGCGCGTGACCGACCTACGCACGGGCCAAGACGTGGTCTTCCACTACGGGGTCTATGACTACACGGAGCCGAACTTCATCTGGCATTTCGTTGAGGGCAAGTGCAACTACCGCATGGGGGCGAACTACATGCGCGACTTCTTGACCGAACACCGCCGCCGCCGTCTTGACGTCACGGAGCAGGTCCTCCAGCTGGACTCGGCACAGGCAAAAAGGCTCGTCGATGCATTGGTCGAAAACTACAAGCCGCAGAACAGGAACTACCGCTACAACTTCTTCTTTGACAACTGCGCGACGCGGCCGTTCGCGATGCTGAACCGCTGTGCTGACATACAGTATGACACGGCGTGGGTGCGCGACGTCACCCTGCGCGACATGGTACACGAGAAGACGGGCATCGGCCAATGGCTCGACTTCGGCATCGCGCTGACGGTTGCCGGACGGGCCGACAAGCGGGCTTCGTTCACGGAGCAGATGTTCCTGCCCGACTACCTGAGCCGAGCCATCGGTCACGCGGAGATTGACGGCCGGAAGCTGGTAGGCGAGACGCGGAGCTACCCGATGGGCGACGGTGCAGTGACGGACACCGGGTGCGGGTTATTCCGGCCAATGCCCATCGGCTGTCTGGTGTTGGCCATCGGCCTTCTGCTGACGGTCTTGGCCCATGTCAACCGTCGTGACGGGCAACGGCATTGGCCACAAAAATCGGCCCAGGCTTTTGACACGGTTTGGCTGCTTGTGACGGGGCTGGCGGGATGCATCGTCTGGCTGCTGAACTTCTTTTCTGAGCATCCGGCAGTCGATCACAACCTGAATTGTCTGTGGCTTTTGCCCACAAACCTGCTGTTTATCACCTTTATTTGGACAAAAAGGGGAGAAAAAGTTCGCCGTATCTATTTTTTTATTATCTTTGCGGCCGTTATTTTATATATAATGAGTGTATGCGTGAGCGCACAGTACTGCCACGCGGCCTTCGTGCCGATGATTGCGACCGTGCTGCTACGCAGTGCAGCTAACATTGCAAGCCGTAAGTGAAACACCCCAATTCATCACTTCTCACCACAACGACAATCCTGCTGTTCATTGCAGCCAATGCTTTGGCCGCCGAACAGAAGGGTCGAAGCGGTGTACCCAAGCTGATCATCGGCATCACGGTTGACCAGCTGCGCACGGACTACCTCTATGCGCTGGAGAGTCAGTTGGGCGAGGTTGGGCTGAAGACCCTGTTGGACAAGGGCGTGGTGTATGAACAGGTGACGTTCGATGTGGACAATCCGGATGCCACGGCTGCAATGGCAGTATTGGCCACAGGAGCCTACGCCTTCCAGAACGGTGTGCCGGCGCGCGAGGTCTATAATCCGCAGTCGCTGCGCCGCCAGTCGGTTTTTGCCGACAAGGACTATCTGGGCAACTTCACCGACGCGAACTACTCGGCACGGGCTCTGAACGGAACGACATTGGCCGATGAACTGATGACGGCCAGTGACAATACGAGCCGCATCTACTCCATCGCCCCCGATGCCGAGGCGGCCATCATCGGAGCCGGACACACGGCCAATTGCGCCTTCTGGATCGACGACAAGCAGGGCAAATGGGCCTCAAGCACCTATTTCCGCAACTTCCCGAACTACGTGGAGCGGAAAAACAAGAACCAGCCCCTCGCCTACCATCTGAGTGAGGCCGTGTGGGAATCGTCGCGCCGCTATGAGCCATTGGCCATCATGCCATATCACCCGTTGGCCAATGGGTTCAGCCACGTGTTCTACCAGCATGGCCAACCCGACTACCGCCGCTTCAAGAGCAGCCCGCTGGTGAACGATGCCATCGTCGAACTGTCGCGCATCCTGCTGACGACCGGCTCGCTTGGCAACGGCAAGAACACCGACATGCTGCAACTGACGCTCTATTGCGGTACTTGGATGCACGACTGTCCGGAAAAATATGCCGAGGAGCTTCAGGACATGTACCTGCGCGTGGACCGCAGTGTGAAGAATCTGCTCGAAATCGTTGACCGTCAAGTCGGCCTCGACAACACCGTCATCTACCTGACCGGCACGGGCGAGACCAACACGCTGCATCAGGAGGTCGAAGGAACGCGCGTGGGCACCTTTACCGCCAGCCGATGCACATCGCTGCTCAACAGCTATCTCGTCTCGCTCTACGGCAAGGGAAACTATGTGACCGACTTTGCCGACTTCCAGATCTATCTCGACCACCGCGCCATCGAGCAGCAGAATCTCAAACTGAGTGAGGTGCAGCAGGCCGCAGCAGAGTTCGTCATGATGTTCAGCGGTGTGGAGGATGTCGTCACACAATATCAGATCCTGCATCAGGATGTCAACGAACGCATCAAGCGGATGCGCCGTGGATATGACCGGAAGAGCGGCGGCGACCTGGTCGTCTCGCTGCAACCCGGATGGAGCTTCAAATACAAGGATAACAGCGAGGAGCGGCCGCAGGCACGGCATGACTTCGCCCCAGGTCCGGCCATCATCATGGCGCCCCACCTGAAGGCCGAACGCATCAGCACGCCGGTCGATGCCACCAGCATCGCGCCCACCGTGGCACGCACCATCCGCATCCGGGCGCCCAGCGGTTGCAAGACTGCGCCATTGGCCACAAAAAAAGACTAAAAATTGATATTCATGGCCAATGAACCTTACCAAATAAAAGAAACTAAATTGTAAATCATTAAAAATATCGATTATGGGTTTTAACGATATACTGACAAAATTATTCGGCAACAAGTCGCAGCGCGACGTGAAGGCCATCCAGCCGTGGGTCGAGAAGGTCAAGGAGGCCTACCCCGCCATGGAAAAACTGTCGAACGACGAACTGCGCGCCCGCAGCCAGGCTCTCATGCAGCAGATGCAGGATATGGTAGCGGCCGACCGCGCAAAAATCAAGGAACTGCGCGCCAACGTCGAAAAACTTGACGTGGACAAGCGCGAAAAGGTATGGGCCGAAATCGACGACCTGAAGAAGAAAATTCTGAAGACGTTCGATGACCAATTGACCGAAATCCTGCCAGAAGTATTTGCCATCGTCAAGCAGACGGCCTACCGCTTCGCCAACAGCGAGACGGTCGAGGTGACTGCCACTCAGATGGACCGCGACCTCGCAGCTACCAAGGACTTCGTCACCATCGAGGGCGACAAGGCCATCTACAAGACCACCTGGTTGGCTGGCGGCAATCCAGTGCGCTGGGATATGGTTCACTACGACGTGCAGCTGTTCGGCGGCGTCGTCCTGCATCAGGGCAAGATTGCCGAGATGGCAACGGGCGAAGGCAAGACATTGGTCGCAACCCTCCCCGTCTTCCTCAACGCCATGACCCACAACGGCGTACACGTCGTCACCGTCAACGACTATCTGGCCAAGCGTGACTGCGAATGGATGGGTCCGCTCTACCAGTTCCACGGCCTCTCGGTCGATTGCATTGACCGCTATGAGCCGAACAGCGACGAACGTCGTCAAGCCTACAACTGCGACATCACCTTCGGTACGAACAACGAATTCGGTTTCGACTACCTGCGCGACAACATGGCCATGCGCCCTGAAGACCTCGTGCAGCGCGAACACAACTTCGCCATCGTCGATGAGGTTGACTCCGTGTTGATCGACGATGCCCGTACGCCGCTCATCATCTCCGGTCCTACCCCACGCACGTCGGAATATAGCGACGAGGAGCTCTATCAGGAGTTCCGTCCGCGCGTCGAGAAGCTGGTCAATGCGCAAAAGAACCTGTTCAACACGCTCTTGAACGAAGCGAAGAAAAAGGTATTGGCCGATGACAAGCAGACACGCGACGAGGGTGCCGTACAGCTCTACCGCGCCTACCGCGCCTGGCCGAAGAGCAACGCCCTCATCAAGTTCCTGGGCGAACCGGGCGTAAAGCAGGAAATGCTGCGCGCCGAGGCCACCTTCCTCGAAAATAACCAGCAGCGTATGCCAGAGGCATTGGAGCCGCTCTACTTCGCCATCGAAGAGAAGAACAAGTCTGTCGATTTGACTGACAAGGGCATCGAAATGCTCACCGGCGAAGGCGAAGACCCGAAATTCTTCGTTTTGCCAGACGTCGGTTCTGAAATGGCCGACATCGAACAAAACAAGAGCCTGAGCGACGAGGAGCGTGCCGCCAAGAAGGAGGCATTGCTCGACCAATATACCACCAAGGGCGAACGCGTCCACGCCGTCAACCAGCTCCTGAAGGCATACACGATGTTCGAGAAGGATGTCGATTACATCGTGAGCGAAGACCAGAAGGTAAAAATCGTTGACGAACAGACCGGCCGAATCATGGAGGGTCGCCGTTGGAGCGATGGCCTGCATCAGGCTGTCGAGGCTAAGGAACACGTCAAGATCGAGCAGACCACACAGACCTTTGCCACTATCACCCTTCAGAACTATTTCCGTATGTACCACAAGCTCTCGGGCATGACCGGTACGGCCGAAACCGAAGCAGGCGAGTTCTGGGACATCTACAAACTTGACGTAGTGAGCATCCCGACCAACCGCCCAGTGGCACGTATCGACATGGACGACCGCATCTACCGTTCAAAGCGCGCCAAGTACAAGGCCGTCATCGCACAGGCCAAGGAATATGTCGCACAGGGCCGTCCGGTGCTCATCGGTACGACATCGGTCGAAATCTCCGAATTGCTCGACAAGGCATTCCGCC